>NZ_JBFANH010000008.1:0-269957 GCF_040674755.1 Nocardia sp. NPDC049737 | reverse complement strand
TGTCTCGAAGGTCAGCTGGCCGCGCCACATGGTGCCGATCCAGTTGAAGAACTTCACACCGGTCGGGACGGCGATCAAGAAGGTCATGAACGAGAAGTACGGCAGCAGCACCGCGCCGGTGGCGTACATGTGGTGCGCCCACACCGCGACCGACAGCGCGCCGATGGCCAGCGTCGCGTAAACCAATGTGGTGTAACCGAATAGCGGCTTGCGACTGAACACCGGGAAGATCTCGGTGACAATGCCGAAGAACGGCAGCGCGACGATATACACCTCGGGATGTCCGAAGAACCAGAACAGGTGCTGCCACAGCACGATGCCGCCGGTGCCGGAATCGTAGATATGCCCGCCGAGGTGGCGGTCGTAGGCCAGCGCCATCAGAGCCGCAGTCAGAATCGGGAAGGCAAGCAGGATCAGGATGCTGGTGACCAGGATATTCCAGGTGAAGATCGGCATCCGGAACATGGTCATACCGGGGGCGCGCAGGCAGACCACCGTGGTGATCATATTGACGCCGCCGAGAATGGTGCCGACACCGGAGACCGCCAGCCCCAGGATCCACAGATCCGCGCCCGCTCCCGGCGCGTGCTCGATGGTGCTCAGCGGGGTGTAGCCGGTCCACCCGAAGTCGGCGGCGCCGCCGGGCGTGACGAATCCCGCCGTGGCGATGGTCGCGCCGAACAGGTACAGCCAGTAACTGAGGGCATTGAGTCGGGGGAACGCCACATCCGGCGCACCGATCTGCAGCGGCAGCACGCAGTTGGCGAAGCCGAACAGGATCGGCGTCGCGTAGAACAGCAGCATGATCGTGCCGTGCATGGTGAACAGCTGGTTGAACTGCTCGGTCGACAGGAACTGCATACCGGGGCGGGCCAGCTCACCGCGCATCAGCAGCGCGATGAGACCACCGATGAAGAAGTAGGTCATCGCGCTGGTCAGATACATGACCCCGAGCACCTTCGGATCGGTGGTCGTGAGCATTTTCCAGAAATAGGAGCCCTTCGGCCCGACCCGCTGCGGATAGGGCCGAACAACTTCGAGTTCAGTCGTAACCACGGCCGTCGCCACCTTCCGATCGCCGATCAGCCTTGTCCGGATTATGCGCCTCTTCTATTTCCGACATGCGCGCTTTGCACCATTGCCGCCGACATGTCTGCTTCCACGGTATGACTCCGGCTGCGACCACGGTGGGATGTGCTCCGGGTACGCGCGCCGCCCCGGAGGCTGCGGTTGCCGCGACCGATGCGCGCGCTGATGCGGGCCAGCGATCTGAAACCGGCCAGTCCAGCCGGACCGCCGCCGTCCGGCTGTGACGCCTGCGATGTGAGGTGCGTCGCACCCGTGGCGGGCCCGGGAACTAGCATCGGGCCGCGGCCGACCGGTGTGCGAGGGCCGGCACGTCCATTGCCCGTCACAGCTCTTGGCATCGAGGATTGGTGGAAAACGTGCAGGTGAAGCGCTCGGACCAGCTCGTGTGGCTGATCGCGGCGCTCGCCGCCGGCGCGCTCGTGCTGCTCTCTGTGCTCGCGGCCGGTGATATGCCGTACCAGTCGGCGGGCATTGCGTATCCCGGGTTCCTGGATGTCCTGCTCTATGTCGTGCTGCGGGTAGTCGCCGCGCTGGCGGGCGCGTTCACACTTGGCGCGTTGATCTACGCGCTGTGCTGCACCGTTGTCACCGCGCGTGGTCGGGTCGACGTGGACGGCTACGCCGGGGTCCGGGTGGCGGAGCGGGCGAGTCTGGTTTGGCTCGGCTCGGCGCTGGTCCTGATTCCGGTGAGCGCGGCGAATGTAGGCGGGTTGTCGATGAGTGCCGCGCTGGAGCGGGGTGCGGTCGGCGCGCTGTTCGATGCGAGCGAGAAGCCGAAGGCGTGGATCGTGGTCGCGGTGCTGGCCGGTGTCGTCGCGCTGGTTACGCGGCTGACGTTGGCGTGGACCGGATTGGTCGTGCCGACCGTGCTGGCGCTGATCGCGGTGCTGCCGCCGGCAATGGTCGGCAATGCGGGGGAGGGGCCGAATCACGACTTCGCCACCGGCGCGATGATCATCTTCCAACCGGCGGTCTCAGTGCTGCCGGGTCTGGCGTGGTGTGTGGCGGCACAGGTCCGGCGCAACCGTTCCCAGGCTGCGGTCCGGCGGTACGCGCTCATCGGGCAGTTGTGTCTTGCCGCGGCCACGCTCAGCGGGTTGGTGCTCGGTGCCATCCTGTTGCCGTGGTCGGCGCTGTTCAGCACCAGCTACGGTCGGCTCGCTCTAGTGGTCGTCGTGTCGGCCGTCGCGATCGGGACCATGCTGAGAAGGTTTGCCGCCGAGAATGTTTCGAGCGTCCTGATCTCCGGAACCGGCGCGCTTTCCGTAGTCGCGACGGCCGCCCTGGTGTCGATGGCCGTCCAACCGGCTCCGGCGTTCGCCGACCGCTCATTCACCGCGCAGGAGGTGTTCCTCGGCTTCGATCTGCCGGGGCAGGCCGATGTGTGGCGACTGATGACCATGTGGCGCTTCGATATCGTCCTCGGTACCGCCGGTATCGCCGGTATCGCGCTGTACGCCGCCGGGGTGCTGCGGCTGCGGCGGCGCGGAGATACCTGGTCGCCATGGCGCACGCTGTCATGGACGAGCGGCTGTGTGGCCCTGCTGATTTCGACGTCATCGGGCATCGGCACATACGGCTATGCCATGTTCAGCCTGCACATGATCACGCATATGGCGCTCAATATGTTCGTACCGGTGCTGCTGGTACTCGGCGCACCGGTGACCCTGCTGCTGCGTACCGTCCCCGCCGCACCCAAGGACGCGGTTCCCGGTGTGCGTGAATGGGTTCTGTGGATTCTGCATTCGCGCCCGACCGCGATACTGGCCCACCCCGGCACCGCGATCACGGCCTTCGTGCTCTCGCTCTACGGCCTGTACTTCACACCGCTGTTCCAGAACCTGATCCGTTATCACTGGGGGCACGTCTTGATGAACGTGCACTTCCTGATCATCGGCTATCTGTTCTACTGGGCCATTATCGGCATCGACCCGGGCCCGCGTCGCCTGCCACATCTGGGTCGGCTCGGTATGTTGTTCGCCATCATGCCTTTTCACGCCTTCTTCGGCGTCGCGGTGATGTCGATGAACACCATCATCGGCGAGCGTTTCTACGAACAACTCCAGTTGACCTGGCATATGGACCTGATGGCTGATCAGCGAGTCGGCGGCGGCATTGCCTGGGTCTCCGGCGAAATCCCGATCCTGCTGGTGGTCGGTGCGCTGCTGACGCAGTGGGTGGCCCAGGATCGCCGCACCGCGGTGCGCACCGACCGCAAGGACGACGAGTACGCAGACTCCGACCTCGTCGCCTACAACGCCATGCTGGAGCAGTTGGCGCAGTCACGCCGCTGATTCAGCGCGGGAACCGCACCCGCCGCAGCCGCAGACTGTTGGAGACCACGAAGAACGACGAGAATGCCATGGTCGCACCGGCGATCAATGGATTCAGCAGGCCGAGCACCGCCACCGGGATGGCGACCACGTTATAACCGAAGGCCCACACCAGATTTCCCCTGATGGTGCGCAAGGTGGCATGTGCGAGTTCGATGGCATCGGCAACGGCGGCGAGATCGTCGCGGACCAGGATGATATCGGCGGCCGCGATCGCGACATCGGTACCCGCCCCGATGGCCATGCCGAGGTCGGCGGTGGCCAGCGCGGCGCCGTCATTGATGCCGTCGCCGACCATGACGATGCGGCGGCCCTGTTCCTGCATGCGGGCGATCAGTTCGACCTTGCCCTCCGGAAGCAGTTCGGCGACCACCTCAGCGATGCCGATCTCATCCGCGACCGACTGTGCGGCATATGCGTTGTCACCGGTGAACATCATGACGCGCAGGCCGAGCGCATGCAGCCGGGCGATGGCATCGGCGGCGGTGTCCTTCACGGTATCGGCGACCGCGATCACCGCGCTGGCCGCACCGTCGACTACCACGAGCACCACGGTGCGTCCCGCGCGTTCCTGTTGGCGCACAGCACGACTCAGCGTCTGCGGGACATCGATACCGCGATCCTTCAGCAGGCGCAGGCGACCGACCATGATTTCACGACCCGCCACTACACCTCGTGCACCTAAACCCGGTAGTGCCGTGAAGGATTCGACCTCCGGTAGTTCGTCGAGTACCGTCCTGGCGCGCCGGGTGATGGCTGCGGCCACGGCGTGTTCAGAGGCTGCCTCCACCGCGCCCGCCAGTCGTAACACCTCGTCATCGGTCGCCGAATCCGTCACGGTCACCGCGACGACGCTCATCACACCGTTGGTGACTGTGCCGGTCTTGTCCAACACCACCGTGTCCACATCGCGGGTGGCCTCGAGCGCACGATGCCCCTTGATGAAAATGCCCAGCTGGGCTCCGCGCCCGGAGGCCACCATCAGCGCCGTCGGAATCGCCAGCCCCAACGCGCACGGACACGCGACCACCAGCACCGCGAGGGCGGCCGAGGCGGCCCGGTCCACACCGGAACCGAGCAGCCACCACGTCGCGAAAGTACCTGCCGCCACGGCGAAGACGAAGGGCACGAAGACAGCGGAGACCCGGTCGGCCACGCGCTGCATGCGCGCCTTCCCGGTCTGCGCCTGCTCGACCAACCGGATCATGCCCGACAGCTTCGTACCCGCGCCCACCGCGGCCGCCTCCACGATCAGCCGACCGGTGAGCGCGGTGGTGCCGCCGATGACCGACATACCCTCGGTAACCTCGACCGGTATTGATTCGCCGGTCATGGCGCTGGCATCCACACTCGACTCGCCGGAAACCACCAGGCCGTCGGTGGCGATGGTCTCACCGGGGCGCACCACGAACCGCTGTCCCTCGACGAGTTCGCCGATGGGGACCCGCATTTCGCGATTGTCGCGGGTCAGCACCGTGACCTCGCGCGCGCCGAGCGCGGCCAGCGCACGCAGCGCGCTGCCCGCCGAACGCTTGGCCTTCGCCTCGAAATACCGTCCGGCGAGCACGAATGTGGTGATACCCGCCGCGGCTTCGAGGTAGATCGAATCACCGGACCAGAACGCGTCCCATACGCCGTTCGGGATTTCGGTCCGATTCGCGTGCAGGAACATGGTATCCAGCGACCACAGCGTCGCGGTCGTCACACCGACGGACACCAGCGTGTCCATGCTCGCCGTGAAATTCTTCGCACCCGCCAGTGCCTTTCGATGCAATGGCGCGGCCGCCCACAGCACGACGGGCAGCGCCAGCACGGTCAGGATGATCTGCCAGCCGGTGATCCGGGTGGCGGGGACCATCGCGAACATCACCGACAAATCAGCGAGGGGGAAGAACAGCAGTAGCGCGACGACCAAGCGGCGGAACAGATCCCGGACCGCCGCCTCCTCGGGGGCGCAGGAGATGGGTCCGGTGCTGTCGCTCGGCTCCGCACCGTAACCGGCCGCCACTACTTCGGCGCAGAGCTGGTCGGCCGAAATGCCCTCGGCCGCATCGACAGTGGCGACGCCGGTCGCATAGTTCACCGAAGCGAGTACGCCGTCGACCTTATTGAGCTTGCGTTCCACTCGGTTCGCGCAAGCGGCACAGGTCATTCCGGATACCGCGAGCGAAATGCGGGTGGTTTCGCGTTCTGCAACGGTGGCGAGATCGAGCCCACCCGTCGTCTGACCGCTACCTCGCATGGAATCGCCGCGCAATGCTGTATTCATTCAATTCCGTTCGGTCAGGCGGCAGGATCGTGGGTCGAGCGGAGATGGCCGGTGCGGCGGCCGAATCGTGCACCGGGCGGCAGCACGGGTTCAGCGGGGGCGGGATTGCTCGTGCGGGTCGGCGGTGAGGTTTCCGTTCGGCGGGTGCGATGTACCACCACGACCAACACCAGCGCGGCGACCAGAATGCCGTGCGAGAGCACCCGAGAGATCGGCACGACCCCCGAATACAGATCACCGATGACGAAGGCCGTGAGCGTTGTCACCAGCACGCCGAGCACCGGCAGCACACCGGAGGTGGCGTACGGCCGCAGCGCGCAGTAGATGAATCCGATGCCGATTGCCAGGCTCCATGCCGTGGACTCGTTCATCAGGTGCTCGGCCATTTCAGCGCCGTGGTGATGGGTCATACCGAAGTCGAATCCGGCGAACTGGCCGATCGCCAGCGCGCACTGCACGACCCCGAGTAGTCCGAGCAGTAGCCTGGTCCACTTCACCTCCGAAAGTGATGTCCGCCACCTCGATCCGCGCGGCCGCTCCAGATCGGCGGCAGCGAATATGGCATCGGTGAGGTCGGGTGCGTACGCCGAGCCGCCGCGCAGCAGGCGCGAGGTTTCCACGGCGGCCGCGTACCAGGAACAGCACTGCGCGCACTGTTCGAGGTGTTCGTCGACGCGCGCCGCGGGCACGGTTTCGCGTTCGCCATCGATCCGGGCCGACAGCGCGGTCCGGCATACCTTGCACTCCACGTCCAGATTGTCGTCCGCCAGCACCACAAAGTTCCCGCGGCGCGCACAGGTTATTGTCGAGCTCATGCCGACGCCCGCCGAGGATGACGAGACGACTCAGCTGGCACTTGCTGCGGCGCATGGGGATCGACGAGCTCTGGAAGCTTTTATCCGGGCCACCCAGAAGGATGTCTGGCGGTTGCTGGCCCACCTCACCGAGCTGTCGCGTGCCGATGATCTGACCCAGGAGACCTATCTGCGCGCGTTGGGCAGCATCAAGCGCTTCGAGGGTCGTTCCAGCGCCCGGACCTGGTTGCTGTCGATCGCGCGCCGCGTCGTCGTCGACCAGGTGCGGATGGCCGTGGCCCGACCGCGCATTGCCCCGGGCGTCGACTGGGTGGCCGCGGCGGACCGTCAGGTGGCGCGGCGGGATGGGCTCGCCGACACCGTGGAGCTGAAGCTGTTACTCGAGGATCTGTCCGCGGAGCGCCGGGAGGCGCTGGTACTGACGCAGGTGCTCGGTTTGTCGTATGCCGAGGCAGCAGCGGTGTGCGGGTGTCCGGTGGGCACGGTGCGGTCCCGAGTCGCACGTGCCCGCGAAGACCTCATCGCCGCAACGCGTTTCGGAGGTAGGCGTCGCGCCAACGGTTGACTTCGGTCAACTCGTTGTTGATCCGTCCCGCGACTGCCAGAGCCGTCCAGCCGCGCCGCCGCCTCGTTGTGCCGCCGCAATTCCGGCGGGATGCATGAGCGCGGTGCAGCCGTCGCGGCTCCCCGAGTAACGAATCCCGAGCGTCGAGCCGCGCCGCCGCCTCGGTGTGGCGCCACTATTTCGGTGCGTGAGCGCGGTGCAGCCGTCGCGGCCGCATCGAGTAACGAGCCCCAGCGTCGACGCCACTGTTTATCGGGCGGCCAAAGGCTTTGCTGCGTAGTGCAATCGGACAACGCCGTCATCGTGTTGCTCGGCAGTGGCATTGACACCGAAGACTTTCCGTAGCAGCTCGGGCGTCATGACCTCGAGCACCGCACCCGCCGCGACGACCTTGCCATGATCGAGCACGACCAGCTGGTCACAGCAGCGCACCGCCAGATCCAATTCGTGCAGTACCGCCAGCGTGGTGATACCGGTCGAGCGGACCAGGTCGAGCAGTTCGAATCGGGCGCGCACGTCGAGATGGTTGGTCAGTTCGTCGAGGACCAGCAGGCGCGGCTGCTGTGCGAGCGCTCTGGCCAACAGCACCCGCTGACGCTCACCACCCGATAGCGAGCCGATCGGGCGTTCGGCGTAGTCGGTGACACCGGTGCGTGCCATGGCGTCCGCCACTGCCGCATGATCGGCGGCGGAGTCCCGGCTGAACAGTGCGTGATGCGGATTGCGGCCCAGGCCGATCAGCTCCGCGACTGTCAATTCCGGCGCGCCCGAACTATTTTGCAGCACCGCCGCCGTGGTGCGTGCCGCCGCACGCACCGACATCGCACTGATATCGGCCCCATCGATCAGCACCATGCCTCGCTCCGGTCGCAGCGAGCGATAGATGGCGCGCAACAGCGTCGTCTTACCGCTTCCATTCGGTCCCACCACCCCGACGAACGACCCCGGCGGAGCATGCAACGTCACCGCATCCAGCACCTGTGCGCTTGCGAGAGCGATAGTGACCTCAACCACCGACAACTCGGCGATCCGGCCGCCCTGTGCCGCAACCGGGCACCCAGTGTGGGCGGGTCGCCCGGTCATGCGGGACCTCCCTCGCGGCGGAGTAGCCAAAGGAAGAACGGCGCGCCGAAGGCGGCGGTGAAGATGCCGAGCGGGAGTTCGTGCGGGGCGTCGATGGTTCGCGACAGCAGGTCGACCAGGACCAGGTATGCCGCGCCGAGCAGTGCCGCCAGCGGTAGCACCCTACGGTGGTCCACACCGAAGGCCAGACGTGTCAGATGCGGAATCATCAAGCCCACGAAGCCGATTCCGCCCGCCACAGCGATGAGCACGCCGGTCAGCAGGGAGGCAAGCACCAGCAGGATGATCCGGGTGGTGCGGACGTCGACGCCGAGCGCGGTGGCCTGTTCGTCGCCGGTGCCGAGCACATTGAGGCGACGGCCGAAGGCCAGCACGACGGTCACGACCACGAGGACTACCAGCGTGACCGGTCCGAGTCGGGTCCAACTCGCCCCGGAGACGCTGCCCATGGTCCAGAACATCACCGCGCGAAGCTCATTCGGGGTGGCACGCAATTGGAGATAGTTCGTCGCCGCCAGCAGCAGATAGCCGACGGCGACACCGGCCAGCACCAGACGGGTCGGTGCCAGCGTGCCGCGTCGCTGTCCGACTGCGAAAACCACTGCGGCGGTGCCGATTGCGCCGACAAAGGCGGCGCCTGAGACGCCGATACCGCCGAGTGCCGCACCCGCGGTGACGATCACGGTCACCGCGCCGAGCGAGGCACCCGATGACAATCCGAGCACATACGGGTCGGCGAGCGGATTGTGCACCAGCGCTTGCAGAATCACGCCCGAGATCGCCAAGCCGCAGCCGCAGAGCGCGGCGAGGATTACCCGGGGGAGGCGATAGTTCCAGACGATCTGGTCGACCGTGAACCCGACATCCGGTGTGTTACCGGATAAGTGGGCGAGAATGACGCGGAACGTATCGGCAATCGAGACCGTCACCGATCCCACACCGATGGATACCAGCATGACCACGAACAGGATTGCCACCGAAACGGCAATCGCGATGGGCAGCGGTGTCGTCGCTGATAACCGCTGTCTTCGAAGCGTGTTGGTCATGAGAATTGTTCGGGGTGTACGAGTCTGGCGATCTTGTCTACCGCGATGTCATTGCTCGGCCCGAGGTAGATCGAATCCGAGAGCACCGTGTAGTTGGTGTTCTTACTCGCATTCCACTGCGGGAACTGCTCGAGGATCCGCTTGGCCGCGCCATCGATGTCGGGATTGCGGTAGTCGACCACGATGAGCCCGTCGATCGGGGCGACGGCGAGCTGTTCCTTGCTGATCGTCACGAAAGTGGTTCCGTCCGTGTGGTTGAACGGATTCATCGCACCGGCCTTGTCGATTACGTCGTTCCAGATACCGCCCGCCGCAATGGCCGAAAAGTCGCCCCCGTCGCCCATACCCATACCCGGGAAAATGAGCAGGACATTCTTCTTCGGCTGCCCGGCCACCCGCGCGGATGTCTCGGCGATCTTGCGCTCGGCGTCGTCGATGAGCTTCTGGGCGCGGCCGGGCACATCGAAGATCGTGCCGAAGTCGCGGAGCATCGCATAGCTGTCCTCGATGGTCGGAGTACCGGTGACTGCACCGGTCGAACCGCAATTGGCCCGGGGCACATAGGTATTGGCACCGGCACCCGACAGCTCCGCGCGAGTCGCGAAACCCTGATCGGCGGAGAAGCCGCCACCCCCGGTGGAGATGACGAGATCTGGATGCTGTGTGAGCATGGCCTCGCGGGGGATGTCCTGCAGGTTGTTCGGCGTTATCCCACCGGTCGGCAGAGCCGCGATGGCATCGCCGCGGCCGGGCACATCGGAGGAGCCGTAGGACTGCGCATTGGCGATGACGCGGTCCGCGACGCCCAGGGCGACCAGCGACGAAACCTCGCCGATGGAACCGCCGTTCATCACCACGACCCGGTTCGGTGCCTCGCTGAAGGTGTAGCTCTTGCCGCAGTTCTCCACGGTGACGGGATATTTCGTGATGCCCTCGGTCGCGGCAGCGGGTGCGGTGGTCGCCGATTCGGTGACCGTCGTCGAACATCCGGCGACGGCGAGGGTGCCGACGGCCAGGGCCAGCACCGCGCTACGTTTCATGGGCGGGATCTTTCGATGCGATCGCCGGTGTCGGTAGGGCGCATCCGCACCGCTGTGTGCTGCATGCACACTTAGTCGTACGGCCCCACGCCCTGGTTCCCGGAGATTTTTCGCATCCGTTACCGTGCGGCGCACAGGATCCCTGTACAGACCCGGCCGACCCTGCTTGACTGGTGAGACAGGTCCGACCGGACCGCAGGAGCCAGCGCATGTCGACCCATTTCGCTTATCCGGCAGGTAGACCCGCTGACCGTGACAAAACCGGACACGGTGAGCGCGTTGATATTTCGACCGTGTCCGGAGCTCGGATCATCCAATTCACCGTGAGCCGTCCGCGTGGTGATGTCACGCTGGTGGTCGTCGCGGGCGAGGTCGATTTGTCGACCGCGCCGCGACTACGGGACAAGCTATTGCGCGCCTTCGGTTCTCAGGGCTCGATCATGGTCGTCGACCTGTCCCCGGTCACCTTCTTCGCCGCCGCCGGACTGACGACCCTGGTCGAGGCCCAGGCGGCGGCGGAAAAGGCCGACCGCCGAATGGTTTTGATCACCACGGTGCGCTGTGTCGATCGGGCCATCGAGCTCACCGGACTCACCACGAACTTCTGCCGCGTCGGTTCCTTGGCCGCGGCACTCGCGGACCCTACACCGGGATGTGCTGCCCCGGTGTAGGGTCCGTGTGCTTTCAGCTGCGCCGCGCCTCCACGCGGGCACGTGCGTTGGCGATCCGTTCCTGCGCGAGAGCCGCACGCTCCTGAGCCTTATCGAGACGGCGCAGCGCCCTGTCGACCCGCGGCTGCGCCTTCTTGGCCTGCCGCTCCGCCTTCTCGGTTAAACGCGCACCGCGCTTCTGTGCTTTCTCCGAGAGTTCGGCGCCACGTTTGCGTGCGGTCGAGGCGAGTTCGGGCCCGCGTTCCTTGGCGAGCTCGGCGAGCTCGATGCCGCGGTGCTGGGCCTTCTCCGCCAAGCGCGCACTACGCTTCTGGGTTTTCTCCGAGAGTTCGGCGCCGCGCTCGCGCGCGGTCGAAGCGAATTCCGGTCCGCGTTCCTTGGCGAGCTCGGCGAGCTCGGCCCCGCGGTGCTGAGCCATTTCGGCGAGATGCGCACCGCGCTCACGCGCCGTCGATGCGAGTTCGGGCCCGCGTTCCTTGGCGAGCTCGGCGAGTTCGGCCGCCTTTTCCGCCCACTTCGCACCGCGTTCTCTGGCCGACTCGGCCCATTCCGGACCGTGCTCCTTGACGGTATCCGCGATATCGGAGCCCCGCTCCTGCGCGACACCCGCGACCCGCGTCGCCGCGACATCGCCGAGTTCACGGGCCCGCACAGCGGCATCGACTGCATGCCGTCGCAGTGCCTCGCCGGTCGCCGAATCCGTTGCGGTGAACGGCAATGCGGCCGAAACCGCCGCCGTGGCATTGCTCGCGGCGCGTCGACCACGCCAGCCGAGCGACGGCCTGCCCTCGGTATCCGCGCTGGCGATCATCAGACCGCCGAGCAGACTCACATCCTTGAGGAAGGCGTTGCGCTTGGCCGCCTTGCGCTCCGGATCCTTTTCCGCCCAGAAATCCTGTTCGGTGACCGTCGCGGGAATCACCGTCGCGGCCAAGGTGAGCGAGGCCAGGCGCGGGAACTTACCGAGGGCAAGCAGCACACCGGCCGAGACCTGGGTGATCGCATTGATCCGCACGACCGTCCCCGGATCCGCTGGCAATTTCGCGGCGAACTTGTCGGGCAGCGATTGCTGACCCTGCTGGACCAGGGTCGATGCCGCTTGGGTGCGCGGCTCGGGGTGGACCAGTGCGTCGACCCCATCGGCGACGAACGCGGTCGCCAGCAGTGGTCGGGCAAATCGGCGTAGCAACATGACGTCCCTTTCCTCGATGGCTGAGGTTCGGGTAACCGCGTTCGGCGCTCTCAAACAACAAGATCAACACCTGAATCCGGGGTTGACCGGGTGTTCTGTAAGGCCGAACGGCCGTACCTCTGGACTGAACAGAAAGGTAGTGATGATGTTCGTTACGGTTCTCTGGATCCTCCACCATAGGCAGGTGGTCGCATTCCGTGAGCTTAATTCGAGTGTGTGGATGCAGTGTCTCGTCGAGTCGGGCTCCCGCGCGGGCCGACAGGATGCGGTTCTGCGCGCTGATCGGCGACGATCCGCGAGATGATGCCATCCGGAAGCACCAACCTGCGGGCACCGGTGCCAGCGGGAGTCTGGTATCGACCATGCCAGCGCCGACTGGCCTCCGGCGCGCATGGTGTTCCAGGTCAGGGGGTTGCACAACATCAGGGCGCACGTCCGGATGCGCCATCGCGTAGCGCAGCGAGGTGGCAGCACCCTGAGCGTGCATGCGGCGGCGAAGCGAGCTGTCTGGGGGCGGTCGGTATGGCGAGGTCAGGTACTCGCCCGGAGGAAGCGGCCCGTCCGGCGGGTGCCGAGCACCGGTGCCGACACGCCCGCCCCGAAGACATACTCCCCGCCGACGAGCACCGCGACCACCGTGGCGTCACTACGGTTGACCATGCGCGACAGGTTGTCGAATACAGCGATCGGTGCTTCGGCGTAGGCCTCGATGGTCTCGTCCAGTTGTGCGGGATCGATGACGACCAGATCGGCGCGGTCCCCGAGACGCAGGTGGCCCGCGTCGATGCCGTACCAGTCGGCGAGTTCACCGGTGATCCGATGCACCGCGCGTTCGAGGGACAGGAACGGACGCCCCGCGCGCTCGGCGTCGTAGACCCGGCGCAGAAACCGCAGCCCGAAGTTGTAGAAGGCCATATTCCGCAGATGCGCGCCCGCATCCGAGAAGCCGAGCTGCACCCCGGGGTCGGCGGCGAATTTGTCGAGCACCTGTGGTCGGTGATTGGAAATCGTTGTGCGCCAACGCACTTTGTCCCCGTATTCGACGACCAGATCCAGAAACGCGTCCACCGGATGCAAGCCACCGCGATCCTGCCCGACCTGACCGAAGGTCTTGCCGATCACCGAAGCATCCGGACACTCGACGATTTCGGCGTCGAAGAAATCGCGATGCCATACCCGCGGCCCGAACTTCTTGTCGTAATCCTTACGGAATCGGCGTCGATAGCCTTCGTCCCGCAGTAGCTCCCGGCGCTGCTCCAACTGGTTGGACAGATGCAATGCCGCTGCGCCCGAACCGAATTCCTCGAATACCGGCAAATCGATACCGTCGGAGTAGACCTCGAACGGCACCGGCAGATGCTGCCAGCGGAAGTCACCGCCGAGCCGATTGAGCAGCCGTGCGATCAACGGAAAGATCTGGGCGACAGTGGGAATGGCCTTGATATCGGCCGCCGACAGCAGGCTGACCTTCTGTGGTTTGCGGAAGATGCCGAGGCTGCTCGCCGCCATCGCGACCAGACTTTGCGGCCGGGCCACATCCGGCCCGCCCTGCAACGCCCGGCCGCGACGCCGCAGGATCGCATTCAGCCTGCGGCGTTCGCGGGTGGTCGCATAGGTCGAGGGCAGGGTGCGCGATCGGCAGACCTCACCGTCGAGCTTGTCGAATAGCAGCTGTTGGGAGGACATGCCGACGAAGCCCGCGTCCAATGCCTCATCGAGTTTCACTGCCATGGAGTCCAATTCGGCATCCGTGGGCCGAATCTCCTTGCGGGTGGCGCGATCCAATCCCATCTCAGCGGCGCGGATATCGGAATGCCCGATGAAGGCGGCGAGGTTGGGCCCGAGCGGCAGCGCCTCCAGCGCCTCGACATATTCGTGCGCCGAAGTCCAAGACTTGATTTCGGTCATTGCCGCGCTCACATGTTTGCGCGGAATGGCCTCCACCCGGCCGAACAGATCACCGGCGTCCGATGCGTCGACATGCACCGTCGACAATGAGCACGACCCGAGCAGCACGGTGGTAATGCCGTGCCGGATGGATTCGGCCAGCGCCGGACTCTGCAGCACCTCGACGTCGTAGTGGGTATGGATATCGATCATGCCGGGAATCACCCATTTCCCGGTGGCATCGATGACGTGCGGGCAGTCGGTCTCATCGAGCGGTTCGGCCGAAACTGCGGCTATAGAACCTTCCCGGATTCCGAGGTGACGGATGGCCGAGGGCGAACCGGTGCCGTCGAACCAACGTCCGCCTTTGATGATCGTGTCGTACATAACTTCACTCCGCGGCGGAAAGGGCGTCGGCAATCCCGGCCCGCACGACCTTGCCGGTCGCATTGCGGGTCAGGGGAGTCGTGGTGATCCGCCACCGTGCGGGGACCTTGTAGTACGCGATGCGCTGCCTCGCGAATTCCGTCAGTTCCTGTTCGGTTGTGGCGGAGGCATTCTCGACGACAACCAGTGCCGCGACCAGCTGGCCGAGATCGTCATCGGGCATCCCGACGACGGCGGATTCGCGCACCGCGGGATGTTCGTCCAGACACTGCTCGACCTCGGTCGGGTACACATTCTCGCCACCGCGCAGGATGAGATCCGAACGCCTGCCGGACAATCGGAGTCGGCCTTGCTCGAGGACTCCGATATCGCCGGTGCGCAACCAGCGCTCTGGCGTGATGGCGGCGGCCGTGGCGGCCTCATCCGCCCAGTAGCCGAGCATGACGTAGGGGCTGCGCACCCAGATCTCACCCTCGACGCCCTCGCCGACGGGTTCGCCGAGCGCATCGCGGATCTGCAGGTCGACTCCGATCACGGGACGGCCCACGGTGTCCGGAAAGGCGGCGAGTTCGGCCGGTGCGGCAATGGTCGCCGCGGTACTGCATTCGGTCATGCCGTAGCTGGTCACCAGCGCGGTCTTGGCGACTGGAAGTTGTTCGCGCAGTTGCTGTTGCAGTGCGGCCGAGGACGGAGCCGAATTCAGCGAGAAGGCGGCCAGCGAGGTCAGATCGTACTTCGACAGGTCCACTTCGAGCAGGCGACTCGCCATGGTCGGCATCGCACCCCAGTTGCTGATCCGCTCTTGTTCGATCAGCCGCAGTATCCGGTCGGCGTCGAACGCGCCCTGATAGATGACGGCGGTATCGCCGGTCGCCATGCGCGGCAGCACCAGATTGTGCAGGCTGGCGATGTGGAACAGCGGGGAGGTGAGCAGGAATCGGCGGCCCTTCGGACTGCCGTCGTCGATGCCGCCCTGGAAGGCGGCGGCGAGCGTGTCGTTGAACCGGTGATAGTCGATGACCGCCACCAGGTTTCGCTGCGAATGCACTGCGCCCTTGGGGCGGCCGCTGGTGCCGCTGGTGTAGAGGATTACCGCGGGATCGTCTTCGTCTACCGGGGTGTTCGGTAGCTCGCCGTCGCCGTACTCGGCGATCAGCGCGGGTAGGTCGTGCTCCATGGTGAGCACGGGAACCCGGATATCCAGCTGCGCCACCTGGCCTGCGCGTTTCGCATCGACGATCAGGACCTTCGGGCTGGTGTGCTCCAAACCGTAGGCGATTTCGCGCGGCATCCACCAGGCGTTGTAGCCGACGGCGATCGCGCCCAGCGTCTGCGCGGCCCAGAAAGTCACCACCCACTCGGTAGTGTTGGCCGCGAGAATGCCGATTCGGTCACCCTTTCCGACGCCGTATCGCTCCCGCAGCGCGCGAGCCAGCGCGCCGACAGCGGCCACGTGCTCGGCATAGGACATCCGTCGGTCCTCGGTGACCAGGTAGTCGCGATCACCCAGGGCGACCGATGCCGCGAGCACTTCGCGCAATGCGCGCACCCGGTCCTTGATCACCGGAATACGCGCGCCGAGTACATTTTCGACCGTCATCTCGAACGGCCCGCCGGGACCGGTCAGCCGCGCAACGGCCTGTGCGGCCATTGCCTGTGGATCGAAAGGCTTTGTCATAGGAGGCACTTCCTCGTGGGTCAGGGCACCAGTACGGCGCGGCCGGTAATGAGTCCGCGCTCCAGTCGGTCGAGGGCTGCGCGGCCGTCCGCCAACTCGAAGCGTTCGGTTTCGACGGTCAGCCGGCCCGACTGGGCCAGGGCTACGGAGTTGATCAGATCGGATTTGGTGCCGCCGTAGCACTTTCGAATCGAAGCGCCCCATGGCCAGCCCGGACCGCCCGCTGGTCCGGCCGTGACTTCCGGTGCACCACCGCCGAGCCCGATCATGCGATACGCGCCATTGGGGGCGACCGATTCCACTGCCAACCTGGCGGTCGCATCGACACCGACGAAGTCGAAAACGGCATCGGCACCACGGCCATCGGTGCGGTCCAGGATTTCGCGCGCGGTATCGGCACCGGAGAGCAGGCCATCGGCCGCACCGCAGCGGGCGGCCAGGGCCAGTTTGTCCTCGCTCACGTCAACGGCGATCACGTGCGTCGCGCTGGTCGCGGTAAGGATCTGCACCGCGACATGGCCGAGTCCGCCGATGCCGATGACCACCGCGACCGAACCGGGGTACAACTGCTCTCGCGCGCCGTTGATGGCGTGATAGCTGGACAGCGCCGCATCGGCCAGCGGCGCGGCCTGCAGGAAATCCAGCTCGCCGATCGGCACGAAAGAGCTGGCGGGTATGCGGATGTACTCCGCCATCCCGCCGTCTGGACCGAGTCCCGGACACGGCGGCATGGCGGTACGTCCGGCGGCGAGGCACACATTTTCATTGCCGCTCACACACTCTCGGCAGACACCGCACGACCAGCACAGGTAGACGATGCCGCGTTCGCCGACCACCCGACTGTCGACCGCACTGCCGACCGCCTCGATGGTGCCCGCCACCTCGTGCCCGAGCGTCAGCGGATCCTCGCGCAATTTGAACGGAATATGCAGCACATGCAGATCGGAATGACAGATACCCGCCGCACCGACCCGCAGCAGCAGATCAGTCGGACCGATCACGGGCACCGCGACCTCACGCAGTTCGAGTACACCCGGTTCGGTGAGCTGTAATGCCCGCATCATGCGCGCACCACCGAAAACACCGCGCGCAGATAGGCATTCGCACGATCGGAGCCGATGAGTCCCGGCGCCATCTTGTTCATGGTGTAGGCGAAGGTGACTCGATGATCGAGATCGTTGACCACGATGGCGCCGCCGAATCCGGCCCACCAGCAGACCTTCCCGTCGGGCACCTCCGGCGCGGTCTGCGACTGGGGGAGTCCGTAACCGAGCCCGAAGCGCAGCGGCAGTAGCAGGGCCAGATCCGCACCGTCGGACTGCTGTTCGAAGATGAGATCGATTGTCTTCTCCGACAACAACCTTCGGCCGTGCAGCGCTCCACCGCAGGCGACCAGCGACTGCACCGCGGCCACTGAATGCGCATTGCCGTGCCCGTTCACCGCCCCGATTTCGGCCTCCCGCCATGCGGCGCTATTGGCCTCCGGAATATCGAGCAGCGGACTGGTGAGCGTCTTGACCAGGATGCTGTCCTGATCGAGCGCGGCCATATCGAATTGCAGCAGCGGCGGCGGGACGAGCGGTGCGATGCGGTGATGGTTTTCGGGTGCGGTGCCGATATGGAAATCGGCATTCAGCGGTCCGGCGAGTTCCTCGGCGAAGAACTGGCCGAGGGTGCGGCCCGTAATTCGACGGACCACCTCCCCGACCAGATGTCCATAGTTCAGTGCGTGATAGCCCGATGCCGTGCCCGGCTCCCACCACGGCGGCTGTGTCGCGAGCCGCGCGCTCGCCGCCTCGGTGTCGTAGATATCGGCCAGCTCGATCGGCCGCTCCCAACCCGAGACCCCGGAGGTGTGACCGAGTAGATGGCGAATCTCGATATCGCCCTTGCCATTCGCGGCGAATTCCGGCCAGTAGTGCGCGACCTTCTGTTGCACATCGAGCTCGCCCCGGTCCACCAGCAGCAGCGCGGACAGCGCGGTCATGGTTTTGCTGATGGAGAAGACATTGACCAGGGTGTCCTCGGTCCATGGCGCGGTCCGCTCGAGATCGCGGTGTCCACCCCAGATATCGACAACCGGTTCGCCGTCGACGGTCACGCAGATCGATGCACCGAGTTCCGCACCCGAGGCGATCTGTGCGGCTAATTCCGTTCGCACACCGGCGAATTCATCCGTACAGAATCCTGATGTCGTCATCGGCCGCCCTCACGCATTCTCGAGCGCTCTGGCGGGCACCGGCAACGCATTGCCGGCGGCGGCAGCCCGCTTCGCGCCCCTTGCCATTTCCCGGTTCATATCGCGCACATAGGGCTCGAACTCGACTTGGATCGTGTGCCGAGGCGAGTTGTAATACCGTCCGGTGCGGCGCTGTTCGGCCGCCGTGATCTCGGCATTCATCTCCTTCTCCGACGGCGGCAGGTACTTGCCGGTCAAATAGGCCGCGACCAACTTGCTCTGCTGTTCGGCGAAATTCACCAGCGTCGGCAACGGTTGGGCCAGACCGAGATAGAACAGATTGTCCACACCCGGCTTCATCATCTGCTTGAACAGCGGGATGCGATTCTGTTCGTCCGGTACCAGCTTCGGATCGGAGAAGAACGGAAAGCTGATGTGATAGCCGGTGGCACAGACGATTACGTCCACCTCCTCGGCGCTGCCGTCGGCGAAGCGCACCTGCGGACCCTCCAGTGCGGTAATGGCCGGTTTGAAGGCGATATCGCCGCAGCCCGCGCGATGCAGGAACTCCTCGCTGGCCGACGGATGCGCCTCGAACGGCTTGTGATCCGGTTTCGGCAGACCGTAGAACTCCATATCGCCGCGGAACTTGCGTACGAAACGCTGCTTGAGCTTCAGGCTGACCTTGCGTGGAATCCATGGCGGCACACTCTGTTTATCGCCGACCTTGCCGTTGACATACTTCGGCAGCACCCAAACCCCGCGGCGTGCCGAAACGGTCAGCTTCTCGGCGACGAACCGCTGCGATAGTTCCGAGGCGATATCGAGCCCGGAGTTGCCCATGCCGACCACCACGATCTTCTTACCGCGCATATCCACCGGATCGAACGGGTCGTTGTAGGCGTGGCTGTGGATCAGCACACCGTCGAATTCGCCCGGATAGTCCGGAGTGCGCGGATCCCAGTGGTGGCCGTTGCAGACGATCAGCACGTCGTAGGCCCGGGTGCGGCCATCGCTCGCGCTGACCAGCCAGCTGCCGTCCTGCTGGCGCCCGGCCGCGGTGACCTTGGTATTGAACAGGATCTTGTCGCGGAAGCCGAAATGGTCGACATAGTCCTTGAAGTACTGGAAGAGCTGCGAGTGGTGCGGGAAGTCAGGCCATTCCTCGGGCGCCGGGTAATCCTCGAAGGCGAGCCGGAACTTGCTGGTGTCGATATGCAGCGACTGGTAGCAGGCCGACATCCCATTGGGATTCTTGAAATACCAATTGCCGCCCACTTCATCGCTCGCCTCGAAGACCTCGAAGGGAATGTCGAAGTCCTGCAGGCGTTTTGCGGCGGTGATTCCGGAGGGGCCCGCGCCGATGACGCATACCCGGGGCAGATTGCTGTGAGTCAATTCCGTAGTCCTCGTCCGAAGGATTGCCGTCACGTGGGCGGCACCGGATCCGATGCGGCGAACCATCCCGCGCCGCCTGCGGCACGTGGAGTGACGTAGGCAACAAATTAGCACTGGCTAGACGTACTGTCTAGTGAATGACATGATGTCTATCATGCCGACCAAGTCGAATCCGCCCGGACTGAGCCTGCGCGACGAACAGAAGCTGCAGACCCGCGCCAGACTGATGGACGGCGCCAAGGCGCTGTTCACCGAACGCGGTTATGCGGCGGTGCGGGTCGACGACATCGCCGCCGCCGTCGGCTGTAGCCGCGCCACCTTCTACCTGCACTTCAGTAGCAAGCTCGAGATCCTGCGTGCGATTGCCGAACAGAGCACCGCGCCGACCGCACTGCACTTCTATGAGGATCTGGACCGGGTGCTCGACACCGGCTCCCGCGCGGAATTCGTGGACTGGGTGACCCGCGCCATCGCCTGGTTCCACGAATACAAGGACCTGCTGCCCGCCTGGGACGAGGCCACCGCACTGGAGCCGGAATTCCGCGAAATCGCCCGCCGCGGCATCCTGGCCCTGCCCAACGCCATGACTTCCTACCTCGCCCGCTGGCCCGAAAGCCGCCGCGACGAGGCTCGCCTACGCGTGGAACTCCTTGTTGCCCAACTGGAACGTTTCTTCACCCGCTGGGCCATGCAGGGCACCATCGATGTCTCCACCGACCAGGCCGCCGAAGTCCTCACCGACATCTGGTTCCCGGCTTTGCAAGCCCCTGCCTAGCGGCGGCCGCGGAAGGTGCGGCGAAGGTCCTGAGTCCAGAGGTCAGGGATTTCCCAGGGGATGAAGTGGCCGCCCTGGTCGTGGGCGGTCAGGTTGACGTGGTTGTACCAGGGGCCGCGATCGCTGGCGCGGAAGTGCTCGACGCGGTCGGCGGTGGTGACGCCGGGCGGATTCTCGTAGCCGACGAAGGTGATGCCGGTGGGCGCCTCGATGACGGGGTGGCGCTCGTGCGACGGGGTCCAGGGATAGCGGTTGTTATTGGCGTAGGTGCGGATCGAGGTGCCGATGGAATTGGTGGCCCAGAAGATCATGGCGTGGGTGAGCAGATCGTCCTTGGTGAAGACGGTTTCGATATCGCCGTCGTCGTCACTCCATGCCATCCAGCGCTGGAGTATCCAGGCGAGCATGCCCGCGGGTGAATCGGACAGGCCGAAGGCCAAGGTGCTCGGTTCGAGGACGTGCGCCGCGAGGTGGACGCCGAAACGGTGCTCCAACTCGATGATTCGGGCATAGACCTCATCGGGCAGCCCGTCCGGAATGGGACGCCCGCCGCTGATATCCCAGGCTCGGTCGCCCTCGAACAGCGTCAGCTTCTGGCCCGAGCCGATATGGATCGCGTACAGCTCGTCGGCGTATTTGTGGCCGAGTTGACCGGTGACCAACGCGCCCACATCGCACCCCGCGGCGGCATATTTGGTGTAGCCGAGGGTTTCGGTCATGAGCGTGTGCCACAGGTCGGCGACCTTCCAGAAGTTCATATCCGGGTGCTTCGGCAGTGGGCTGGAGAATCCGAAACCGGGAAAAGACGGCACGATCACATCGAAGGCATCGGCGGGATCGCCACCGTACGCACCGGGGTCGGCGAGCGGATCGATGACCTTGGCCCAGTGCCAGAAGGTCCACGGCCAGCCGTGGGTGAGGATCAGCGGTATCGGATTCGGGCCGACTCCGGGTCTGCGCAGGAAATGCACCGGAACGCCATCGACGTCGACGAGGTAGTTGTCATAGGCGTTGATCGCGGCTTCGGCCTTGCGCCAGTCGTATTCGTGCTGCCAGTACTCGACGAGTTCCTGCAGGTAGCGGCGGTCTACGCCGTAGTAGCGGTCGTCATTGCCCGCATCGTCGGGCCAGCGTGTCAGTGCGAGTCGCCGCTGCAGATCCGCGAGCACCGCATCGGGTACGTGAATTGGTGTCGGCCGGAGCGGGAACGGGTCGGCGTGGCTCAAAGCTCTCTCCTGTAACCGCTTCGCGAATCTCGGATGCCTCGACCGTAACACCAGCGAATCGCGAGCCCTGAGTCATGCCTCCGGAGGCGAATCCTCCTCGCTGGCAGGCGCATCCTTGGTCGGCACCGGGACCGGCCGCAACAACACCCAGACCAGGAAGGCGATCGCCACCGCCCCCATCCCGAGCCCAGCCCAGATATTCACATTCACTCCACCGGTCTTGGCCTCCTCGGCCGCGGTGTTGTGCACCAGCCCCGTCACGACCAGAACGACGGCGTAACTGCCGAGCAGCGCGCCGACAATGGTGCGGATATCGAAAAGCATCGACTGGCCTCCTTATCCGACGATGATATTCAGCGCGATGACCAGGACCAGCGCGATCCCCGCCAGCAGCACCGGCCGTTGATACCAGGGCAGATCCGCCTCGTCCGGATCGTGCCGCAGTTCCTTCGGCGTCTGCGAATACACCAGCCCGACCAGTTCGGCATCCGGCTTCGACCGCGTCACCTGGGTAACCGCGACGCTGACCACGATATCCACAACGAACGCCACACCGGCCGCGACGAAACTCGAACCCTGACCGGATAATTCGAAGACATCGGTCTTGTGCAGGATGAAAACCACAATGGCCGAGGTGGTTCCGAAGACCAGCCCCATCCAACCCGCCGTCGGCGTCATCCGCTTCCAGAACATACCGAGAATGAAGGTCGCGAACAGCGGTGCGTTGAAGAAGCTGAACAGCGTCTGCAGATAATCCATCATATTGCTGAAATTGCCTGCGATGAACGCGGTTCCGATTGCCGCGACGGTCGCGCCGACCGTCGCGAGGCGACCGACGTTCAGGTAATACCCGTCCGGCCGATCCCGCCGCACGTACTGCTGCCACAGGTCATAGCTGAATACCGTATTGAAGGCGGAGATATTGGCCGCCATGCCCGCCATGAACGCCGCGAGCAATCCGGCGAGCCCGACACCGAGCAGCCCGTTGGGCAGTACATCCTTCATCAGATACAGCAGCGCCTGGTTATAGGTGGCATCGCCGGAGTAGTTCGAACCCGCCGTCTCCGCCGCCTTGTACTCGCTCATCTGCGGTACCAGCACTGCGCTGATCATGCCGGGAATCACCACGATCAACGGAATGAACATCTTCGGATACGCGCCGATGATCGGGGTGCGTCGCGCGGCCGAAATGGAATGCGTCGCCAGTGCGCGCTGCACCTCGACGAAGTTGGTGGTCCAGTAGCCGAAGGAGAGGACGAATCCGAGCCCGAAGACGATGCCGACCACCGAAAGGAAGTCATTGGAGAACCCGCTGAGCGCATTGCCCGGCCAGGAGTCCCACTGCGCGCCACCGCCGGGGGATGCGCTCACCTTCTCGCGCAGCCCATCCCAGCCTCCGGCCTTGTGCAGACCGACCAGCGTCAGCGGCAGCAGCGCGGCGACGATCACGAAGAACTGCAATACCTCGTTGTAGATCGCCGCGGACAATCCGCCGAGGGTGATGTAGGACAGCACGATCGCCGCGGCGACGATCACCGACACCCATAGCGGCCAACCCAGCAGCACATTCAGAATCGACCCGAGCAGATACAGATTCACCCCGGCAATAAGCACCTGCGCGATCGCGAAGCTCAACGCGTTCACCAGATGTGCGCCGGTACCGAAGCGCCGCCGCATGAATTCCGGCACACTGCGCACCTTGGAGCCGTAGTAGAACGGCATCATCACCACGCCGAGGAACAGCATGGCCGGCACCGCGCCGATCCAGAAGTAGTGGAAGGTGGGGAAGCCGTATTCGGCGCCATTGGCCGACATGCCCATGATCTCGACCGCGCCCAGATTGGCGGAGATGAACGCGAGACCTGTCACCCAGGCGGGCAGCGATCGTCCGGACAGGAAGAAGTCGATACTCGACGAGACCCGCTGCCTGGCCAGCAGACCGATGCCGATTACGAAGACGAAATACAGCGCTACCAGCGCATAGTCGACGGGCTGCGCGTCCAGGCGCAGTGTCGTCTCGGCTTGTACCGAGACGGCATCCAGCGCCGATGAGTAAAGGGTCGAATCGGCAAGCGGCACAGCGTCGTCCCTCCAGGCGATGAAACCGGGCGTCTCGCGTTCTACTGTGCGTGATTGTGCCGTACCCGCGCGGTACATTCACGCACAAAAGTTGGACAGTTGCTCAAACGATGCGGTGCGCACCCGCGCCGGCCACGACGACGAAGGTGCGCGGCGCCTGGAAACCCGATTGCGCGAATCGATCTCGCACCGCGTCCGTGACCGCCGCGGTGTCGTCCTGATCGACGAGCGCGATAACGCTGCCGCCGAAGCCACCGCCGACCATGCGCGCGCCGTGCGCCCCGGCGTCGAGCGCGGCGGATACCGCGGCATCCAGTGCCGGTGTCGAAACCTCGAAATCATCACGCAGTGACTCGTGCGCCACGGTCAGGATCGGTCCGATCGCACGCGGATCCGCACCTCCTCGCAACTTTTCGGCAATCGTGAGTACTCGCGCATTCTCGGTCACCACATGCCGCGCTCGCCGCCGCAGTACCGCATCGCCGATGCGGTCCACAACCGCCGCCGATTCGATATCGCGCAGTGCGGGCACGTCCAGTGCCGCGGCGGCGGCCTCGCATTGAGCGCGCCGCCGTGCGTAACCACCATCGATCAGCGCGTGCGGCTGTCCGGTATCGATCACCAACAGCTCCAGCCCGAACCGATCGAGATCGAATGGGATTTGTTCGTGCGCGACACTGTCGTTCGCGACCAACCGGCGCACATCCAGGAACAACGCATGTCCGGCCGTACACAGAATCGATGCGGACTGATCGAGCAGTCCGGTCGGCACTCCGGCGTAGTCGTTCTCGGCGGCGCGGGCAAGATCGATCAACTCGCGATCGGTGACGGTGGGCGCGAACAGATCTCGCAGCGCGACCGCCACCGCACACGACAGCGCTGCCGAGGACGACAATCCGGCACCGATCGGCACCGCACCGTCCAACTCCAGGTCGACGCCGTCACACACATAACCACGGCGCGCGAATTCGGACACAACGCCCAGCGGATACCGCGACCATCCGGGCACCCGATCCCGTTCGGCGGCAAGCTCGCTCACCGCGACCAGCACCGTCGCACCCGGCCGCTGCCGCGAGAGCACCCGGACCCGGCCGTCGGTTCGCGCCTCTGCCTGACACTCGACCACCAGCGGCAATGCGATGGGCAGCACGAAACCGTCGTTGTAATCGGTGTGTTCACCGATGATGTTGACCCGACCCGGCGCCACCCACTTCGGCACGAATTCCTCACCTCGTCGCATTGCCAGTGCTCACGCATGTCATCCCAGCAACCCTGGGCACCACACCCTACGAGACACGCCACCGGAACATGTCTTTCGGCCCGCGCGGATGCGTGATCGATCGCCTTGACGCACAGTCGAATTTGACGCAATACCGGCCTAAATAATCCGGCCGACGGTTTCGGGAGGGCATTATGATTCAGACAACCCCACGCGGCGGCCTACTCGGGCTGCAGTGGATCGATCGATTACTCCCGCCCATGGGCAGGCCGGACCGCGGCGATCAGCGTGACTCCGGAGCTCCACTGACGATCGAGATCGGCGCGGCGACGGGGACCGGCCCGACGGCTATGTCGGCCTTCGATGCGGCACTGCGTGACCTGGGAGTAGGTGATGCCAACTTGATCCGCCTGTCATCGGTCATTCCACCGCGCGCCGTGCTGGCCCGCACCGGCCGCGTCCGCAAGCCGATCCGCTGGGGTGATCGGCTCTACTGCGTCTACGCCGCGCAGCATGCGAATGCGGCGGGCGAGCGTGCGGGCGCGGGCATCGGCTGGGCACTGCGCGACGACGGTTCCGGCGCCGGACTTTTCGTCGAACACGAGGCCGAGACGGCCGCGCAGGTCGCGACGCTGATTCGCGCGAGTTTGACCGATATGACTCGCAACCGGCCGCAACGTTTCGGTCCGATCCAGCTGTGCACCACCGAGGCCCGTTCCGATGGCACGCCGACCTGCGCGCTTGTGCTGGCGGCGTACCACACGACACCGTGGGGACATCAATGACAGCGTTGCGCAGCGATTCCATGAGGGATGGTGTTCGGCTGACGGGCGGGCCACCTGAGCTGAAAGTCACTATCGAATCGACCATTCCGGACGACCGGATCGATATGTTCCACCTGCTGTACGAGGAGGCCTTCGGCCCCTTGCGCACCAAGGCCATTGCCAGACAGGTGCTGCACCGATCGGAATTCCGCGAGGAGATGATAGATCCGCGGGTCGCCAAACACGTCGCGCGCACCGCGACCGGCGAACCCATCGGGGTGACGACGCTGACCAAACATCTCGAGACCGTCCCGTGGATCAGTCCGGAGTATTTCGCCGCCCGCTACCCCGAACATGCGGCGCGCGACGCGATCTACTACGCGGGTTTCACCCTTGTTGCGCCAAGTGCCCGACAAGGAGCCGCATTCCATGCCATGATCAAATCAGTTGTCCAGGTATTGGTGGCCGAGCGCGCGGCGGTCGGTTGGGACATCTGCTCGTATAACAACACTCGGTTTTCCTTCGCCGACAGCATTCGAGCGGTGCTCGATGAGCAGGCGGCGAACGTCGAAGTCGCGGTGGAGGATTCGCAGACCTACTACGCGGCGCGGTTCACTGGGGATGGAGCGACCAAGGGGGGCTGATGACCGTCAGCGAAGAGCAGCCGACCACCGTTCGGCACCACCTCGAAATGCGGTGGTGCACAATATTTCTCGCGCTGACCGCAGTCGGTCTGGCGGTACTGCTCTGCATTGATGTCCGGCCGTTGTCGCTGCTGACCATGGCCGCCGTGGTGCTCGGCGCGCTCACCATGATCTATATCGGCCTGCGGCGATATCGTCCCGAGCGGCCGCTGCCGTGGTACCTACTCTCGGCATCGGCCGTGCTGTTCGCCGTGGGTACGGCCACCCGCGAGATCGACAGCCACGGACTGCATCCACTCGACGACCTGTTCACTCTCGCCGGTTATTTCGGCACCGGGGTGGCCGCGGCGCTGTGGTTGCGCCCGCGCCAGGTCCGGCCGAACTACGATCTGCTGCTCGACTCGGCGCTCATCGGTCTCGGCGCACTGCTGGCCTCGTGGACCTTTCTGATCTCACCGATCCTGCAGTCGCACGACACCACCGCGCACACTGTAGTGGCGGCGACCTATCCGGTGCTCGATGCTCTGCTGCTGACCTTGGTAGCGCATTCGATGGCGACCGCGACCCGTTCGGAGACCTCGTTGCGCCTGCTGCACAGCGGGCTGATCGCTGTGCTCATCGGCGATTTCGGGTACAGCCTCGACGCCGTCGACCGCGCACCCGTCGCGCACGAATTGTTGCTGGTACCGCTACTGGTGGCCTATCCGATCGTCGGCGTCGCGGCGCTGCATCCGACCATGGCGAGTCTCGGTGCGCCACGGCACATCCACCCGCACCATTCGCGGCAGCGAGCCAGCTTCATCGCGGTCGCGTTGATCGTGGCCTCGCTGATTCCGGTGGTCGGTTCCAGTCTGGACACCCTCGATCGCGTGGTGGTCTCGTCACTGTGTGCGCTGCTGCTCATCGGCGTGCTGGTGCGCAGCGAACGCGCGATCGTCCGCAGTGCGCGCAGTGAACGGCGGGCGCAGTACCAGGCCGATCACGACATGCTCACCGGATTGCTGAACCGGGCCGCGCTGCTGCGCGGGCTGAATCGCAATCACGAGCACTGGATCGAGCAGCCGCTGTGTCTGCTGTTCATCGATCTCGACGGCTTCAAGATGGTCAATGACAGCTACGGCCACGCGGTCGGCGACGAGCTGATCGCGAATGCGGCATCCCGGATCCGGCACATCATCCGGCGCGACGATGTGGTGGCCCGCTACGGCGGCGACGAATTCGTGGTGCTCGCACCGCTGGACCGACAGGAGGCCGCCATGCTCGCGGAGCGACTACTCGGCGCCTTCGTTCGGCCGTTCGAGCTGAGCGCGGGCGAAATACCGATCACCGCGAGTGTCGGCCTGGCCTGCGGCAGCCCGCGCAGCTCCGACGACACCATCTACGACCTCATCAGGGAAGCGGATTCGGCGATGTACCACGCGAAGGAGTACTCGCTCGGCTACGCATTCCACGACGACCTGCGCCACGGTCCGGAACCGCGACACAACACCGCCGACCCGGGACGCCGGATCTGGCGCCCGAGCGGCCGGTCCCATAACACCAGCGGCAAATCCGCCGCCGTCTAGTCCGAGAGCTCTTCGAGCAGTCGCCGAGCTTCCTCTAACTCGGCCTGTAACTGCTGCACCTTGGACTCCTGGACCACTCGGGCGGCCTCCAGGATCCCGGCAACCACCTCGGCCACCTCCGGATGCAGCACCTTGGCCGCCTGCGCCACCGCGGAGCTGGTCACTGGCAGACCGCGCACGGACTTCTTCTTGCCGCTGACCACATCGACCGACCACTCGCCGTCCGCGGTACCGGTCAGCGTCACCGTGACCTCCGGCGTCTTCGCCTTGCTTCGCGCGGCGGGCGCCTTCGCCGCGGGCTTCGCGGCGCCTGCGGGTGTCGCGGGTTTGGCCGGTTCCGCCGCGGGGGCAGCGGGTTTCGCGGCCGACGCGGGCGGGGTGGGGCTCGGGGCCGGCCTGGGGGCCGGTGTCGCGGTGCTCGTCAAGGTCGACGGCTGGGTCACAGTGGATTCCTTCCTGGTTGTCGACTTCGGCTGGGCAGAGCTTGTGGTTGCCGCCTTATCCCGTGGCGGCTTGGTCAACGTCACTTCGGTCGGAGAAAAGGACAGTACATCCTTCGATCCGGTCGGCTTGACCCGCAGGAAGTCGCTCTCGGATCGATCACCGATCTCGACCACCTTGCCGGACCGTCCCTCCGGCACGCCCACCGCGGCCGCGGTGAACCACACCATCGGCGGGCGACCGCCAGCGATGTCCGTGGCGATCTGCTGAATCTCAGTGTCCGACAACGGCTGTGGTTTCGTTCGTGGGGACGGCATGGTGGCACTCCGAGCGGTATTCGTGGATGGCTGCGTGCACAGATGATGCCGCACGCCACCGACAGATTCACAGCCACCACCGAATCCGCCCAGGATCAATCAAGATTCCGAATCCCAGCGAACATGTAGCTACGGCATCCCGTCCGACCGGCAGATCTGCGCATTTCGGAGGCATCCCGCTCGCCGGTTCCGCACTCATAAGTGACTTGCTCGGAAGCGAGTAGCGCCAGTTGAAGGCGCGTCCGCACAGCCAGGTGGCTGAACCTCGCGGTAGCCGTTGGGCATTTTTAAGGACCTATCCCAGATATGGCTGGCCGCGTTGCTCCATGTGGTGTTGTAGCCGGAGCCGGACGGTATCGTGCACCGGCACATCCGCAAGCTCGTCCGGGTGGAGAAAGCGAACCTCTGTGGATTCATCACTGATCGCGATACGGCCGCCGACAACGCGGCCGTAGAACGTGATGTTGAACTCTTGGCGCACCTCGCCATCGGCATACGCGATGATGTGCTCAGGATCGGTATAGATACCGAGCAGTCCCGTGATCTCGATATCCAAGCCGGACTCTTCCTTGGTCTCACGAATCACGCACTGCTCCAGCGTTTCCCCAATCTCCATGACGCCACCGGGCAATGACCAATTGCCGGAGTCACTCCGGCGCTGCATGAGAATCGCACCATCGTCATCGACAACCAGCGCCGAGCCGCCTGGGACCAGACTGTTGGCCTTCGGCGCGTTCGGGTCTCGGTAATAATCACGCCGTCTGCTCATTTGGGACTCCTAGCGAGTAATAGGCAACAGTGTCCCAAATCTGTTCGACCTGATCAGCGAACGACGAGAATATGCCGTATGGGGAAAGTTGTCTCAGGTAGAGCGCTGGGTGTTGATATCCTCGGGCGCGTACAAGATATGGGGTGACAATCATTCGATCGTCGAATCGGAATACCGAGTTGTACAGATGCGTCGTGTGCAATCCGATCTGACAACCCGGCGTGGCTGTCAGTTGGCCGAGCATGCTCAGTGCATTGCGGATGCGACCGGGCAGTGTTCCGTGCATCTGTTCCAGGTTGTCTCGCTCTGCGACGTGATCGCAATCAGGGTCCGCGAACCCCAGCCGGACTCGAACACCGCTTCGGCACTTGCCGGCAATGATGTCGGCAGCGTTGGGTAGCAGTTCGAGGACGAACGGATAGGCGTACCCGATGATGTCGATTCGTTCGGTAGCTCCGAGTAGCAACGATGTCCACAAGTCGTTCGGGATATCGGCTCGGTGGGCATACGCGCTGAGCACTTCGGCCGTCGCGGGTGCCCCTGCAGTCAGGTCCGGTCGTGTCTGCGGCCACAGCGTGGTCTCTGATTCGTTCAGTACCTCAGCTACCGCGAGTCTTGTTCGCCGGTGAGGTATTCGTCCGGCGAGCCACCGATTGACTGTCTTCACGTCCACTCCGACCCGTTGGGCAAGCATTGCCGAGTCGAGTTCGGCTCGCAGCATCGCCGATTCGAGGCGTTGGCTCATATCAGAACCATACGGGACAGACATGGGACGTTTCGGTGAGTTGGAAGTGTCCGCGCAAACGTCCTCTGCGCAGTTCAGGTGTCCGCGTGGTGGCCATAGCGTCGTAGCCGGCCGCCCGGAGTTGGTGAGGACTCCCAACTTCGGGCTGGCCTGCCAATCGCTGCGAAGGGGATGAAATGCGAAGGTGGTCAAGGCTGTACGGATTGGCGGGTCGTGACGTGGAGCAGGCGGACACCACTGATGCGCGACCCAATTACCTGCTTACGGTGGCCGAATCTCAGCGGATTATGCAGCAGCACAAGGATTGTCGTGCTGTCATGTGCCCGCACAAGGCGACCGCGCTACGCTGTCTGGTCCAGGCGGGCAAACTCGCGCCCGCAGCGATGAGTCCCCGCGAACGCGCCGCCGCCCGTGGCTTGGCGTTCCCACTGGCCGAACACGATCTCCCAGTGCGTGTCGGCCCGGATCTTCGGACTTTGCTGGATGTTCTAGACGGTCTACTCGATCCCGCCATCGATGACGGAGGGCACGATGGCACTGACTAAGCGCCAGACGAAAGTTGATGCCGCGCGGGCGATTCTGGTGCACTCGCTGTTGTGGGCGTCGAGGTGCCGCGAGTGCCGGTCACTGGTTTCGACGAACGGGAACGCGCGATGAGGCAGACACCCACCGCGATCGGCTACCTGCGCAAGGACATATCCGGGGTCTCGCAGGAATGGGATGAGATTCAGATCCGTAGCAGGGCAAAACGACTCGGCTATGACTTGGCCAAGACGGTCACGTTCGGTGCGGCGACCACCGACCCGGAGGGACGGCTGGTGAACGTGGTCCAGGCTCTCGATATCGATGTGGTGATCGCACCGAGCCTGGCACACTTCGGTGGTCTGGTGCCACAAAGGCTAGTACGGCAATGCGAACTGAACACCGTGAACCCCGCAGAGACATACGCTCCTCATGCTGCGTTCCGGTTCGTCGATCTAGACCGCATATAGCCTCGTCAAAAGGCAATTGGGACCCAAGGATCTGGGCGACAACGCAAGTCGGTCGTGGAGCTGAGTGACGGCAATCCGCCGAGGATCGGATTCACGCCGGAGCGCGATAGGACCGTGGCTGCGGCAAATCCTTACCTTGCGAAATGCCGAGTACCACCGTCTCACCAGCCGCCGCGCCGGATAACGTCGACCCATCGACCGACGCCAGAAGGAGATCCTGTGCCTATCGAGCACGAAGCCAAAATACTCGGTATCGACCCCGATACCATCGAGCGGCGCATCCTGGACAAAGGTGGTCGGAAGGTCGGTGAGCAACTCATGCGTCGCTATGTGTAGGACGTCACGCCCGGCTTCGACGGTAAGTGGATCAGGTTGCGCGACAATGGGAATGGAACCACGCTGGCTGTGAAGGAGATCACCAGCGACGCTATCGACGGCACTCACGAAGTAGAGGTGACCGTCGACGCCTTCGCCGCCACCAATGCCCTGCTCGAAATGCTGGGCTTCACCGCGAAGTCCTATCAGGAAAACAAGCGGGCCAGCTTCACACTCGACGGCGCGCAGCTCGAGATCGACAGCTGGCCGCGGATTCCGCCGTACCTGGAGATCGAGGCGGCTACGAACGAGGACGTGATCCGCACTGCCGAACTCCTCGGTTATACCGAATCCGACCTCACCGGTGAGAACACGATCAAGATCTATGCACGCCACGGCATCGACCTCACTCCATCCGTGATCTACGTTTCTGAGTGAGTCGTCGGTACCTTGCAGAACCCCTGCGCCGCAACGGGAGTGCAGGGGTTCCGTTACCCGAAGCGCAGCACACGGTAGATCGTCTCGGACTTCGGCGCGGGCCGAGGCACGTCGTTCCACCCGATTTCGGCACCACGCTGCGCAATCGCGGATTTGACCGCGGCGGGATCGACATCGTCCTCGAAGAACGTTACCGACAGTCCATTACCGGTTTCCGGGTCGATGAGGTGGTAGGTGTTCAGCACCCCGGGACAGCCTTCGCGGCATCGATGACCCATTGGCGATCGTCATCAGGCATCGGCTCCCAGCCGGCACTCGGGCCAACAATGCGAACCAGACCTTTCACCGGTGGAACGACAGTGCCAATAAACCCAGCGGGGATCCGGCCACGCAGCGGAAGTGCCGATTTCGACCAGCACGGGCGCTTGCACTGCTGCGTGACAATCGAGTCAACCTCTGCCTCAGCGGATTTGAACCACAGCACTTGTCAATGCGGAACAATCCAGGCGTGACAGATGCCAACAGCAGGTTCGTCGTGGTACCCCTCGCCGAGGTCGTGCTTGCTGGGCAGGGCGTCGATCGACTGAGCAGTACGGAGCGCGATGTAATCGAAGCGTATGCGCTTGGCGGATATGAACGGATTAATCAGGCCATGCGCGGACAGATCCCGATGACGGTCGAACTCGAGCGTCGGATCGAAACGATCCGGTCTGGTCTGCAGAAGTACCCATTGCCGGAAGCCGTGCGAGTGACTAGAGAGACCGACGCAGCGGTCTACGGACTTGTCGACGAGGAGTCGGCACGGGCGCTTATCGACGCAGAGTTTCGCGAGGATGGTTTTCTCTCAACGAGTGGTGTGGCGATCCCGCCTCACTCGACAAGGCATGTGGATCCGGTCATTCTCGACCTGGTCGTACCGGCGGGAACTCCAGTCCTCAGGCTCGGTGAACTCGCTGAGATCGCGGAGGAACGCGAGGTACTTATCATTGACGCGCGGAGCTACTTCGTTGTTGACGTTGCCTTCGATAGCGTGCGTAGTATGTGGCGTATATACGCCGTTGTGATGGAGGGCGAGCTGTGAGTGCACTTACGCGGGATGTGTTGCACCCGGTCAGGGTGAAGTTGTCGCCGAAGCAGGTCCAGGCCCGCCGCCGTCAGGCTGAGGAGATTCTCAACGCGAAGCGGGGGCAACGTGACACCAAGGGTGCCACTAGCAAACGGGACTGAAGCTCTTCTGGGTATCGACGCTACTTGCTAGCCCCTCGCCAGCCCATCCAAGCGCGAATATTCAAGGGGCGCAACGACATCCCGGCCCACAGCACTGACCGTCACAGACCGAACGGCGTACCGGTTCCTCACCAACCACGCTACCTGACTAGCTGGTGAGGCCATTATTCGGTCACGCGATCAGGGCTGTTTCATCCGTCCGTGGCAGCCGGTGGGGTCCGCCCCCCAGGCTGCCACGCGGGGGACGGACCGCCTGGTGCGGACTGTCGAAACCGCAATGGTGCCGACGGTCCGCGCTGATCGGTCGAGCGTTGGTTACTTCCCCTGGAAAGGCGAATTCACCGTGGTGAGGTACTGGATCGAGGCACCGATCGCGACCGGTGCGGTCACCAGGATCTGGCCGGCGAGCACACCGAGTGCACCAACCGCGACGATGCCGCCTAGGCAGCCGATGGCTGCGGCGGGGATGAACGGACCGAATAGGCCGACGATGGTGGCCGAGGCGACGGTTGCACCGGCGATACCACCGAGTACGCAGCCGACGGCGCCGCCGCCGATACCGCCGACCAGGGTGCCGATGGTGGCGCCCATGCCGATGGTGCTGGTCATGCGTGACCAGGCGGCCTGTTCGCGATCGTATTCGGTCTTCCAGGGCGCCTTGTCCTCGTACGGCAGTGCGACCGGCTTGTAGCTCGCGCGTGCGATGTCGAGCTGCGGCGTGAGAGTTGCTGTGTTATCGGCGATTTCGGCCGCGACCGGGAATTCGAAATCGTCGACCCGGAAGGTGAGCGGCGTGCCCGCGACGGTTGTTCCGTTGGCGGCCTTGATCTTCAGCACGCCGTCCTCGACGATCAGCGAACCGGAGTCGGTGGTGATGATCGACTGGGTGTCGGTGGCCTGGGCGGTGAAGTTGATCGGGTCGGCTGCCTCGATCGGTTCGGCGGAACTCGCACCGGCGGCAATCCCCACCGCGGTCGTCATGAACGCGGCGGCAAGGGCGAACTTATTGATCTTCATGGGCTTGGTGAATCCTGTCTGTTCGAGGCATGGCGATACAACGGCCGTACCTCTGACGTTCGGTAGGTCGAATTGGTAACTGCCGGAGCCCCTCACGTCCCGGCAGTTTCAATTGGTGCGTCCCGCGCACTTTCGTCCGCGCCGCGCATGACATGGCGGCGTGATGATGTGCGCGGCAAGTGAATCGGTGTGCGGGAACATCCCGCGGCACTAGGCGGTGGCGCGCTTGCCCATGACCAAGCCGACGATGATGTCGACGGCTAGGAAGGCCACCAGGCTCAGCCCGACCAGCGGTACGAACCAGCCGACAACCAGTGCGGCCGCCATGATGGGCACCGCGAGCCATGGCGAGGTCTGGCGCAATGCACCGCGACGTGGTGGGCGTCCGATGGCGAACCGCGAAGCACCGCGGGTCGGCCGCCGCTTCCACCACATCAGGTAGCCGAGCACCAGCACGACGATCAGCCCGATCATCACCGCGAGCAGCAGCAACTGGTTGAGCACCCCGAACATCAGGCCCATGTGGAATTGGATGCCCCAGTTGGTGAGCTTGGCCATGATCGGCCAGTCGGCGTAGGCGAGTTCGGCGGTGACCGTACCGGTCGCGCCGTCGACGGCGACCGCATCGACGGTATAGGTGCCGGGCATGCGCCGTTCCTTCACCGCGAATGCGCCGACGGGCTCGGCCGGAATGGCGATCTCGGAACCCTGGGTGATGCCATTGGCGCGGGCCGCCGCATAAACCCCGTCGAGCTGCGCGATCCGGGTCGGTACATCGACCGGCGCGGGCGTATGGCCGCCGCCGTGGTGCTCGCCTCCGGCGTGTTCCTGCGTGGCCGCACCCGGCAGTGCGGTGCTCACGGCAGGTGTGGTCCAGCTGAGTTGCTCGCGCAGTTCGGTGATGTTCTCACCCGCATAGGTCGACCAGGTCATCCCGGTCGCCGACAGCAGCAGGATCACCGGCATGATCCAAACGCCAACGGCCCCATGCCAATTCATCGAACGACCGCGACCCTTTTGGGAACCGTCCGGTGCCAGCAGCCAGGCGGCCGAGTTGCGGTTGCGGCGTCCGCGCACCCGACGGATCCACAGCACCAGACCGGCCAGCGCCACGACCCACAGCCAGGAGGCGGCGAGTTCGCTGTAGATGCGTCCCGGTTCGCCCAGGTGCAGATCCCGGTGCAGCCTATCGATCCAAGTGCGCATCGGAAGCGCACCCGAACTGCCGTAGACCACATCGCTGCCGACCGGCTGCGCGGTATACGGATTCACGAACACCGCACGCCGTTCGGACTCGCCGAGCGACGGGTCGTCGAACAGCACGCGGGTGGTGTCGTCGGCCTCGGGGGCCGGCGCCACCGCGACCGGCTTCAGATTCGGCTGGGTGGCGACGGCCGCGGTGACCTGTTCGGATAGCGGCCGCATCTCGCCGTTCGCCTCGACCTTCAACAGGTCGTGCGAGGTAATCGATTCCAGGGTCGGGGAGATGGCGTAGAGCGCTCCGGTGACCGCGGCGATCAGGATGAACGGTGCGACGAAGATGCCCGCATAGAAATGCAACCGCATCGCGAGGGGATAGAGGTCGTTGCGCGACCGTATTTCCTTTGCCGGAGCCGACGATTCGGCATCCGGCGGACTGGTGTCCGTAATGCTCATGACTATTCGTTTCTGGAGTTCGGAAGAACCCGGCAGATCGTCGGCCGTTCGTAATCGGAGAATGGTCGTCGGAATCCGCTGTACGCCCGGCAATGCGGCAAAACGCCGAAATTCATGACGGACAGCGGATCCCGGCGTTCGCCGGGCGAGCAAAGCGTCGCGCGAAAACTGGGCGAGTCCGGACTCGGCAGCAATGCTGACCGGCGAACCGTCATCCGAGGAATCGCTTTCACATGGTCATGTGAAATCTCGCCTCGCAAAGGTGTTGCGCGGTAACGACGACGCACAGGCCGGACCCGTGCACCGGGTAAGGAATATCAGTGACCGAACGCCAATGGCGGACCGCGCGTGCGCAGCGATTCCGCGGCGAATACGCGCAGAACAATACGATCGCGATGCGTCAGGCGCAGCGACACCGGCCTGGGTATCGCGGGCGGGTGATACCGCATCGGCAGCACCCGCGAGAGCACCGCGCAACCGATCCGATACGCGGCCTCCGCACCTCGGATAACCACCGCCGCGAGCACGGCCGCGACGAGGTGCGCGGCCACCATACCGGGCGTGAGCTGTGCATCGAGGTGATGCATATGCCCCGAACTCCAGCCCATGGTGACGTGCCCGAGTAGCTGACCTGCGACGAGCACCGAGATCAGTCCGATCGAGGTGTCGCGCAGCGGTGCGAGCCCGGCGACCAGTGCGCCGACAACGGCGCAAGCGGCGGCGAGGAGCACGAGCGTGGTACTGCCCGGTGGCATCCCATCGGACGCCCACCCGTGTGCCGCAACGGATATGGCACCGGAGATCGAGCCGGCACATGCGCCGCGCACCCGCGCGACGGCGCTGCGTTGCCCCGCAGCGGCCGGGCCGAACTCGATACTCACGCGCTGATGATAGCCGACGAATTACCCGTCGGTCCCCACCCGGGCGGCGGCCGAGATCCATGGGATGTATCGAGTTCCAGCAGGAGAAATGCAAATGCCGCACACCTCCGGATTTCCCATACCGATTCCGCGGCCGGGAATTTCGAAGGTGTGCGGCCCCGAGTGTGACTCAGTTCGCGTCGATTTCCATCTCGCTCAACGGCTTGCGCAGCAACTTACCGGTCGCATTGCGCGGCAGCTCATCGAGGAAGATCACCTCGCGCGGCACCTTGTACCGCGCCAGATTCGCCTTGACGTAATCCTTGATCTCCTGCGCATCGCGCTTGGATTCCGGCCCCGGAACGACGAAGGCGCGCAACCGCTTCCCGAATTCACGATCGTCCACGCCGACCACCGCGGCCTCGAAGATATCGTCGCGCCCGGCGATCAGGTTCTCCACCTCGAGCGGGAAGACGTTCTCGCCGCCGGAGACGATCATGTCGTCGTCGCGGCCGTCGATGTAGAGCAGGCCCTCGGCGTCGAAATGCCCCACGTCACCGCTGGACATCATGCCGTCAACGATCTCCTTGGTGCGGCCGTCGGTGTAGCCGGTGAAGGCGAAACCGTTGTCCACGAAGATGGTGCCGGTCACATTCGGCTCGGTGATCGGCTTGCGGTTCTCGTCCAGCAACACGATCCGGATGCCGACCGGCGCCTTGCCCGCGGTGGTCGGGGCTTTGCGCAGGTCCTCCGGGGTCGCGACGGTCATGACCGCGCATTCGGTGGAGCCGTACAGGTTGTAGAGGCTGTCGCCGAAGTAGTCGAGGGTGCGGGTGACCACATCGGGTGCGATGGCCGAACCCGCCGCGAAGATCACCTTGATGCTGCGCGGATCGTACTTGGCCAGCACCTCGTCACCGAGATCGAGGATGCGCTGCAGCATGGTCGGTACCACGACCAGCGAATCCGCTTGGTAGCGCTGGATATTCGCCAGCGTCTTTTCCGGATCGAACCTGCGCTGCTGGAAGATCACCCGGTTGCCGAGGGCAAGACCCAGGGTGAACTGGGAAAGTCCGGTGCCGTGGAAGATCGGCGCGGCCATGATCATGGTGCCGTTATTGGGCAGCGGCACCCGGTCGACGAACTGGGCCGAGGCGAACGGGCTGACCCGGTCGCGCGGCGCACCTTTCGGCGTGCCGGTGGTACCGCTGGTCAGGACGACCACGCCGCCGGGCTTGGCGGGCGCGGGCAGCGGCGCGGTGGAGCGGCCCTTGATCAGCGATTCGATGGTCGAGACCGCCGGGTCGACATTGTCCTTCTCGTCCACCCAGGTGAGCACCCGGGGGATCTCGGACGGGATCGCGCTCATCAGGTCGAGGAATTCGCTGTCGTGCAGTACGGCCTTGACGTTCTCGCGCGCGGCCACATCGGCCAATTGCGGTTTCGCGAAGCCGGTATTCATCAGCACCGTGCGTACGCCGAGCTTGCCGGTCGCGAGCAGGCTCAGCACCATGCCACGATGGTCGCGCGCGAGCAGCGCGACGACGTCGCCAGGCTTGATTCCCTGGGCTTCGAGCCCGCGAGCCAGGGCGCTGGACTGCTCGTTGAGTTCGCCGAAGCTCACCTCACCGCGCTCGTCGACGATGGCCGCCGCATCCGGTCTGGTCTGCGCCGCGTGCATGACGACACCGGCGAACGGGCCGAATTTGAGCACATTGAATGCGGACCGCGCCGCGTGATCGGGTCGGAGCGGATTGAACAGGCGCCGCTTGACCATGACATTCACGCCCTGGGCGAGATCGCCCGCTTTCCGGACGGAGTCATTCAACGCAGGCAGGGATAGGGACATTCGTCAACGCCTTCCGCGGTCCACCCCACCAGGACCGGGGTGGTGTGGACCGCAACTTCGAGATCCAGTGCTGCCGCTAACAATAGCAAGCATCTGTGACCCGCTGTGTCACGTATCTCAGTTGTCCCGCTCGGTGCCGCTGCGGCCCAGGTCTAAGCCTTGACTTCGTACTCGACGAGCACCCGGCGCAGCAATTTCCCGGTGGTGTTGCGGGGCAGATCGTCGAGGAAGACGACCTCGCGCGGCACCTTGTAGCGGGCCAGATTCTCCTTGACGTAGGCCTTGATCTCCTCGCCGTCGGGGGCGTGACCGTTCTCGGGGACCACGAAGGCGCGCAGACGCTTGCCGAATTCCACATCGTCGACGCCGACGACGGCGGCGTCGAACACGTCCGGCCGCTCCAGCAGCAGGTTCTCCACCTCCTGCGGGAAGACGTTCTCGCCGCCGGAGACGATCATGTCGTCGTCGCGACCGTCCACCATCAGCAGTCCGTGCTCGTCGAAGTGGCCGACATCGCCACTGGACATATAGCCGTCGATGATCTGCTTATGCCTGCCGTCGGTGTAGCCCTCGAACGGCGCACCGCTGCGGACGAAGATGCGCGCGGTGGTGTTTATTGCGTTGACCTGCTTGTCGTTGTCATCGTAGAGCCGGACTTCGCAGGTGATCGGCGCGCGACCGACGGTGCCCGGCGCGATGGCCAGATCGTCCGGGTTCGCGACGGTGGCCACGGCGCATTCGGTCGAGCCGTACAGGTTGTAGAGGACCGGACCGAAGATCTGCGTGGCCTTGACGCACAACTCCGGTGCGAGCGCCGAACCCGCGACCAGAATGCACTTCAGCGAGGTGGTGTCGTATTCGGCGCGGATCTCCGGTGCCAGCTCGGTCATCCGGTGCAGCATGGTCGGCACCGCGACCAGCATTTCGGCCTTGTGATCGGCCACCATCTTTAGCGTGGCCTCGGCGTCGAAGCGGCGGCGCACCACCACCTTATTGCCCATCGCCGAGGCGACCAGATAGGTACCGAGCCCGGTGCTGTGGAAGATCGGCGACACGATGACCTGAGTTCCCCTGACCGGGAATGGGATTCGGTCCACCATCTGCGCGGTGGCCAGCGGGGTCACCTTGCTGCGCGGTGCGCCCTTCGGCAGGCCGGTGGTGCCACTGGTGAGGATGACGAAACCGCCCGGCTTGGACGGTGCGGGCAGGTCCGCGGTCGAGTTGGCGGCGATGAGATCGTCGAGAGTCTGTGCGCCCTCGGGCAATTCGGTGCCCTGGTCGACCCAGGTGAGGTAGCGCGGCAGGTTCGGCGGCAGTGCGTCGAGCAGACCCAGGAATTCGCTGTCGTGCAGCACTGCCTTGACCTTCTCGCGCTCGCAGACCTCGGCGAACTGCGGTTTGGCGAAGCCGGTATTCATCAGCGCGACCCGCACGCCGAGCTTGCCCGCTGCGGCCATGGCCAGGATGAGGCCGCGATGGTCGCGGGCCAGCACACCGATCACGGACCCTTCGGTCAGATTCGCCTGTCGCAGCCCGCGCGCGATGGCCGTGGACTGCTCGTCGAGTTGCCGGTAGGTCAGTTCGCCGCGCTCGTCCACCAGCGCTGGCGCATTTGGCACGACTCGGGCCGAATGCCGGATCAAGGTCGCCTGCGGTCCGTAGACCTTCGATTCTTTCACCGTCCGCAAGGTTTCCAGCGGCTTCTTGGGATCGCTGACCCCGCGAGCCCGCAGCACCCCGAATGCCTTCACAACCTCCAGCGCATGCGCCAACTTCATCGTCGACCACCTCTACCAGCAACTCGCGTCGGCACTTGCCCAAGCGATCTCGAACCACCGTTCTGTCTCACCAACCGTATCAGCGCTATGACCCACATCACACCCGAAGCCGGGCGGGCTGGACAAAAACCGAGCCGGCGAAAGGTGAGAGGCTCCCCACCACCAGTTCCCACCTGGTCTTGATCATCTGCGTGCGGTAGCCAGCGCGACGAGTAGCGCGACGACCCGATTCGGGGGGACTTCGAAGTGGCTGCTGCCCACGGTGTGGAGCCAGCCGGTAGCCGCCAGTTGACGGAGGTGGTGGTAGATCTCGCCGGAGGTGCCCACCTCACCGAGGTCTGTGAGTTCGGCGGCGGTTCTGCTGCCCCGAAGTATCTCCCGAAGAATGCGCAGGCGGACCGGACTACCAAGGGCGGCGAGGCATTCGGCGGCATCGTCCCAGTCGTAGCCGACGATGTCATCGGTGCTGAACTGGACTTGCCAGTCGAACTCTTCCGCGCTGGGTAATGAGCCCGAACCGGCGAACATCACCCCGCCATTGCGCTGATCCGCATTCGTGAACTCCTCATGAAGCCGCCGCAGTGCCCACCCTCCCTGCGGGGCGGATCCACTCGCTTGCCCGCCGCCATCCTTGATGAGGTCCTGGGCCGCAAGTCGGCGTTCGAGCTTCGCTAGTCGGTCCTCCACGCTCACGAGCGCAAATTTACGGAGTTACGTAATTGCTGGCAATGGTTAGCTGATGTGATGCAAAAGCCCGGCACGAAAATCCGTGCCGGGCTCGCGTGCCGGATGGTCAGTTGTAGATCGATCCGAAGGACGGGACCGAGATGGTTGCGAGTTTGTACTGGAAACCGTCCGGGTTGGCGTCGCTGACCGGGACGGGCCAGCGGTGCAACAGAGTGCCGTAGACCGCGCCGACGATGAGGCCGCCACCGGTTTCGACCGGACGGGTGCGGATCGTGGTGTCGACCGTGGCGTCGTTGTGCTCGGAGAGCACCTCGGTGCCGCTGCGGCCGTTGGACAGATTGATCCACAGGACCTGCAGCTTGGCCCCGGTCTGATCCGGTGCGATCGTGCCCGGTCCGCCGAAGAATCCGAATCGCAACCCGTCGTAACCGAGGGCGACGCCGGACCCGTAGACACCCGGCCCGTCACCGCGTCCGATATCGGATTGCGCCGGGATCTGGAACGGCTGTGCGGGCACTGCCACCTGGGTGGCGACCTGCCCGGATGCCAGCAGCCGGTCCACTGCCTGTTCGGCGGCGGGATTGCCGATGGCGGCCTTCCGCAATTGCTGCGTGGCCGTATTCCAGTCGATCGTCGCCGGCTCGGCCGCGGCATGACCCGCGAAGACGGCGACGAATGCGGTGGTTGCCGCGATTGCGGCGGTGAAGCGACGTATCAAACCCAGCCTGTGCATAACCAGTCTCCTGTTGGGGTTCTTGGTACTGCTCGATGGAATTCGTCCGCTGAATCTCAGCTCGCCAAGATACCTTCCGTTACTTCACCGTTTACGGCGGGTGCCTCGAACCCGCCGTGGCCGTGATCGCGGGGCCGAGGTGCGTCGGCGTCGTAGCACGCTGCACAGCCGAGAAAATAAAGAAAACCGGTGCGCATCGTTCGCACCGGTTTCCTATGCAGCACTTGCTATTTCGGCATCACTTCAGCTCGGCGCTGGTCTTGCCGAGGATGCGGCGGGCCACGATGAGCTGCTGGATCTGCTGGGTGCCTTCGAAGATGTCGAGGATCTTGGAGTCACGGCCCCACTTTTCGAGCAGGGTGCGCTGCGAGTAGCCGATGGTGCCCGCGAGTTCGACGGCCTTGAGGGTGATGTCGGTGCCCGTGCGGCCCGCCTTGGCCTTGGACATCGAGGCTTCCAAGGAGTTCGGCTTCTTGTTATCGGCCATCCACGCGGCACGCAGCGACAGCAGGTACGCGGCCTCGTAATCGGCCTCCATACGCAGGAATTCGGCGGCGGCCGCGGGCTGGTTGTTGGCCGGGATGTCGTAGGACGGCTCGATGCCCGCATCCTTCAGGATGGCGCGCAACTCCTCGAGCGCCGCCCGCGCGACACCGACCGCCATCGCGGCCACCAGGGGGCGGGTGTTGTCGAAGGTCTGCATGACCCCGGCAAAACCCTTCTCCACGTTGACTTCCGGACTGCCGAGGATGTTGTCCTTCGGAATCCGGCAGTCCTGCAACAGCAGTACGGCGGTATCGGATGCCTTGATGCCGAGCTTGTGCTCGAGGCGGGCCACCGAAAGTCCGGGAGCGTCGCGCGGCACGACGAACGACTTGATCGCCGCGCGGCCCAAGCTGCGGTCCACCGAGGCCCAGACCACGATGTGGGTGGAGCGCTGACCCGCGGTCACGAAGATCTTCTCGCCGTTGAGCACCCACTCGTCGCCGTCGAGTACGGCGGTGGTGGTGACGGCGGCCGAGTCGGAACCGAAGGACGGTTCGGTGATGGCCATCGAGGCCCACACCTTGCCGAAGCGCTTCAGCTGCTCATCGGTGGCGACGGCCGCGATGGCCGCATTGCCCAGACCCTGGTAGGGGATCGACAGCATCAGGCCGACGTCGCCCCAGGAGGTCTCGAGCGCGTTCAGCAGCGCGGACATATTGCCGCCGTTGGAGTTTCCGAGCAGCTCGGTGGCGTGCTCGTCCGAATCGGAACGGCCACCGGCCGCGCCGCCGATCTTCTGGGTGCCGGAGTCGGCGAGACCCTCGACCATGGCGGCCATGGTGTCCAGCTCGACCGGGTACTCGTGTTCGCCGAGGTCGTACTTGCGCGAGATCGGCCGGAAGATTTCCTGGGCGACCTGGTGGGCCTGGTTGGCGCTGGCCCGCAGCTTCTTGGGGAGTTCGAGATTGATCATGGTGATGTCTCCTGGAAGTAAGGAACCAGCCGGTCAGACGAGCACGACACCTTCGGCGATGCCGATCGCCCGCAGATCGCGGTACCAGCGCTCGACCGGGTGTTCCTTGGTGAAGCCGTGGCCGCCGAGCAACTGCACGCCATCGAGGCCGATCTGCATGCCCTTGTCGGTGGCGAGCTTGCGCGCCAGTGCCGCCTCGCGGGCGTAGGAAAGGCCCTGCTCCGCGCGTGCGGCACCCCGCAGGGTCACCAGGCGCAGGCCGTCCAGTTCGATTGCCATATTCGCGACCATGAACGCGACCGCCTGACGGTGCGAGATCGGCTCGCCGAATGCCTCGCGCTCGTTCACATACGGAATCACGTAGTCGAGCACGGCCTGTCCGGTACCGATGGCCAGCGAGGCCCAGCCGAGGCGGGCCAGGCGCACCGCATCGGCGTATTCCTCGGCGCGGGCCGTGGCATCGCCGTCGCCGAGGATGGCGTCGGTGCCGACCGCGACACCGTTGAGCAGTAGGCGACCGAGACCGGCGGCGCGCAGACCCATGCTCGGATCAGCCTCGATGACCAGCCCCTGGCTGTCCGACGGCACGATGAACAGGGCGGGGCGGCCGTCGAGTTCGGCGGCCACGATGAATAGTTCGGCATCACCGGCGGCCGGGACCAGGCTCTTCACACCGTTGAGGCGGTAACCGCTGGGGGAGCGGGTGGCCTTTGTCTGCAGGGCGAACGGGTCGAACAGCGCCCGCGGCTCGCTGATCACGACCGAGGCCTGTGGCACATTCTCGCCGGTGAAAGCGGGCAGGTAGGTCTGCTGCTGTGCGTCGGTACCCCACTGGGACAGGGCGACCGCGACACCGCTCGGCGCCAGAATCGGCAGGGCCAGACCCATGTCGCCGTGCGCGAGCGCCTCGGCGACCAGCGAGTTGGTGACCGCGCCGCGCTCGGCGGCCGCGCCTTCCAACTCCTCGGGCACATTGATCAGGGTGATGCCGAGTTCGGCGGCGCGCTCGAGCAGGTCGCGCGGGGCCTTGGCGGCGTTGTCGGCCTCGTAGGCGGCCGGGCGCAGGATCTCGGCGGCGAATTCCTTTACCGTCTCGACGATCATCTGCTGCTCGTCGCTCGGGGTCAGATCGAAGAAGTCCTTGTGCTTGGACTCGTTGTCCGCCAGGCGTTTCGGGGCACCGCCGCCGGCGACCTTGCCGAATGCGCGAGTGGCGGCACCGAGGGTGCGGAAACCGGTCTTGGTGCCTTCGTAGGTGACCCGCTCGATCGGCTTGCGCAGGTTGTACTTCTCGGCGAGCTCCGACCCGGTAATGGTCGTCATCACCCGCATGGCCGCGCCCATCCAGTCCCGCTTGGGGTGGGTCAGGCCGACCGCGGACGTGTCTGGACGTCGCGTCGTTGCGCTGTCTCGAGTGCTCATCATCACCTGTTTTTCTCGGGTGGGTGGGTGAGGTCTTTTCCCAGCTATCTTACTCCTGAGTAAGGCTATCTTACTCCAGAGTAAGAAGTGCGTCGAGGGGCGGCATACGCCGCCGAACTGTGTCAGGCTGGACAAGTGCCCAAAGTCGTGGGGCGACCGCTGTGCGTCGTCGCTGTGCTGTTCGCCGCGCTACTCACCGCATTCGCCCCGCGCTACGGCTATCACCGAGACGAGCTGTACTTTTTGGCGTCGGGCAGACATCCGGATTGGGGCTACCCGGACCAGCCGCCATTGACTCCGCTACTGGCCCGCGCGATGTCGGCAATCGATGCCGATTCGTTACTGCTGCTGCGGCTTCCGTCGGTCTTGGCCGCGACATTCGTCGTTGTCGCAGCGGGCTTGATGGCGCGCGAGCTCGGCGGCGGGCGCGGGGCGCAGGTGTTGGCGTCGGTTGCCGTCGCGAGTGCGGCGATGGTGATGGGGATCGGTCATCTGCTGAGTACCGCGTCGTTCGATATGGCGGCATGGGCGTTGGTTTGTCTGCTGGTGCTGGTGTTGTTGCGAGGTGCGGAGGGGGGTGCTGAGCGACTCGGGCAGAGAGCCCGGGCGGACGGGTGCGCGGGCGGGGGTGTTCCTGCGGCGCCGAATGGGTGCTCGGGTGTCGGTAGGTGGTGGCTCGGGGTGGGGCTGGTTGTGGGGATCGGGTTGCAGAACAAGGCGCTGTTGATCTTTCCGGTGGTGGCGCTGACGCTTGCGCTCGTTCTCGTCGGCCCGCGAAAGATATTCGGCACCAAGTACTTTCCGATGGCAGTCGGGTTGGCGTTCGTGATCTGGCTACCATATCTGTTGTGGCAGTGGTGCAATGGCTGGCCGCAGTGGGAGATGAGTCGGGCGATCGCGGGCGGGTCCTCCGGAACATCGGATTCGCCGGTGATGTTCATGCTGTCGCAATTCGGGCTGATGGGCCCATTGCTGCTGCCGCTGTGGGCATTCGGGCTCTGGCGACTGTGGCGAGATCCGCGTCGGCGCGCGTTTCCGGTCGCGTATGCGGTGCTTTTCGCGGTTTTCCTGGTCAGCGGCGGGAAGGCGTACTACCTGGGCGGGATGTATCCGATTCTGTTGGCCGCCGGTGCGGTGCCGGTCGCCGCTCGGCTGGGGGATCGGCGAGCCCGTTGGGCGGCAGTCGGTTCGGTGATCGCGGTGAATGCAATCGTCTCGGCGGTGCTGTTCCTACCGGTATTACCCGTCGCGGCCTTGAGGGATTCGCCGGTCCTCGCGATCAACTACGACGCGGGCGAAACCATCGGCTGGCCGCAATTCGTGCACCGAATCGCCGAGGTGCGCGCCACGCTCGGACCCGATACCGCGATCCTTACCGACAACTATGGCGAGGCGGGGGCGATCGAACGGTTCGGTGGCGAATACGGATTGCCGACTCCGCACAGCGGTCACAACTCCTACTGGTGGTGGGGCCCGCCCAGCGACACAGCCTCCGCGGTGATCGTCGTCGGCCTCGATCGTGACCACCTGACTGGGTACTTCGCCGAAGTCCAACCCGCCGGTTACATCGACAACGGTCTCGGCATCGACAACGACGAACAGGGCCAACCGCTGTTCATCTGCCGCAAACCGCGAGCGCCAATGTCCGAAATGTGGCCTGCGGCGAAACATCTGACCTGAGCGGTCCCGTTGCGGCCATCCACGAGTCCGACCGCAACGAAGAACGATCGACGCCTATCTACAAAGGTGCCGCCCACAGTGCTCGGCCGTTTTTCCGTCGAGGCTGAATCCTGCTGTACGAGTAAGGAGATGTCATGGTTCTGCGCATTGTCGATCAGTTCGTCTCCGGGGTCCTCAATATGATCGCGACGCTGTTCATTCCGTGAGTCGAGTCGCCCGGGGCGGACTGTCCGTCCCGGGCAACATTCCAGCGCGGCTGTTAGGTTGTGCCGCATGGCAAGACGGCCGCGGAGTCGGCGATTGAGGGCAACGCTGCTGACCGCGGCGATTACGGCGGGCATCTTGTCTGGGGGGACGGCCGAGGCGCAGACGCCGTCCGGATCATGTGCGGATGGGTGGGACGTCTCGACGATCGTCAGCGGGGTCGGCAATCTGGAGAATCTCGATACCGACGGGTCCGGTGGTTTCTATGTCACCGGAATCCTCGACGGGTACCTGGCTCATATCGATGCCGCGGGCAAGTTCGAGAAGCTGGTGACCGGTCTGGATCACCCTGCGGGCGTGCGGGTTGTCGGACGGTCCGTGTACTTCGTCACCGGCGATGGTTTGGCGGAGTCGCCGGGCACCTTGCAGCGCTATGACATCGACACCCATGCGGTGACGATTCTGCTCACCGAGCTGAACGGTCCGAACGGACTGCTCGAATTGCCCGACGGCGACCTGGTATTCGCCACCATCGGCATCACCGGCCCGCCGACCGGCATCTCGCGGTATCGGCCGTCGACGGGGGAGTACACCGAGACCTGGTCCAACCTGCCATGGACCAACGGGCTGGCGCTCGCCCCCGACGGCAACTCGATCTACACCGACAATATGACCCTGCGCGTCTTCCGGGTTCAACTCGATGATCCCGATAACGCGACGGTCGTCGCCGGTGCTCCCGATCTGGTTGCGCTGCTCGACGATATGGAAGCGACCCGCGCGGGCCAACTCTTCGTCGCCGACCACATCCAAGGCGCGGTCTTTCAGATCGACCCGGCCACCGGCGCGGGCTGCACGATCATCACCGGCCTGATCAAACCCGGCCCGATACGCAATCCACCGGACGGCGCCACTTCCGTGCGGATCGCTCGCGACGGTAATGGGTGGGCGCTGTTCGTCACAAGCATGGACGGAACCCTGCGTCGACTACGTCCACCCGCAGGCATCGACCTGACCCCCGCCGATTCCAGGCGATAGGAAAGCGACTGCGCCCGAACGTGACTCGCTAGCACCCGCAGAGACGATCGCGGCCACCCCCGACCGATGCCGCCGACATCGCCAACCCGCGTGATCGCCTCGCGCACTGGATGATCGACAACCGCATCGACCAGTAGCTGCCCGACGAATGATTCATCCGGCGCGCCAGCAGCCGCTGAGAATGCACTGGTGGTGGGGCCACTCGTTTGCCGCCCCCAATACATTCTCGAAGCTCAGTTCAAGCGGGTGAGGACAGCGTCGTGGAGTAGCGAGTTGGTGGCTATGGCGTCGCCGTTGTGGGGGCCGGGGGTGCCGGAGAGGGAGCTGAAGCGGCCGCCTGCTTCGCGGACGAGAATGTCGAGGGCGGCCAGGTCCCACAGGGAGACTTCGGGTTCGGTGGCGATATCGACCGCGCCCTCGGCGAGCAGGCAGTAGGTGAAGAAGTCGCCGTAGCCGCGGACCCGCCACACCGCGTCGGTGAGGTCGAGGAACTTCTCCCGCAGACCGCGTTCGCGCCAGCCCGACAGGCTGGAGAAGGCGAGGCTCGCCGAGCCGAGCTCACTGACCGCGGAGACCGAAATCGGTTTCGGCGCATCGGAATCGATGCTGGCCCAGGCGCCGGAACCGGCCGACGCCCACCACCGCCGCGCCAATGCGGGGGCGCTGACCACACCGACCACCGGAACGCCGTCTTCGAGCAGCGAGATCAACGTCGCCCAAATCGGCACCCGCCGCACGAAGTTCTTGGTGCCATCGATCGGATCGATCACCCACTGCCGCCCGCTGAACTCGACGTCACCGCCGAACTCCTCACCGAGCACCGAATCCCCGGGGCGCTCCTGCCCGAGGACCTGGCGTATCGCCTTCTCCACCGCCAGATCCGCATCCGACACCGGCGTCAGATCCGGCTTCGAATCGACCCGCAAATCCAACGCCCCGAACCGCGCACGGGTAATCCCATCGGCCTGATCGGCCAACCGCAGGGCGAGTTCGAGATCGGAGGAGTAATCAGTCACCCTCGAACCCTATCGCCCACACCCTGCCCCGCCAGACGCATCCCCGCTGCCGCAAAAGCAGTGCCCACGGCGCACTGTTCGAGATACCACAAGCTATGCGGCAGCGGAGACGGAGCGGGCGGCGGCGAGGGCATTTGCCCACCAGTGGAGTTGGTCGAGCATGGCCTGCGCGGCGGACGCGGGTTCCGTCGGCTCGCGGAGCTTGCCTTCGGCATCGAAGAGCAGGTAGTAGCGGGGGAAGCTGACGTAATTGCGAACGGTGTGAGCATTGAGTTCGTTGAAGACCTGACGCAGGTGCTCGATGGCGAGCAGGCCCCCGCTCCCACCGCTGTAGCCGACGAAACCGATTGCCTTGCTGTCCCATTGGGTGAAGTGCCAGTCGATGGCAGCCTTCAGCGCGGCCGGGTAGCTGCGGTTGTAGTCCGGAGTGAGGATGACGAAAGCGTCCGCTTCACCGAGCCGCCTAGTGAGGTCGGACATCCCGGCCGGGCGTTCCGGATCGGGGTTCATCGCCGGGGAAACGGCGGGCAGTGCCAATGGCAGGTCGGCCTCGGCAAGATCGATCAGGTCGATCTCGAATTGTCCGTGCCGGGCGGCCTCCTCGACGAACCAGTTGGCCACGGTCGGCGCGAAGCGTCCCTCCCGGACGCTGCCGATGATCACCGCGAGCTTCAAGGACATGGTGTTCTCCTTCGATCGGAAATTGTTCGAGTCCCAATTTGCTGCCCGGCGGCAACACCAGGAAGGCCGCACGAAGAGTGGTAGTGGCAGGGACACCCTCGGCGCCGGTCGCGCTTGTACCGTCGAGGAGTGAGCGACAACGAGTTGGGCCTTTTTCTGCGCACCCGCCGCGAGGCGGTGACACCGGCCGAGGTCGGCCTGCCCACCGGACCGCGTCGTCGAACCCCCGGCCTGCGTCGCGCTGAACTGGCAACCCTGGCGGGCGTGAGCGTGGAATACATCACACGCCTCGAGCAGGGTCGTGACCGCCGCCCCTCACCGCCGGTGCTGTCCGCACTCGCCGACGCCCTCGCCTTGACGCCGAGCGAACGCATCCACCTGCACCGTCTCACCAAGGGCGCTGATCCGGGATTCAGCTGCATGGGCGGTGCGCAACCGCCGCGTGAGGTGCGTCCCGCGGTCCGCGCCATCCTCGATCGCCTGGAACCCGCGCCCGCGCTGGTCGTCAACCGACTGCGCGAGGTGCTCGCCTGGACCGAGGGATACCAACGCCTGATGGCGCCGATCGGACTGCTCCACAACGAACACCGCGCCAATCTCGCTCTGTTCGCCTTCACCGACCCGCGGGCCCGCACCGCCTATCCGGACTGGGACCACCTCGCCGACGAACTGGTCGCCGCATTGAAACAGGGTCCGTTCCGCAGCGACCCACACATCGCCGCTTTGGCCGACGAACTCACCGTAGCCGCAGGTGCCGAGTTCACCCGTCGGGTCGAATCCGTCCCCAGCCTCGCCGCCGCCACCGGCACCACCCGCCTCGCCCATCCCGAGGCGGGCAACCTCCGGCTCACCTACGAAACCCTCGAACTCTCCGCCGACGACGACCAGCAGCTCATCGTCTACCTTCCCGCCGATGACGCCACCGCGACCGCCCTCGACGCCCTCGCCGGTCGCCGCCCAGGCGGGCTGCGTGCCGTCTCCGGCTGAGGACGGCACCCGCGCAGCACCGCGTGTTTCACCGTCTGCACCCCGCCCAGTAGGCTTGAGCATCGTGCATCCTGACGTCTCCGCTGACCTCGCCGAACTCGACGCCACACTGAAGACCGTCGAGTCGGTCCTCGATGTCGAGGAGCTGCGTCGACGGATCGATGAACTCGAGCACCAGGCCGCCGATCCCGATCTGTGGAACAACCAGGAGCACGCGCAGCAGGTCACCAGTGAGCTGTCGCACGCTCAGAGCGAGTTGCGCAGGGTCGAGGAACTGCGCCAGCGCCTCGACGATCTGTCTGTTCTATACGAATTGGCCGAGGAAGAGGAGGGCGAGGCTCGGGTGGCCGCGCTCGCCGACGCCGATGCCGAGCGGGCCACGCTGCACAGCGATATGGAGGCCATGGAGGTCCGCACCCTGCTCTCCGGCGAGTACGACAAGCGTGAGGCGCTGGTCAATATCCGCTCCGGCGCGGGCGGTGTGGACGCCGCTGACTGGGCCGAAATGCTGATGCGCATGTATATCCGCTGGGCGGACCGGCACAAGTACTCGGTTGAGGTCTACGACACCTCCTACGCCGAAGAGGCGGGCATCAAGAGCGCCACCTTCGCGGTGAAATCACCGTATGCCTACGGCACCCTCTCGGTGGAAATGGGCACGCACCGCTTGGTCCGCATCAGCCCGTTCGACAATCAGGGCCGCCGCCAGACCTCCTTCGCCGAGGTCGAGGTGCTACCGGTGGTCGAAACCACCGACCACATCGAAATTCCCGAGGGCGAGATCCGCGTGGACGTCTACCGTTCCTCGGGTCCCGGCGGCCAGAGCGTCAACACCACCGACTCCGCGGTCCGGCTCACACATATCCCGACCGGCATCGTCGTGACCTGTCAGAACGAGAAATCCCAGCTGCAGAACAAGATTTCGGCCATGCGGGTGCTGCAAGCCAAACTGCTGGAACGCAAGCGGCAGGAGGAGCGCGCCGAAATGGATGCGCTCAAGACCAATGAGGGTGCGTCATGGGGCAACCAGATGCGCTCCTACGTGCTGCATCCGTACCAGATGGTCAAGGATCTGCGCACCAACTACGAAGTCAACAATCCGACTGCCGTGCTCGACGGCGATATCGATGGTTTCATCGAATCCGGAATTCGTTGGCGAATGCGAGAGCAGGCGAGCTAGTTGGACGTACCCCAGGCCTTCTCCACGTCCACCGACTTCACCACCTGGCTGCGGTCCGCCGGTCTAGAGATCGTCCTGCTGCTCCTCGGCGCGACGCTGTTCAGCCGTTTCGCCACCTTTATCCGGGATCGGATCACCCGCAGGATCGACGCCGGGTTCCGCAGCAGCGACGCACTGGTGCGTTCCGAGGCGGCCAAACATCGGCATGCGCTGGCCCAGGTGGTCACCTGGGTGGTGCTGACCGTCGTCTATGTCCTGGTCGGCATGGAAGTGCTGCGGCGGATGGGTTTCGCGGTCACCGGTCTGGTCGCGCCCGCGGCCGTGCTCGGCGCCGCACTCGGCTTCGGCGCACAGCGGATCGTGCAGGATATCCTTGCCGGATTTTTCCTGATTACCGAGCGGCAGTATGGATTTGGTGATGTGGTTCGCATCGCTGTTACTGGATCCGCGGAGCAGGCCGAGGGTACGGTCGAGGACGTCACGTTGCGGATCACCACACTGCGCAATGCCGATGGTGAGGTGATCACCGTGCCCAACGGGCAGATCGTCAAAGTGACGAATCTGTCGAAGGATTGGGCGCGCGCCGCGATCGACGTTCCGGTTGCGGCCAGCGTCGATATCACCAGGATCAACGAGATCCTGCACGAGGTCGGTACAAAGGCGTACGAGGACCGCAGATTGAAGCCGCTGCTGCTCGACGAGCCCAGCGTGATGGGCGTCGAAGATCTGACAGTGGACCAGATGAATATTCGAATGGTTGCCAGAACATTGCCAGGCAAGCAGTTCGAGGTCGGTCGCGAGTTGCGGGTGCGAGTCGCCGCGGCATTGCGCCGGGAGGGAATCAGTGAGACCACGTAGATCCACGGCGATCCTGATGGCATCATGGGTCGCCACGTTCGTGTTGTACCTGTTCGTCAAGCCCGATCAACCGATCGTGACATCGCCCGAAAAACTCAATACCGTTCCCGTGGTAATGAATACGGCTACGCCCGGTCATTGACCATGATGTAGCTGGTGGCTGCGCGGCGGTTGCTGGTTACACTGACCAACCGTGATCGCTATGCGGAACGTGACCAAGTCGTATCAGACCTCGACGCGACCCGCGCTGGACAACATCACCGTCGGTGTGGGCAAGGGCGAATTCGTCTTCATCATCGGCCCGTCCGGTTCGGGCAAGTCGACCTTCATGCGACTGCTGCTCAAGGAAGAGGCCCCGACCGCGGGCGAGATCCGGGTCGCCGACTTCCAGGTCGACCGGCTGCCCGGCCGGAAGGTGCCGAAGTTGCGTCAGCGCATGGGTTGCGTCTTCCAGGACTTCCGGCTGCTGCAGCAGAAGACCGTCGCCCAGAATGTGGCGTTCGCGCTGGAGGTGATCGGCAAGCGGCGCCAGTTCATCGACCGGACCGTCCCCGAGGTGCTCGATATGGTCGGGCTCGGCGGTAAGGCCGATCGGCTACCGCACGAATTGTCCGGTGGTGAGCAGCAGCGCGTTGCGATCGCGCGGGCCTTCGTGAACCGCCCGCTGGTGCTGCTCGCCGATGAGCCGACCGGCAACCTCGATCCCGACACCAGCGGCGACATCATGCTGCTGCTGGAGCGGATCAACCGCATCGGTACCACCGTGGTGATGGCCACCCACGACAATCACATCGTCGACGCGATGCGTAAGCGAGTGGTGGAGCTGGACCGGGGTCGTCTGATCCGCGACGACGCGATCGGCGTCTACGGGGTGGGCCGGTAATGCGCGCTGGATTCCTGTTCAACGAGGTCCTCACCGGCCTGCGTCGCAATGTCACCATGACCATCGCGATGATCCTGACCACCGCGGTATCGCTGACCATGCTCGGCGGCGGTCTGCTCGCGCTGCGAATCGCGGATAAGACCCAGAACTACTTCATGGATCGGGTCGAGATTCGGCTCTACCTCACCGACCTGGTTTCGGCGAGCGATCGGGACTGTTCGCTGAATCCGTGTCAGCAGCTGATGTCGGATCTGAAGAAGACCGACGGTGTGGTCTCGGTCCAGTTCGTCAACAGCGACGAGGCGATGAAGGAAGCCACCGAGGTGACCTTCAAGGACCAGCCCGAAATGCTGGACATGATCAAGGACACCCGCTTGCCCGCGTCGTTGCGCGTGAAAATGACCGATGCCGATCAATACCCGCGGATCTACCAGACGTTCAACGGTAAGGACGGGATCCAGAGCGTACTCAACGACAAGGACACTGTGGACCGGCTGGTCGGAGTGTTCGACGGCCTGCGGAACGCGGCCTTCGCGTTGGCGGCGTTGCAGGCGTTGGCGGCGTTGCTGTTGATCGCGAATATGGTGCAGATCGCGGCGTTCAGTCGACGCGAGGAGGTCGCCATCATGCGAATGGTCGGTGCGACGCGTTGGTACACGCAGTTGCCGTTCCTTTTGGAAGCGGTGGTCGCGGCCTTGGCCGGGTCGATTCTGGCGGTCGTCGGGTTGTTCCTCGCGCAACCGTTGGTGGTGAATCGTGGGCTCGGTGCGCTGTTCAACAGCAATGTCTTCCCGCATCTCGCGGGTGAGGACATCGCGCTGGTCTCACTGACCATCGCGCCGCTCGGCATCGTGTTTGCCGCGATCACCGCCTATGGCACGTTGCGTTACTACGTCCGGGACTGACAACTCGCGCTGACGGTCTCGATGTAGCTTGTGCGGGGCCGTCAGGGGAACCCCCGCGCGGTGATCGAAATTGGTTGTCCACATGTGGGCAACTCGGCCGATCACCTGGGATCCGCGCTGACGTAGGAGTTCCGTTGTCCGACCGCGCTCGTAGGATGGGCCGCGTGGAATCCCCCGATGCTTTCGCGGCTGTATCGAACGACGGCGCGGTCGCCGAATCCGGTGCGGCACAAGAGGTGCTACGCCGGGTTTTCGGCTACGACAGCTTCCGCGGTGATCAGCGGGAGATCGTCGAGCATGTGGTCGGCGGCGGAGACGCGCTGGTGCTCATGCCGACCGGCGGCGGTAAGTCGCTGTGCTATCAGGTGCCCGCGCTGGTGCGGCCCGGCGTCGGGGTGGTGGTGTCACCACTGATCGCATTGATGCAGGATCAGGTGGACGCACTCAGCGCACTCGGCGTGCGCGCCGGATTCCTGAACTCGACGCAGTTCCCGGATGAGCGGCGGATGGTCGAGGCGCAGTTCGTCGCGGGGGAGTTGGATCTGCTGTATCTCGCGCCTGAGCGCTTGCGCCTGGAGTCGACCGCCGCGCTGCTGGATCGCGGCAAGGTGGCGCTGTTCGCCATCGACGAGGCGCACTGCGTCTCCCAGTGGGGCCACGACTTCCGACCCGACTATCTGTCCCTGTCGATGCTGCACGAGCGCTGGCCGGATGTGCCGCGCATCGCGCTCACCGCGACCGCGACGGCGAAGACCCGCGATGAAATCATCCAGCGGCTCGACCTCGGCTCGGCCCGCCGTTTCGTCGCCAGTTTCGACCGGCCCAATATCCAGTACCGGATCGAACCCAAGAACCGGCCGGATCGGCAGCTGCTCGACTTCATCAAAACCGAGCACGCCGGAGACGCCGGCATCGTCTACTGCTTGTCGCGCAATTCGGTGGAGAAGACCGCAGCTTTCCTCACCGAGAACGGCGTCGAGGCGGTTCCGTATCACGCGGGCCTCGACACGCGCACTCGCACGGTCAACCAAGCGCGGTTCCTGCGTGAGGACGGCCTCGTCGTGGTCGCGACAATCGCCTTCGGCATGGGCATCGATAAGCCCGATGTGCGTTTCGTTGCCCATCTCGATCTGCCCAAGTCGGTGGAGGGCTATTACCAGGAGACCGGGCGAGCGGGCCGTGATGGCCTGCCGTCGACCGCGTGGATGGTCTACGGACTCGCCGACGTAGTGCAGCAGCGCAAGATGATCGACTCGTCCGACGGCGACGCCACTCACCGCAGGCAATTGCAGTTGCATCTGGATGCCATGCTCGCGCTGTGTGAAACGGTGTCCTGCAGGCGAACTCAGCTACTGGCCTACTTTGGACAGTCGGGACAGTCGTGCGGCAATTGCGATACCTGCCTGATCGCGCCGGAAACTTGGAACGGCACCGTGCCCGCACAGAAGGTGCTCTCGACGGTGCTGCGGCTGAAACGCGAACGCGGACAGAGCTTCGGCGCGGGCCATATCGTCGATATCCTGCTTGGCAAATCGAATCCCAAAGTGCTGCAGCATGATCACCACGAGCTGAAGGTCTTCGGCATCGGCACTGATCTGCGCGATGTCGAATGGCGCGGTGTCATAAGGCAATTGCTCGCACAGGGACTACTCGCCGTGCACGGCGACTACGGTGTGCTCATCCTCACCGAGGCCAGCAACGAGGTGTTGTTCGACGGCCGCGAAGTGCTACTGCGCCGCGAACCGGAGCGTGCGGTCAAACCGGCCAGGACACCCAAGGCAGCCAAGGGCAAGTCTCCAGCTGCCGACCTGGCTTCCGTGGACGTGCCGGTCTTCGAGAAGCTGCGTGAATGGCGGGCCGCGACGTCCAAGGAGCAGGGCGTACCCGCCTACGTCGTCTTCCACGACGCGACGCTCCGGGAGATCGCCGCACGCAAGCCCGAGAGCCTGTCCGAACTCGCGACGGTCGGCGGTGTCGGCGAGAACAAACTGGCCAAGTACGGCGAAGGAGTACTCGCGGTATTGGCCGGAGAAGCGAGCAACGCGTGATCGGGCAATGCGTGCGCACCATCGACCCGGGATAGTAGCCGTCGATCTCGTGATCGGTGGTGCCAGTGAGGCATTTGCGCGCCGAATTGCCTGAATCGCAATGAAATTGCGCGGCGTCGAACCGGTTTCACGGCTAGCGTGCAAGATATGCATTCCGGTGATGGCCCCACCGACGACGGGCCCGACCTGGGCGGCTCGCCGTCCACGGACCCTGGTGATCCGCCGCCGCATCGGCGCGGCACCCATGACCCCGCGGTGGAATCGGTGTGGCTGCGCCGCACCCCGCCGTTACCGCTGCGCCCGCGCGGCATACCCCGCATGACCACGGTATTGCTGGTCGCGGCCTTCATCGCGGTCCTGCTGCTGTATCTCGCGGTCCGGCCGGGTGGCTAGCGCGACAGGCACGGAATAATCCGGTTGCCGAGTCACCTAGAGTTGACCGTTATGAAGGAACAAGGGCGCAAGGTCATCGCGACCAACCGCCGGGCGCGGCACAACTACACGATCCTGGACATCTACGAGGCCGGGATCGCGCTGGTCGGTACCGAGGTCAAGAGTCTGCGCGAGGGTAAGGCCTCGCTGGTGGACGCCTTCGCGACCGTCGACAACGGCGAGGTCTGGCTGCGGGGTCTGCACATTCCCGAGTTCAGCCACGGCACCTGGACCAACCATTCGCCGCGCCGGGTGCGCAAGCTACTGCTGCACAAGCGTGAGATCGAGCGGCTGGTCGGCAAGTCGCGTGAGGGCAACCAGACATTGGTGCCGCTATCGATGTACTTCTCCGACGGCAAGGTCAAGGTCGAGCTCGCGCTCGCCAAGGGTAAGCAGGACTACGACAAGCGACAGGATCTGGCCAAGCGCACCGCTGAGCGCGAGGTCACCCGGGAATTGGGGCGGCGGATCAAAGGCATGCGTTGACCGCTGTTCTACTGGCGCTGGTGGCGGCGGTCGGCTATGGCGTGAGTGATTTCTTCGGTGGTGTTGCGTCACGGCGGGTGACCGCCCTGCGCGTCGTTGTCGTCTCTTATCCGATGTCGACGCTATTCGTCCTCGCGCTGTTACCACTGGTCGGTGGAACCCCGGACACCGCATCGATGCTGTGGGGACTGGCCGCCGGTGTCGCGAGCGGCTTAGCGGTGTGGTGGTTCTATGCCGCGCTGGCCAGCGGCCCGATGGCGGTGGTGTCGCCGTTGACCGCTTTGTTGGTCGCGGGAATTCCGGTGCTGGTCGGTCTGTTGATCGGCGAACGTCCGGGTCCACTCGCCATCGCCGGCATCGTGTTCGCGCTCGGCGCGGTTTACCTGGTGAGCCGGGAGTCGCCCGATGACGTCACCGAAGAGATAACCGGCGGGCGAAAGCTGCGCTTCACCAGGAAAGTCGCGCTGCTCACCGTCGGCTCGGGCGCGGCCTTCGGACTCGCCTTCGTGTGCCTGCACGAAACTCACGCGAGCGCCGGGGTCTGGCCGCTGCTGGCCCAACGCGGCGCCGCAAGTCCGATGGTCTGGCTCATCGCGTTATCAGCGGGGGAGTTGCGACCGCTGCGCGGTGAACCATTGCGGTTGGCGGCCTATATCGCGGTGCTGGACACCATCGCGAATGCCGCGCTGCTGTATGCATTCCACGGTTCGCTGCTCTCGCTGGTCAGCGTGATCGGCTCGCTGTACCCGGCCGCGACCGTCCTGCTGGCGATGGTCCTACTCGGGGAGCGGGTCGGGCGACAGCAGCAGTTCGGGATGGTTTTGGCGCTCGCGTCGGTCGGATTGATCGCGGCGGCCTGATCGCCGTCCACGCATCCAGCAAATCAGAGCTCGCCACCTGCCGAGATCAAGGCGCACTCATGGCGGAACGTTCCCGGGCCGATGCCGTCACAGCATCCGTTGATCTTGGCCGACTCGCGTAGCAGGCCGGAGCCAGCCCCGGTGCGACTGCATCCGTGCAGGTCGGAGGCGTGATTCGCGCCGCATGGATAATGGAATGAACGCGGCATGGCCGAGTGTTAAAGTAACTAGCCCGACAAGGTGTCGGGACGTACGGGGCTGAACGGTTTCGACTGCGTACGTAGATTTAGGGGAAGCGTGTCGGTGCAGGCAAGAGACCACCGTAAGCGTCGTTGCAACCAATTAAGCGCCGATTCCAATCAGCGCGAGTACGCCCTCGCTGCCTAAGTAGCAGGCGTCTCTGTCAGTCCGGGTTCGTCCCTCGACCCGGGTACTGGCATCAGCTAGAGGGAATTACTGTCCGGCTCGGTCGCGGAGTCGGATGGGACATCCAACAGCGACTGGGATCGTCATCCGAGCTTGTTCGCGAGACCCGGAGATCCGAGTAGAGACCTAGCGAACTGCACACGGAGAAGCCCTGAAGACGCGGCGGAGGACCCGGGTTCGATTCCCGGCAGCTCCACAAGATGGGAACCCGCAGGTCAACAACCTGCGGGTTTTCGTTTTTCGATGGCTGGATCGAGTCAGGTGGTGGTCGGTGCCTGTACCTGCGGATTTGCACCGACCGCGGTTCGATTCCCAGCACGTCTCTGAGGCTGCATCGAACCCCCGACGGGCATAAGGATTAGTTATAATCTTCTCGTGCGATGGGGCATTGTGCTGCTAGAGCCAGTCAACGACTGGTTCCTTGACCTGGTGAAGAACGAGCCGATGATCGCCGACAAGATTGAGATAGCGCTGGACGAGCTCGCCGAGCGTGGACCGGAGCTGGGAAGACCTTTGGTCGACCGGATCCAGTCCAGCAAGGCACTACACAACCTCAAAGAACTTCGCCCTCGAACCCCGCCAGGTTCCGAGATCAGAATGCTGTTCGTCTTCGATCCGACGCGGGAGGCGATCGTCCTGGTTGCCGGGGACAAGACCGGCCAGTGGAATCGTTGGTACCGAGACGCGATCCCCCTCGCCGAACAGCGCTATAACGACTACCGAGCAACGAAGGAGGAGTCATGAAGGGTGTGTCTTGGGAAGAGACCAAGCGTCGAGCTCGCGAAATCGACCCGACATGGGATTCCCCTGAGCGCATCGCAGCGCGAGATGAGAGCCGCGAGCAGATGCGCGCGGAGCAGCGCGGACACCAGCTCGCCGAACTCCGCAAGCAGTGCGGAGTGACGCAGGCCAAGGTCGCTGAGCTGATGGGGGTTTCGCAGGCCAGGGTGTCGCAGATCGAGCACGGCAAGATCACGTCCATGGACTTGGTTCGCGAATACATCGCCGCGCTCGGAGGAACCCTGGATGTTGTTGCTCACGTTGGTGATTGGAGCGTCAAGGTCGCCTAGCCTGTTCGGGGCACGTTCACCTAGCCCCACGGTATTCAGCGTTCCCGTGCCTCAATGTCGCGTTGTGCCTGCACGTGGCTCATGAGCGCCAGCGCCAGCTTCTTCAAATCCGGCTGACCACGCAGCGCGCCAACAACAACGACCTGCCGTTCCCGCTTGGGCCGTTTACTTTTCTGTTTTCCCATACCAGCCCTCCGGTCACTACAAGCTGGTGCCAGCTAGTGATCGCCCGTGGCGAGTTCCTGCTCGCGGTCGGATACTCATCAAAACTCGCTAACGATAGAATTAGTCACTGATGTTGTCGTTTGCGTTAAAGCGAAGCTGAAACACAAACGGCGATACTAGATTTCTTCCAGTTTGGCCTGTGAATTCTGCATCGACTATTTGAATCAGGCTCAGGCCCGGACCAAGTTCCACCAACTAGCTGTGACTGGCGAGCCATCGCTGGTAGCTCTGGTGCCGGAACTGGTAGGCAGCGCCGGTTACTCTGAGCAGGCCCGCGCGGCGTGCCCAATCCAGGAAAGGCCCTGGTGCAGAGGTGAAAGATGTTCCGGTGGCGAATAGTAGCTTCGCGCAGGCGTAGCGGACGCTGGCCTTAGCGCGAGCCAAGAAGATCAAGGTAATGATTATCACCCCGATCGGCGTCGCTACCACCTTCATGATAGGCACGATGGTTCCGCTGATTCCGCGAGCCTCGGGTTGAAAGGGACTGTCAGATAGTCGGCTCTGGCTCACTTCCGGTGGTAGCTGAAGCAGGGTGAGGGCACGATGCCTCGATGGCCGAGGTGAATATCGCTGTCGGACTTGTATTTTCAGGGTTGTCGCCGCTGGTTGTCGAGGACGTGGTCGATGAGGGCAGCCGGATCGTGGTGTCGGCCAGGACGGGGCCCGGTCCGGCCGTGTGCCCGCGGTGCGGCGCTGGGTCGGTGAGGGTTCACAGCTATCACAACCGGACCCTTTTCCGACTTGCCGATCGACGGCCGGCTGGTCGTCGTCCGAGTGCGGATCCGGCGGTTAGCCTGCCCAACACTGCAGTGCTGCAAGACTTTCCGTGAGCAAGTCCCTGGAGTGCTTGAACGCTACCAGCGCCGCACCGCCCGGCTGACCTGCCACGTGCGGGCGGTGGTGCGCGAGTTGGCCGGGCGGGCCGCGGTCCGGCTGCTGACCGTGTTGCCGGTGCGGATGTCCCGCCCCACCGCAGTGCGGATGCTGCTACGCATCCCGCTGCCGCACCGGCCGGTTCCTCGCGTGGTAAATGTGGACGACTTCGCGCTGCGTCGCCGAAACCGTTACGGCACAGTGCTGATCGACGCGGTCACCCACGAACGGATAGACGTCCTCGGTGACCGGAAGTCCGAGACACTCGAGGCGTGGTTGCGCAATAACCCCGCCGTCGAGGTCGTCGTGCGCGACGGATCGGCCACCTACGCCGAGGCCATCCGGCGGGCCCTGCCCGGCGCGGTGCAAGCCAGCGACCGCTGGCATCTGTGGCACGGGCTGGCCCGGTCAGTGGAGAAGGTTGTGGCCGCACACGGTCGATGCTGGGCGGCCGTGGGGCCGAAACGGCAGACGCTGGTCCGCGAGACGACCACTTTGGAGCGTTGGCACGCGGTGCACAACCTGCTCGATCAGGGAGTCGGATTGCTCGATTGCGCACGGCGGCTGGGGTTGTCGCTGAACACGGTGAAGCGCTACGCCCGAGCGGCCGAGCCCGACCAGCTTCGCCGCCCGCCGCAATACCGATCCTGCCTGGTCGACCCCTACCGCGACCACCTCCGCCGACGTCGCGCAGAGCAACCCGGTGTCCCAGTGCTGCACCTGTTCAACGAGATCAAGGCCCTCGGCTACACCGGCGGCCTCAACCTGCTGCACAAATACCTCAACCAGGGCCGTGCCGAAAGCGAGCGACTCAGTCCCTCGCCACGGCGGCTGACCTCCTGGATCATGAGCCGGCCCACCGATCTGCCCACCGGGCGCCGCGCTCACCTGGACGAACTTCTCGCATCCTCTCCGGAGATGACGGATCTGGCCAGACTCGTCGGCGAGTTCGCGGCGATCCTCGTCGAGCGCCGTGGCACTGATCTCGACACGTGGATGAAACAGGTCCGAGAGGCCGGGCTGACCGAACTCGACCCGTTTCTGCGCGGACTCGACCAAGACCACGACGCTGCAATCGCTGGTCTGACCCTGCCCTACAGCAACGGCCCGATCGAGGGCGTCAACACGAAAACTGATCAAACGACAAATGTATGGCCGAGCCAGCTTCCAACTGCTCCGACACCGCATCCTGCTGGCATAGCCCCAGCGACCACCGGAAGTGAGCCAAAGCCGTTCATCTGACAGTCCCGGTTGAAACCATTGCAGCCCAATATAATCGGTACTTATCCAACCTGCCTGACCCGGGTTGGAGTCGGTCTGGTGAGGCGAGTGGACGGTCGGAGTGCTGGCGTGCACGGTGGCGACGGGGCAACGGCCGAGAGACCCTGCGCCGCAGGAGTGGATAGGTGCTCCTGGGTTCCTCGGAGCGATCGACGCATCCCGCCACCAAGTGCGCGGCAGGCCGGAACCTGTAGGTCTGCTGGATGAGTCAGCCCTGAGCTACGACAACACGGACTGGGAGTTCGGGGTCGTCAGTGTTGATATCGTGCTCGAATCCGGCTGGGTTGTCGATTCGCCGAGTTGGGTCGTAGATCACCGCGACCAGCGCGGCGACGTTCGCTTGCCCTCGATAGCCGAACATGTCGTCGATGAGTTGGCTCCGAATCTCCTTCGCTCCCAACGATGGCCGGGTCATCTTTGCTTCGACCGCCACCTGTTCCTGACGTAGCACGAAGTCAATACGGTACGAGCCGCCTGCTCTGCGTGGGGTTGTCTCCTCCGGCTCTACGTCATCGAAGTGAAGCCGGAGCACGGCATGCAGGATCTTCTGAAGGTCATACTCGTCCGACACGGTAATGAGGCCGGGGCCGCGACGATTCGGGCGTTCCATAATGGCCAAAGCAGGTGGGAGTCGGCGAAACAGCTCGGTCAGCTGATTCATCGTGTCGTGGACTTCGGGATTGATGGCTAGCCGCCCTTTGGCTTCCAACAGCAGACGGCGCTGTTCAAGCAAGGGCTCCTCGTAGCTCTGCTTCAGTGAGTGTTGCCATCGGCCATGGCTCTTCAGGAAGCGGGGAACGGAGTTGTACAGTGCCCACGGCTTTCTGGGGTAGGCAATGAATTGCTTGATCCTGGGACTTGCGTTCGGATATCTGGCCTCGAACTGCTCGATAAACCGCCCACGGAGATCGTCTGACAGCGAGGAGAGTGAAGCCGAGTACCACAATGGATAGCGGTCCTGTAGCTGGCGTACCGCCAGCACGGCGTCTGACTCGTCCTCGCCTTGGGCCATTCTGCCGAGTTCAGCCAGCTCCTCTATCTGAGTCCGTTCAACGGAGCAGAGGGGGGAAAGGTGACCGGTAGAGCCGCCAAGGACCGGTGGAAGGGGCCAGGCCGCCAGGTCGGTGCGTCGGCCGGTATGGCCAGCTGGATCTCGGGCAGCGCATCGAGAAGCTGATCGATGGCGTTTTGAGCGAGCAGGTAGGCCAGCGACTGCGCGGGGCAGGCGTGTGGGCCGATGCCCCACGCCAGATGCGAGCGATTGCCTGTGTGATTCTCGGTCCGGATCGCGGGGTCGTTGTTGCAGCCGGCCATGCTGATGAGGATCGGCTGGTGCGCGGGCAGCCAGACGTCGTCGATGAGGATCGGCTGACGGGGATAGGTGGTGAGGAGGTTTGCCAGCGGCGGGTTGTTGAACAAGACTTCGTCCAAGGCGTCTCGGGTGGATAGGTTCCCGCCGACGACACTTCCACCGAAACGTTCGTCGGTGAGGATCAGCAGCAGGGTGTTGCCGATCAGGTTCTGTTGCAGTTCGATCCCGGCGCCGTAGACGCTGTTCAGTTGGTGGATCATCTCCAGTTCATCGAGTTCGGCCGGATGCCGCAGTAGTAGCGAGGTGATGTCGTTGCCAGGATGGGTCCGTTTGAGGGCCAGCAGTTCCAGCAGCGCCTCGACGATCATCTTGTTGCCGTCCTCGGCATCGATCCCCTCGAACATCGCGGCCATGCCTGCGGCGACCCGCTGTCCGATCTCCGGCGGGCAGCCCAGCAGAGCATCGGTGACCGCGAATGCGAGCGGTAACGCGTACTGACTGATCAGATCGGCTGTACCGGCCTGGCAAAAGGTGTTGACCAGCGGGATGGCGATCTTCTCCACGGTGGCATCGAGAGCATATAGATCTACCGCGTTGATACTCGTGGTGATTGCCTGCCGGTAGCGCTGGAGGACCGCTCCGTCGTTTCGACTCCCGGTGGGACGCCACTCCATAAGCGGCCGGACGGGGCAGTCGGCCGGGATGTTCTGCTGCCAGGTGCGCGGATCGACAGGGAAGTGCTCGGGATCGTTGAGGATCCGCAGCGCGGTGTCATACCCGACCACCAATGTGGCCGGCACGCCCGGCGCCAGCTCAACCGGAGCCAAAGAGCCGTATTGTCTTCGCATTTCGTCGTAAACACGGTGCGGATCCGCGGCGAATTCCGATGAGTACAGCGACACCCTTGGACCTTCGGTAGCCATCGGCGAGCCGTGGACGACTGGACAGGCCGGGGTGTCCAGTCGGGACTGTGGCGTACTCAAGAATGGAGCTCCAGATGTTCGTGTGTGCTGTTCTGGGGACGCGGTCTTCAGCGCATCCCTGCTTTCGGTCGCCGAACCACTGCTGCAAACTTCGAGAAGCGTACTGTCCAAGGGAATTTCGTGCCACTCGTTCCGCGCCGCGTTGACAGCAGCCGATTCGAAGTATCGTGCGTCGAACGCGGTTGGTGAACGTCTGATGGGGTCGATGGCGTGCTTTCTGGCCGCTTACGGCCTGGCCCGCGGCGCGCCCCTGGCACACGACCGCTCACATCCGCCGAGTACCTACCGGCGTGATTCGAATCGCCAGCCCTGCGACCGTCAGCGGGTTCGAGTTGTGAAGCGTTAGGCCCACGAAAGGCCCGGTCCACATGGACCGGGCCTTCGTTGTTTCGGTTGATCGTTCGGAACTACACGCAGACGCCGCCGAGGTTCAACGCGGTGACGTTGGTGTACCCGGCTGCTGGTTGGTAGTCGGGAAGACCGTCGTAGTAGACGGCGCTGACGATGTGCTGGCCCGCGATATCCGGAATCCAGAGGATGCTTGCGGTGCCGTTGGAGACCGGGACGGTGCCGACGATGTTGCCGCCGAGGCCGGGCAGGCGGCTGGTGAATTCGACGACACCGCTTTGCACCGGGGTGCCGTCGGGACGCTGCACCCTCGCCTGCGCAGTCTGCCCGCAGCCGACCGCCGCAACACTGGTAGCGCCGAGTGCCGGGCCGGTCATCGTTACCGACAGTGTTGGGGCGATCGCCGCATTCGCTTGGGGTGCAAAGGTTGTCGGTACTGTCAGACACGCCGCCGCCAGCGCCACACCGGCCGCGCCGCGCGAGAGTCCGCCCATCATGCCTGCCTTTCGCTGTGCCGACCGAGCCCCTCATGGCCCGGTGTAGGTCGTCGCACGGTACCTGAGACGCGGATCACATATGCGCAGGCCGCGCCGAGAATCTGATGTTCAGAGTGCCGAGGATCGGACGGTCCGAGCTGACGGAGCCCGGTATTCCCGTCCGAAACCGCGTCGCGCGGAGTTAGTGTTGCACCGCGCTACATAGCCACGTTCCAGCAAACCGCGAACGGAGCGTTATGGGACACAGGATGGGTATCGCCGCGTGCATGGCAGCCGGGCTGTTGTTCGTCACGGGCTGCGGAACGTCGACGGACTCCACCGGAACTTCCACGCAATCGACCTCGCCGGGGGCCGAGCCCGCGTATGCCGCCGCTCTTCGGCCGGTGATAACCACGTTGATGAAGGACAACGTCATTCCGGGTGCTGTTGTGGTTGTCAAATCGCCGAAGCAAGGCAATTGGACTGCGGCATTCGGTACTCGAACCATCGACTCGAATGAGCCGATGACGGTTGACGACTATTTTCGGGTCGGCAGCAATACGAAGACGATGACGTCGACGGTCATCCTGCAGTTGGCGCAGGATGGCAAGCTCTCGCTGGACGACCCCATCGACAAGTATTGGCCCGGCGTGCCGAACGGCGATCGGATCACGATTGCTCAGCTGAACGAAATGCGCAGCGGGCTATACAGTTACACGTTCGACCCGCAGTTCAATGCCGCGCTCGACAACGAGCCGCAGAAGGTGTGGACACCGGAGGAGTTGCTGGCCATCGCGTTCGCGCACCCGGTGAACTTCCAACCCGGGGAAAAGTTCGAGTACAGCAATACCAACTTCATCCTGCTCGGCCTGGTCATCGAGAAGCTCACGAAAACGACGGCCGCCGAGAGTTTCCAGAAGCGTATCTTCGAACCGCTGAGCCTGAAGCACACATCACTGCCCGCGGCCACGGACTCCTCGATTCCGAATCCGCATCCCCAGGGCTATGCCTTCGGCACCAACGTTTCCACCATCGACACCTACGCTCTTCCTCCCGCGGAACAAGCCGAGGCCTTCGCGGGCACATTGAAACCGAGCAACCAAACAAATATCAACGTGTCTTGGGCGTGGACAGCCGGTGGCGCGATCTCGACGGCCGACGATATGGCGACCTATGTGAAGGCGCTCGTCGGCGGTGGCCTGCTCGATGCGAAGATGCAGAAGACTCGGGTGGACAGCATTCAGCCGATCGATCCGGCCAATCCGGAGCAGGCCGGATACGGTCTCGGCATCGTGCGTTTCGGTACGCACCTGATCGGACACGACGGTCAGCTCCCGGGTTTCATGACCTTCATGGGCCATGACCCGGCATCGGACCTCACGATCGTGGTCACCACGAACCTCGCGGCAGTTCCGTCGGGTGAGGGGTCCGCCCTGGTGCTGGTCAAAGGCATGCTGCCGACCTTCTACGGTGCTGATGCCCTGCCGGGCAAAGCGACTACGAGCCCGACGAGCAGTTCCACCGAAACAACGACGACCGGTCGATGACAGTACGAGTGATGCCGGATGGATGAGACCGCCGTACTCATCGCGGGCGCAGGCCCGATCGGACTGACCACCGCGATCGAGTTGCGCCGCAGGGGAGTGTCGTGCCGGATCATCGACCCGGTACTGGAATCGCCCCAGTATGCGAAAGCCGTTGGTGAAATCGACATTCGTATTTGAGCCTGTTGCGGAACAGTGGCGCGACGTCGGGAACCGTGCTGTTCATACTGCCGCTGTGCATGAATGCGGTGGGATTCCAGAACTTGGAGTCCTCGAAGACTCCGCGCTCATTTGGTGTATCCGGACAGGCTCGGCGCGAACATTTGGGGGCGGTCATTTTGCGCGGGCGATGTCCACGATCGGCGCGGCTCCCGGGCTGTCTGTGTGCGAGACAGCCGAATCCTATGCTCCGTGGTTGTGATCCGAGCCGCCGGAGACAGTAGCGACGGCGATCATGACGGTCAGCGCATGGAAACCGGAATTTACGCGCCGACGACCAGTCCCGGCAGATAATGCGACGTAGCGGGCAGACGAGGAGGAAGCCGTGCGGTACCAGGCCGGGCTGGCGGGGACGTTGCGAGTCACCGTCGAATTCACCGATACCGCGCGTCGATTGCTCGACATTACGTGGTCGGCCGCCAACGCATCGGCCGCCCGCAAGAAGTTCGAGTACGCGCGGATCTTCCTGGTGACACTGGGTGGCGATCCGGAGCGGATGTACCTGGACCTCGTGGACCGACGGCCGTCGGCATCGGTGCAACTGCCAGCGGAATTGGCCGAGGGCGCATACGCCATCGAAGTCGACGCCTACGGCAGTGCGAGTTGGGGTGATGGGCGGCTCGACGCACGCGGGCGAAGTGCCTCGTTCATGATCGACCCAGGCGAATCAGGCTAGTGCCGCGTCCAAACAGCCCCTGCCGTATCGAGCCTGGTTCGAGGGGTTCCGTCGAAGGCAGTCGAAGGGTGGTCGCCCACGCCGCATCGACTGTCATATGACAGCCCTGCGAGCGGTCGGAGCGGGTGGCGCGGCAAGCTATCTGGAAGCGGCACTAAAAGAACTGTGTGCGGGATGCCAACTGTTCGACGTATGCGACCGAGTTATTCGACCGTGGTCAAGTGCGAGCGCGGTGAGCGGTGAGTATCACTCGGGCCCAAGAAGTTTCGACTGGTTGTGAGGCAGTGCCCGGGAACCGCGTTGCGGCTCAGCGAGCATGGCGGCGATGATGCCGCGCTGTTCGGCGGGTCCGAGATCGGCGATCAGGGTTCTCATCGCGCCTCCATCGGCGTAGCCTCTGAGCTGTGCTGCGCCGCCAGCGAATGCACCAGATAGATCAGATTGCCTACGGTTACCAGACTGTGCACCTGATCATTTCGCACTGGGCCGGCCAATGAATCGCGGTGGAACTGCGGTAGTACTCGCCCGAGATGGGCCGGCCCCGCCTCGCTGACCACCTGGACCTCGAGCCGATCCGAACAACCTGGTTGCCGGGCATGCAAGACCGCGGCCTATGGGCGCCCTCTGGTCGATGTGGTGGTTGATACATCAGATTGGTTGTGAATCAATGCAATTCGTCAGATCGAACCGATACCATGGGAAAATGACCGCGATGCGGCTCGGTAACGGTACGTGGTCGATTCTGCGGGACGCCTGCGCGGGCGTGGGCATCAATTCCGCAGACGCCCAACTACTTCGAGTGACCGGGGAGATCGACTATCGGTTGCCCGGCGGTGTGATAGCGCGGATCGGTGCGCCCGGACAGCAGGGTGCCGCCAAGCGCGCAGTCGATGTCGCCCGATGGTTGACCGCCGCCGAAATCCCAGTGGCACAGGCGGTTTCCGACATTCCGCAGCCGGTAGTGGTGGACGGTCGCCCGGTGACGTTCTGGCATGAGTTGCCGCAGCACCGCGCGGGCACACCCGCGGAGGTGGCCGCGGCGCTGACCCGATTGCACCGACTCGCGCCGCCGACCGATATGGAAATCGGACAGGTGGCGCCCTTCGTCGGACTCGATGAACGCATCGACGCCGCGCACACCATGAGCACTGACGACAGATCCTGGATGCGTAGGCATTTGGCGGAACTACGTGGTCGCTGGGCCGCGCTGCCGACCGGACGACCGTGGTGCGTCATCCACGGCGCCGCGTGGAGCGGCAATGCGGTTGTCGCGGCGGACGACAGCGTGATTCTGCTCGATACCGGACTGTTGTCGTTCGGTCCGCCGGAATGGGATCTGGTGCATGCGGCGATCGAATGCGCCTCGTTCGGCTGGATCACCGATGCGCAGTACGGCGAGTACTGCCGGGCCTACGGCAGTGATGTGATGCGCTGGGACGGCTTCTATCTGCTGCGTGATATCCGGGAGTTCCGGATGGCCACCATGGCCGCGCAGGCGGCGGCCGCGAATTCGGAGTACCAGGAGCAGGCGGATCTCCGACTGGCCTGTGTGCGCGGCGATATCGGCCCACGGGTGTGGGACGGGTGGACAGCGCTGTCCTAACGCGCTTGCGATGCCGAGCGGCGGAGGTCCGGGAGGGCGTCCGCCGCATCGGGTTCAGCCCTGCTGGGTCGGCACGACGATGAGCTCGGCCACATTGACGCGCGGCGGTGCGGCGACGGCGTAGGCGATCGCATCGGCGATATCGTCCGAACCCAGGATTTCGAGTTCGCTGCGCCACTGGGTGAGCCCAGTGCGCTGTTCTTCATCGCGCATACCCGCGCCGAGTTCGGTCTCGACGAAACCGGGTTCGATATTCTTCACCCGGACACCGCGCGGGCCGAATTCCGCGCGCAGATTGCGGGTGAGATGGGCAACCGCGGCCTTCGTCGCGGTGTAGACGCCGTAGTTGGGGAATACGGTGTGTCCGCCGATCGAGCCGACATGCACCAGATCCGCGCGGCGGCCGTCGCGTGCCGCGGCGAGCAGGTCATCGATGAAAGCTCTTCCGGTGTAGAGCAATCCGTTGATATTGGTGCCGACCATCTGATCCCATTCGTCGGTGTCAGCGGCTTCGAACGGCGCGGCGAGCATGACGCCCGCATTCGCGACCACCAGATCGACCGGGCCGAATGCAGCGCGCACCGTCGCCGCGGCATCGCGCACGGATCGCTGATCGACCACATCGGCGACCACCGCGAGGGTCGGTCCACCGATCTCGGCGGCCAGTTCTTCGATCCGATCCTTACGGCGGCCGAGCAGGGCCACCCGTGCGCCATTGTGTGCGAGCTGTCGGGCAGTGGCGGCGCCGATACCACTGGACGCACCGGTGACGACCGCGGTGCGGCCTTCGAGGTTATTTGTCATGAACACCACGTTCGTATCCGCCGCGGCCATCCGCCAGGCTGCGGACTTCCTGGTAGTCGCAGGGCCACCCAGGTCCGACCAGGTTGTCCTACCCTCGGGTACATGGACTCCGAGAACCGATTGGGCGTATTCCTGCGCGCCCGCCGCGAACTAGCGCGTCCGGAGGAGTTCGGGATTCCGGCCGGCGGGCAACGGCGGGTAGCCGGGCTGCGTCGCGAGGAAGTGGCCATGCTGGCGGGTATGAGCGCCGACTACTATGTGCGGCTGGAGCAGGGACGCGATAAGCATCCGTCCGAGCAGGTTGTCGAGGCATTGGCCCGGGTCTTCGCGTTGGACGAGGAGGGGGTCGCGCATCTGCGCGAGTTGGCACGGCCGACGGCTCGGCGCAGGCGGGCAACGCGACGGCCCGAGCGGGTTGCGCCCGGGCTGCTGCGCCTAATGGATTCCTGGCCGAATACGCCCGCATTGGTCCTGGGCCGACATATGGATGTGCTCGCCGCGACTCCACTGGCCACCGCGGTCAATTCCTGTTCGGCCAAGGGCGTCAATATGGTGCGGGCGATCTTTCTGGACCCCCAGGCGCGTGAGTGTTATGCCGACTGGCCCACCATTGCCGCCGATACCGTTGCCAGTCTGCGTGCCACCGCGGGCACCGATCTCGACGATCCACGCCTGACCGAACTTGTCGGAGAGCTGACGCTGAAGAGCGAGGATTTCCGGCGGCTGTGGGCCCGTCATGACGTGCGGGCGAAAACCGCAGGCGTCAAACATTTTCGCAACCCGCTGGTCGGCGATCTCACGCTGTCGTACGAAACCTTTGCCGTGAACGGTGCTCCGGGTCAGATCCTCATCGCCTATCACGCCGAGCTGGATTCGGCCGATGAGCGCGCGCTCGCGCTACTGGGCATGATCGTCGCGGGTGCGGTGCCCGAACCCACTTCCGTACCAGCCGATTCCGATAACTGATTCAGTCTTGGTCGCGCGACGAACCCCGGCGATCCGGAGCGGTCGGTCCTGGTCATCGCGGACTTCGAAGGGGCCGAGCAGCAGTACACGCACGGCAGCAAGCCTGCCGTATCAGGTAGGGGAGTCGACGTTCTGGTGGATCGGCTAACGACTGTGCGGCAGGATGCCGAGTGTCACGGCCAATCCGGCCGCGATGCATCCAGCGGCCGCGGCGCTGGTCGGGAAGGAACGGGTGATGGTGGCGATGCCGGCCACGAAAATCAGGCAGGTTGCCGAGGCCAGCAGCGCGGTTCCGCGATCGACACCGGCCCGCCGGTGAATTCGCTTGTGCGTCACTGTCATGTTCGCTGATTACCCGATTGCCGAGTTATGAAACTGTTATCGACCGCGACAGGCCGAATCATTCCGTGACAACTGCCGTCTCCGACGCGCCTCGAGTGGTAGGACTGGCAGATGGGCAATGACGAGACGGACGCGGACCTGATCGAACTCGCCACCAAGATCTTCGATCTAGCTCGGCATGGCGATGCCGAGCAGCTCACGGCGTACCTCGATGCCGGTGTCCCGGTGAACCTCACCAACGACAACGGCGACACGCTGCTCATGCTGGCCGCCTACCACGGTCATCAGGACGCGGTGCAGGTGCTGCTCGGCCGCGATGCCGACCCGAACCGCGCCAATGACAAGGGACAGACACCGCTGGCCGGTGCCGTCTTCAAGGGCGAGACCGAGATCCTGCGCGCTCTGCTCGCCGCCGGTGCGGATCCGGATGCCGGGACACCGTCCGCGCGGGCCGCGGCCGCCATGTTCGGCAAGAACGATCTGTTGAGCTTGTTCGGGGCGTGACCGATTGGCATGAGCCCGAACGCCGATTCGGCTGCGTTCGGGCGGATCGGTATAGTCGCCGCGGATGAGTAGTGTCACCACCCCAGATAGGTCCAAGCCCGTGAACCGACGATTCGGGCGCGCGGTGTGGCTGGTGCCGGTGCTGCTCGTTGCCTTCGTCACCTGGTGCCTGCTGGCGCCACTGTGGCCCTTCCACCGGATCACCGGTGGGTTCATCGACCTGCAGGTGTACCGGCTCGGTATCGAGGCGCTGCGCGACGGCGCGGATATGTACGGTCAGCTGCCGCAGACCACCATCGGTATCGGCCTGCCATTCATCTATCCGCCGTTCGCCGCGCTGGTGCTGAGCCCGTTCGCACTGCTGCCGTGGGACGCCGCGGCGTTCACCTTCTTCATCTCCTCGACGCTCGCGCTGGCCGTGACGCTGTATCTGGTCGCGCGGCGGCGCTGGCCCGAGCGTGGCGGATTACCTCTTGCGCTACTTGCCACCTCCTGCGCGACCCCGCTGGCCATGCTTTTGGAGCCGGTCCGCTCGACGTTGGACTTCGGACAGGTGAATCTGCTGCTGATGGTGTTGGTCGCGGCCGACGCACTGACCGCGAAGCCGAAGTGGCGGCGCGGCATGCTGGTCGGCGTGGCCGCCGCGATCAAGCTGACGCCGGCCGCGTTCGTCCTCTATTTCCTGGTGCGCCGGGACTATCGCGCCGCGATCACGGCCGCGATCACCGGTGCGGTGGCGACCGCCCTCAGCTTCGCGATCCTGCCCAAGGAATCGGTCAACTACTGGTTCGGCGGACTCGGCAATGTCTCCGGGCTCAGCGGCTCGTCCTTCCATACCAACCAGTCGATCCAGGCCGTGCTCGCCCGCTTCGGCGTGGAGAAGCCGCTGTTCACCGTGCTGTGGCTGCTGCTGAGTGCGGCGCTGCTCGCGCTGGTGGTCCCGGCCATGCGTCACGCCGCCGAGGTGCCCGCGCTCGCGCTGTCGATCAACGCCGTCTTCACGCTGCTGGTCTCGCCGATCTCCTGGTCGCACCACTGGGTGATGATCGCGCCCGCGCTGTTCGCGATGGTCTGTTACGCGACCACACTGCCGCGCGGCCGGGCGATCGGCTGGTATGTGGCAATCGTCCTCACCACGGCAGCATTCGTCTACGGGCCGCAGAATTGGCTGCCCGGCGATAATCGCCGCGAATTGGCTTGGACCCCTTGGCAACACCTGTGGGGGAATACCTACGTGTGGTTGAGCGTTTTGCTGGTGGTTGCGTACCTCGTTGCCAGCAGGCGGACGAAGTCGCAAGTGGGCGAACGCGATCGCGCGTCGAAGGATGTCGATCTAGTCGATCTGGCAGGTCCTCGCCCGGCGGCCTGACCATTTCTGGGATGCCGGGTTTTGGACGGAGGGTGCCGCGTGGTCGCGATCGATATCGAACGGAATCCGAAGCCGGCGTGGCCGCTGACGCCCCTGCGCGCGGTGCACGCGCGCGGGCTCGGCGGGGTGCCGCCGACGGCACTGGTGCTGATCGGGATCGTCAGCGTGCAGGTCGGTGCGGCGCTGGCCAAACAGCTGTTCACTGCCACCGGTGCTGCGGGGGCGGTCACGCTGCGCCTGTTCTTCGCCGGAGTAGTGCTGCTGGTCATCTGGCGGTCCTCGCTGCGAATCGAGCGGCGCGCGCTACTTGTCGTGCTCGGCTACGGCACCGTGCTCGCCTCCATGAATCTGTGCTTCTATCAGGCCATCGACCGGATTCCGCTGGGTATGGCGGTCACCCTCGAATTCTTGGGGCCGCTCACCGTCGCGCTGGCGGGCTCGCGGCGATGGACCGATCCGGTGTGGGCGGTGCTCGCCGGTGGCGGCGTGCTGCTGCTGACAAAGGCGGGCGGTGATGTCGGCTGGTCGGGTGTGCTGTTCGCGTTGGCCGCGGGAGCCCTGTGGGCGAGCTACATTCTGCTGAGCGCCGCACTCGGTGACCGGACCAGCGGCGGCGGGGGATTGGCCATTGCGATGGCCTTCGGCGGTGTGCTCATGGTCCCGGTGGGCATTGCCGACGCGGGGGCGACGTTGTTCCAGCCGTCGGTCCTCGCCGCCGGTTTCGCGGTCGCGATGTTGTCGTCGGTGCTGCCGTATTCCGTGGAACTCGAAGCGTTGCGGCGCATTCCACCGCGCGTCTTCAGCGTGCTGATGAGCCTGGAACCGGCGGCCGCCGCACTCGCCGGACTGATCGTCCTCGGCCAGATCATGCATGCGGCGCAATGGGCGGGCGTCATCTGCGTGGTGGCGGCCTCCATCGGAGCGACCCGCACAGCGCGGCGGAAATAGTCAGCACCCTGCACTACCCGGGGCGAAGATCGGGATTTCGCACCACCACGGCTTGATCACCGGCGGTGTCGCCGGTGCGCCCGCGACGATCCAGTCGCCCTGTACGGATACCTCGCGGGGTGACAGCGGTTCGTTGGCCGGACCGGTGGCGACGGACCCGTCGAGATTGAATTTGCTGCCGTGACAAGGGCAGTTGATGGTGCTGCCCGCGATTTCGTTGAGGGCACAGCCCTGATGTGTGCAGATCACTGAGAAGCCCCGGTAATTACCGGGATTCGGTTGGGTCACCACGGTGTCGCCGAGGATGAGGCCCGAGCCGACCGGTACATCTGAGGCGCGGGCGATGGCGTTCTCCGGTGCGCCCTCCTCGACCCGCGGCGCAGGTGCGGGTTGTTCCGGGACCTGTTGATGGGTGGCGGGTAGCGGTGCGAACGCGCCCGCGACGATCCATTCGCCCTGAACCGAGATGGTGCGCGCGGCGAGCGGCTGAGTGGCCGGACCAGTGGCCACGGATCCGTCGAGATTGAATTTACTACCGTGACAAGGACAGTTGATGGTGCCGCCGCTGATCGTGCCAACCGCACAGCCCGCATGCGTGCAGATCACCGAAAAGGCTTGGTAATTACCGGGACTCGGCTGGGTGACGACGGTATCGCCGAGTAGCACTCCGGAACCGATCGGCACATCGGAGGTGCGGGTAAGCGCGGTGCCGGGAACCGGTTCCGGCCCGGCCTGCACCTCGGTCGGGGGCGGCGTCGGTTCCGCGGACGGCGCGGCGGCGACCGAACTCGACGAACTCGGCACCGCGGTGGCAGTGGAAGTGGCTTGGTTCGAGGAGGTTTCGCTCGTAGAACAGGCCGCGACAACTGCCGCCGCCCCTGCTCCGATGACGATTGTTCGACGGTTGACGTGTTCGACGCTCATCGGGACCTCGGCGTTGTCGGCTCGTTGTTGTAGGTGTTACGAGATGGCCGCCGATTCGGTTCGAGGTCGTTTCGGATTCTTGCCGAGGTTGGCGCTGCCTACCGCCCGGGTGAGACCGGACCGGGCGGGGCAGCCACCGGCCATTGAACAGAACAGTTCTGAGACCAGAGGTAGGTGTTCGATGAGACTCTCCTGAGAAACTCGGCGGCGCTACCCATAGGCGCGCGGTGTGACCCGTAGGCTGGAATGATGCGGGCGATTGCGTTCTACGAATTCGGCGGTCCGGACGTACTGCAGATCGTCGACATCCCGATCCCGGAACCGGGCCCGGGCCAGGTCCGGGTGGCGGTGCGAACCACTGCGGTGAATCCGGTGGATTGGAAGATCCGTTCTGGCGCATTATCTTTCGGCGAACCGGTGTTTCCGCAGTATCCGGGTGGTGAGATCGCGGGTGTGATCGATGCGGTCGGTCCCGATGTCACCGGGGTCGCGGTCGGCGACGAGGTACTCGGCTGGGCGGTCGCGGCGTATGCCGAATACACCCTCAGCAACGCCGTTGCGAAGAAACCCGAGGAATTGTCCTGGCCGGATGCCGCATCGCTCCCGGTCGCGGTATCGGCAGCGGAGAAGTCATTGGCGGCACTGAAAATACAGCCGGGCGAAACACTGTTGATCAACGGTGCGTCCGGTGCGGTGGGGTCGATGGCGGCGCAACTGGCCGCGGCCGAGGGGGCCACCGTAATCGGCACCGCATCCGCGGCCAATCAGGATATTGTGCGCGAACTCGGCGCCACGCCGATCACCTACGGCGTCGGATTGGTCGAGCGCGTGCGCGAACTCGCGCCCAATGGCATCGACGCGGTCTTCGATGCGGCCGGATATGGTGTGCTGCCGGCCGCCATCGAATTGCGCGGCGGCACCGACCGGATCGTGACGATCGTCGACCCGACAGCCCGCGAACTCGGCATCACTTTCCTCGCCGGTAGCGGTGCCCAGCGGCCGACCGAACTCCTCCACCAGGTCGCCGAACGGGTCGCCAGTGGTGCGTTTCGGCTGCCGGGCCCGGCGCGGACCTTCCTGCTCGAGCGCGCGGCGGCCGCACAGGAGGAGAGCGAAAAAGGGCGTGGCCCAGGCAAGGTCGTCCTCAACGTGAGCTGACCCCGTCCCGGAACGCCTTGTTGCGAACGACAACCGGCGTACCATCTTTTCTTGCCGTGTGCCGATCGGAGCCGCGGCAAAGAGGAGGACGGGCGCGATGGCCGGTAGTCCATCGGCGGACGGAACGGGCCGCGGTGTGCTCGATGCCGGTTTCCAGATCCTGGAGGCCATTTCGGCGGCACCGGAGGGCTGTGGACTCTCGCAACTGGCCCGCACCACCGGATTGGCGAAGGCCACCGCATATCGGTTGACCGAACAATTGGTGGCGCTCGGTGCCGTACAGCGAGTGGAGCAGCGGTATTTCGTCGGCGAGCGGATGGCGGAGCTCGGGCGGCATTGGCAGGCGGCGCCGATCCTGCGCCGGGCCGCGCAACGACCGGCCCGGGTATTGTCCGCATTAACGAATTCGACTGTCGCGGTGTGCATTCTCGACGCGGGCGAGGTTCGCATGGTCTCCGGGATCAAAGGTGCGGAGTTCTTCGTCAACACCACCGCGGATCCGGAGTTGGTCTACCGCACCGCGCTGGCACAGGTGCTGTTCGCGGGACGCGCCGACAATACTGTCCCGCCACCGACATATTCGGCCGCGGAATGGCAGCGTGTCTGCTCCGGAATCGTCGACGCCGGAATGGTTTCCGTCGACCATCACAAGCTGATCGCCGGGATATGTTGTGCCGCAGCGGCTATCCGTCAACCGGGCAGGTGTGATGCGGCCGCGATCGGCTGTATCTCTCTGGCCCAACAGTTTCCGCCGAATCTGCCCGGTCTGGTCGCACATACCGCCCGTGAAATCGAGAAGAATCTTCGCTGATCGGTTCGTTCAGTGGACCGGGCCGTTCCTGCATGCTCGGCGGGCGAACCAGGATAGATGGGCTGTCGAACGCTGAAGGGCCGATCCACCGATGCAAGACTCCGATCTCTGGGGCCACCGCTACGTCTCCTCATCCGTCACCGAGAATGGCCGACCGCGATTCCTGGTCCGCGGCACCCGGATCACCCTGTGGTTCGTCGACGAAACCCGCCGCCTCTCCGCCCACGCGGGTGCCAATACCGTGATGTTCGAGGTGGATCCCGACAGCGGCGTCCTGAAAACCCGATCCCCGTTCTCCACCGTGCTGTCCTACCCTCGGGAATTCGCCGCCCAGGACTCCTGGCTCACCGAATTCCTGCTGCTCGCGCCCACATGGACCACCACCGGTGACGGCACCCTCATCCTCAGCGACGACCGCATCAGGATCGAGCTGCAACAAACCGCCGACTGCCCCTGATACCTAGCTCGCCGGAATAAGAAAGCTTTCGACAACTCGGCGGACCTTGGACACCGCATCGGCTTCGCCGAGGCGCAGTGCGGTATTGGCGGCGCAGAGGACGGCGTCGATCTGGAAGGCGGCGAGATCGATATCCAAATCGGCGATTTCGCCCGCATCGACGGCATACCGGAGTTCGCGCGCCATGGTTGCTATCCAGTCGCGCTGATCGCGCACCAGGGCAGCGCGCACCGGGCCGGGGCGACTGTCGAACTCCGCCATATTCGCGACCCGATAGCAGCCGCCCGCGAACAGCGGTGTCTGCGCGTAGACGATCCAGTGTTCGATCAGGGCGCGAAGTCGTGCCACCCCATGCGGTTGTGCGCGGGCGGGCTGGATGACGGCATCGACGAACATATCGCGGGCGAAATCGAGCGCCGCGAGTTGCAGCGTCTCCTTGGTCTTGAACAGGGTCTGCACCCCCGCTTTGCTGAGCCCGGTATCGGTCGCCAACTTGCCGAAGCTCAAACCGTCGAGACCATCGAGGGAGGCCGTGTCGACTGCCTGGCGCAATACGAGCTGGCGACTCCGGGCACCGCGCAGCAGGCGCTTGTCCTCTGTAGTCATAACCAAAGAGTACGTCCGACCGTATAGCTAATCAACCGGCGTCACCATAGCGTGCAATAGATCGCGCAGAGTTCGCTGCTGAGTGGCGGTGAGCGAGGTCAGTGGCGACTGCGCCCCGAGTAGGTCGAGCGCCTCGGCGCGCCGCCGCTCCCCGGCTGCCGTCAGCACGATCTGCTTGGCGCGTCGGTCGGTCGGATGTGGTTGTCGCCGAACGAGATCCTGCTGTTCGAGGCGGTCCAGCACGAAGGTCGCGTTCGACGGCTCGCACGACATTCTGGTGGCCAATTCGCGCGCGGTAATCGGCTCCGACAGTTCGCGCAGGGCGATGACCTGCGACGGCGTCATATCCAACGTCTCGGCGACGCGGCGAACATGCACGTCGAGGCGGTGGGTGAACTGATGTACCAGCTTGCAGACATCGCGGTCGATCTCGGTATCCACGGCGAGATTCGGTGGTGCCTGCTCCTTCATGCCGCCGAGTCTAGTGCCATGCTTCGAACTGTGATAGTTCTAGTTCAAATCATTTGAGTTGTCACTATCTGGGGAGTGAATGTATGCGTCCTGCTGTCTTTGCGCTCATGCTGGTGGTCTTCAGCCTGACCACCGGCGAATTCGTGATCGCCGGAATCCTGCCCGAGGTGGCGGGTGGACTCGCGGTATCGGTGCCCGCGGCGGGTCTGCTGGTAAGTGCCTATGCGCTCGGCATGATCGTCGGCGGGCCGGTGGTGACCGCGGCGACGGCGCGGCTGCCGCGCAAACCACTGGTGGTCGGTTTGGTCGCGGTGGCGGTCGTCGCGAATCTGGGCTCGGCTCTCGCACCGAACTATTCGACCGTGCTGCTGGCCAGATTCGCCGCGGGACTCGTGGTGGCAACGTTTTTCGCCGTCGCCATCGCGGCGGTCATCTCGACGGCCGAACCCGGCCGCGAGGCATCGGCGGTGGCGCAGGTGGCACTCGGCATGAATCTCGGTATTGTCGGCGGCACTCCGATCGGCGCGGCTATCGGCCAAACTTTCGGCTGGCGTGCGACATTCGTGTCGGTTGCGTTGTGCGCGGCGGTCGCGCTACTGCTTGTGCTGCGTTTCCTGCCGACGATGCCCGCGCTGTCGAGCGGATCGGTGCGCGGCGAGCTGCGCGTATTCGCCGATCGCCGTGTGCAATTGGCGATTGCGCTTACCGCGCTCGGCAATGTCGGTGTGGTGACGGTCTTTACGTACTTCACCCCGCTGCTCGCCGAGGTGAGCGGCTTCGCGGCGGGGGTGGTTCCCGCGCTGCTGCTGGTGTACGGAGTCGGCGCGGTGCTCGGCAATTATCTCGGTGGACGGCTGGCCGATAGGGCGCTGATGCCATCGCTGGCCGTTCTGCTCGCAGCCCTGGCGGGCACGCTGGTGTTGCTGTGGGGAGTCGCCGATATTCAATTGATTACGGTGGCAATGATTTTCGTACTGGGTGTGCTAGCCTTCGCGATCATTCCCGGTATGCAGACCCGGGTCGTGACCTCGGCGGGCGGGGCACCCACACTGGCGATCGCGGTCAATGCCGCCGGATTCCAACTCGCCGCCGCATGCGCGGGCCGCATCGGCGGCTGGGCCATCGATGACGGACCGGGGCTGCGTTCGATCTATCCGATAGCCGCTGTCCTCACGGTATCGGGCTCGGCGATGGCACTGTACATGCTGCTGCGTGATCGCAAGCCCGCGGTGGAATCGAGCTGACCGGTATGTCGTTGAATCCGATTGCTGCACAATCTGTCTCGAGTTGAGCCGCTATTATCTGGCTAGACGCTTACCAGCGTCGCCGATATCAGAAGAGGGGTACGACTGTGAGCATGATTCTCGCCGCGGCACATGACACGTATGGAGCAGTCCTGGCCCAACTCGGCAATCCGACACCGGAGGCGCCGCCCCTCGCGGACAAGATCCTGCAGATGGTCCGCTATTTCACCTGGTTCATCCTGCTCGCGGGCATTACCGCCATCACCTACGCGGGCGGTCGGTTCGCCTGGGAGAAGTGGTCCGGTGGTGGCCTGCAGTCGCCGAAGATGGTGGCCGGAGCCATGATCGGCGGCGTCGTCGCGACCAGCGCGGGCACCATCATGAATGCCGTAATCGGCAGCTAGGCACGCCATTTGATGGAGCAACCCATGCTCGGCCGGTGCGGCTCGGGCACGGGTGCTCCGGTGAGTACCGCCTCGACGGCGGCGCGTAATTCGTTGCCGGTCACCGGTTTACCGTTGCCGGGGGTGGATTCGTCGAAGGCGCCGCGGTACGCGAGTTCGAGGCGTGCGTCGTAGAGGAAGAAGTCCGGTGTGCACGCGGCGCGGAAATCTCGGCCCACCTGCTGTGTTTCGTCGATCAGGTAGGGAAACTTCCAACCGGCGCGATCGGCTTGGGCCCGTAGGTGTTCCGGCGCGTCATCCGGGTAGGCGTCGGCATCATTGGTGCAGATCGCCACGGTCGGGATGGTCAGTGTGCCGAGCACCTCGCCGAGCTTCGACTCGAGGTGTCGCACATACGGGCAGTGGTTGCAGGCGAAGACGACCAGTAGCCCGGACCCGTCCGCATAGTCGGCGCGGGCATGCAGGTGACCGTCGAGGTCGGGCAGACTGAATTCCGGAGCGGGTGTTCCGATCGGGACCATCAGGGATTGGACCGACATGAGGTGCCTCCATCCGAGTCGATATCGAGCGTAGTGCGTTTATCGCGCCAGATCCGCCGGATCGGTGTTGGCCCCGCACAGTACGACGCAGACCCGTTCACCCGGCTCGGGCCGATAGGCCTGGGTGGTCAATGCCGCGAGAGCCGTTGCGGCGGCGTGTTCCACGGCAACGCGGCGGTCCTGCCACAGCGCCAGCCGGGCCGCGATAATGTCGGCGTCGGGGACGAGCACCGAGGTCACGTCATAGTTCTGCGCCGCGTGTAGTGCCAGTTCGGTGGCGCGGCGGGCGCCGAGAGAATCGGCGGCGACCGAATCGACCGGCGCGTCGACGATCCGTCCGGCCTGGATCGCGTCGTGCAGCGCCCGGCAGCGTTCCGGCTCCACCGCGATCGTCCGGACGCCGTAGTGCTCCGCGGCCGTGGCGACTCCGGCGAACAGACCACCGCCGCCGACCGCGACGACAACGGTGTCCAGCCGTGGGAGCTGATGGTGGATCTCTACCATCAGCGTGCCCGCCCCGGCGGCGACGTAGGGGTTGTCGTAGGCGTGTGAGGGCAAAGCGCCACTGGTATCGGCGAATTCGCGACAGGCGGCGAGTGCTTCAGCGTATTCGGTGCCGACCAGGCGTACATCCGCGCCGTAGCCGCGCAGCCGTTCGACCTTCACCGTCGGCGCGGTAGTCGGTAGGAATACCGTCGCCGGTACTTCCTGTTCGCGGGCCGCCCACGCACACGCGAGTCCGGCGTTTCCGCCGGATGCGATGGTTACGCCCGCATCCGGCAGCGTCCCGTCGTCCTGGTGCGCCTGGATGAAGTTTCGGGCGCCACGGGCCTTGAACGAGCCGGTGTGCTGCATGAATTCCAATGCCAGCCACAGCTCACCCGTTGCGTCCCCGGGTGCGATGGCGACCGGCCGCACATGCCCGGTGATCCGATCGGCGGCGGCCTTCACATCGCCGTAGCTCAGCTCCATTCGCACTCCTGTCCTCGGGTTGCTCATTGCTCATCCTGCCCTCTCATCAGGCGTTGGGGAGCGCCCGGTGCAGGGGGTCGAGTAGATCGGTGAGGTGGTGGTCGTAGGGCGCCTGATCGAAGACCGTGGTGTCGCGCATGGTGAAGCCGTAACGGGTATTCGGGGAGGGCGCCGAGGCGTAGCGGACGTGCGCCACGTCGAGGGCGCTTGCCAAACGGGCGATCTGCTCCGGAGTATCGAATCATCTTGGCTCGCATGGGCGATCAACAATTCGGTGGTAGATATCCATCGAGTCCTCTTATTTGCGAACAAATTGCTGATATTCCCACCATGTAGTCTGCGTCCCATCTGGAAGTTGTAGTCATGCTCTGTCGAAGAGAGGTTGACCTGTGAAACTGATCTGGATGACGGTGACGGCCGCACTTGCCGTTGCCGTGGCGGGCTGCTCCGATGACAAGTCCACGACGACCGCATCGAGTTCGTCCGTACCTGCGCAGACGAGTTCGGTGAGTGCGACACCGATCGAAAACGAGGAGCCGGGCGAGGGCGTGCGGATTCCGTTGGGGGAGACCAGGAAAGTGCCGATTCCCGCCGATGCCGTGATGGATATCAGGGTGCCCGTCGACTGGGGCGCGGCTGGCGCCGGACTGCGCTGCGCGGTAACCGACAGCACCGGACGCAACGAAGACCTCCGTTCCACGAATACGAAAAAACAGGAAACAATCGGCGGAAAAGAATGGATGACGTTGTGGACCTTTTCCTCACCCGCGGGCGCCGAGGTCACCGTCGGATGTAAGGATCCGGAGGCGAAAATCGCCGCGGGCGACGATCATCTGATCCGGGTCGTCCCGCGTGGCATCACCCCGCACTGAATCGCTGTGACGCGGGCGCCCACCCCGCCTCCCGGGCCTGTGGTACGCCACCGCGATTGTCTACCGTGTAGACGATTTCCACCGATCCGCCGGGCAATGCGCGCGAACTGTCGAGGGTGAGGCCGGTGTCGATATCCAGGGCTTCGGTCAGCCGCATCCCGCCGCCGACGAAGAAGGGCAGCACGACCAGTTCGAGCTTGTCCAATGCGCCTAGTGCGCGGAAGGTTTCGATGGTGCGCGGACCGCCGATCAAGTGGACATCACCACCGCGATTGGCCGCGCGCAGCTGCTCGAGCAATCGCGTCGGATCGCTGTCGACGGTGACGTGATCGGGAGTGCCCGCGGGGCGCTGCGATGCGAGCACGAACACCTGCAGTGTCGGCCACGGCCAGCGGTCATTGGTCAGCGCGGGCGCGAAGGTGGTGTGCCCCATGAGCGCGGCCTCGCAGGTCGCGACGAATTCCGGAACGCCGTGGCTTTCGCCGGGCACATACGCCGGGTCGACTACCTGTGGCGGCCACCCAGTGGGCGTGGTGATGTAGCCATCGGCGCTCATGCACAAGCGAGAACGGATTCGCATACGACGTGCCTCCTCGGTGGTGTGGTCCAGTCTGCTCGATACGACGACGCGGCCGCCGGGAATTCATCGGCGACCGATCACCAATCCCAGTAGGCGCAAGGCGAGTTCGGTATCGCCCGTGACGTGCACGCGGTCGACCACATCCGCCGGATCGAGTTGGCGCGTGCCGAGGCGACCGAGGGTGTTCAGGTCGGTGGTGACGGTGGCATCGGCATTGGCGAGTTCACCGGGTGTCACGGTGGCTCGTCCGTCGTCGATGACGATGGCCGCAGCGGAACCGTCGATGTGGAACTGGATCGTCGCCCGCATGTCGGCGGGAGGGTCGATCAGTGTCGCGAGGAAGACGAGCGTCCATTCGGCGCGGTAGCTCTCCTCGGGCCGTCGCGGTTCGTCGAAATGGTGCCGCATGCCCCACATGGCAAGGGGGACAAGCGCTGCCGCGAGTTCCCGACCGGCCGGGGTGAGTTCGTACACCTGCGACGCTGCCGGTGGCGGCAGGGTGGTCCGGCTGATCAGGCCGTCGTCGTCGAGCTGTTTGATGCGCGCGGCGAGCAGGCTGGTCCCGATGCCGTCGAGTGCGTCGGCGAGGTCGGTGTAGCGCTTCGGGCCCGCCATGAGTTCGCGGATGATCAGCAGCGTCCAGCGTTCGCCGACGAGATCGAGGCTGCGGGACAGTCCGCAGTACTGGTTGTAGGTGCGCCGCGCCATCGCCATCCTTTGAGTTCGAAATCATGGTGTGCTTACTTCTAAATCTTATGTTAGCTTCGAGTTGGGGGGTTGGTCGAACTCAGGAGAGACCCGTGACTACATCGCTGACGAATTCCGCCGAACTCACCGCACTTTCCGCCGATATCCCGACTGCCGTGCGCCACCACTTCGTTCAGATCGATGGCCTGCGCATCCACTACGCCGAGGCGGGCGCGGGTGAACCGCTCATCTTGCTGCACGGCTGGCCACAGCACTGGTGGGAGTGGCGGCACGTGATCGCACCGCTCGCTCAGCGGTATCGGGTGATATGTCCGGATATCCGCGGCCTCGGGTGGTCCGAAGGATCCGGTGACGGCTATACGTTCGAGCGCTTGGCGCGTGATCTCGTCGAATTGCTGGATCGGTTGGAAGTGGATCGAGCGCGGGTGGTCGGACGTGATTGGGGGCTGGTCGTGGGGTATCGCGCCTGCCTGAACTGGCCGGAGCGGTTCGACCAGTTCGTCGCGCTGGCCGGTGTGCATCCGTGGACTATCGATGGGGTGCGTCCCGCGGTATTCACCAGACCGTGGCACGTCTACGCGCTTGCCGCGCTTGGACGTTCGTCAGCACTCCAAACGGTGCTGACAAAGCGGAGTCTGCGCGCGTGGCGGCACCAGGGGCGCTTCAGCGATGCGGAGGCCGCGGTCTATCTGTCCCGGATGCGCACACCGAGTGCGCATGCGGCGACCATCGACTTCAATCGCAATGTGATGTTGCACGAGGTACCGCATTTCGCACGGCACTACCGCATGATGCGGCTGCGGGTGCCGACCCTGCACCTCAACGGCGCCTGCGATCCGCTCTCCGAGGGCGTGCCGGACAGCTATCGCGATTACGCCGACGATATGCGCCTGGAACGGATCCCGGACTGCGGTCACTACGTGCCGGAAGAGCGGCCGCAGTGGCTGGCCGACCGGCTGCTGACCTTCCTCGGCTGAGGCGCGAGGCGGCGCGGGTAGCCTCGGATTCGTGGCAGAGGTAGTGCCGGGATACCGGGAGCAGCCGTCGCGGCTGCCGGGCGCCGTGGTGTGGACGAATACCAATGTCACCGGGGCCGCAGCCTTACCGGTGTTGCCGGACGGATGTATGGATCTGCTGTGGAGCAATGGCAGGTTGCTGGTGGCCGGACCGGACACCCGGGCGTATATGGCCGATGGTGCGACGGGCACTCGATGGGTCGGGATTCGATTCGCACCGGGCAGCGCGCCCACACTGCTCGGGGTGCCCGCGCACGAATTGCGCGATAAACGAGTGGAGTTGCCGGATCTGTGGCCCGCGGCGGCGGCTCGGCGGCTCGCGGAACAGGTCGGGGCGGCTGCGGATCAGACCGCCGCATTGGAGGCGATCGCAATGCGGCGGGCCTACCACACCGAACCGCCCGACCCGGTATTGCGACGGATCGTCGATGCGCTGAATGCCGGATGGTCGGTGGCGGCGACGGCCGAAGCAGCGGGGCTCGGTGCGCGGGTATTGCATCGACGTTCGCTCGCGGCCTTCGGCTACGGGCCCAAGACATTGGGCCGAATCCTGCGGCTGCAGCGGGCGCTCGCGGTGGCCCGCAGCGGAGTACCGCTCGCGGACACCGCATTTCGTACCGGATTCGCCGATCAGGCCCACCTCGCGCGCGATGTGCGCGAACTGACAGGTATGCCGTTGAGCGAGTTGCTCACCCGCTCATAGCGAAGGCTCAATCGGACAGCGGGGCGTACAGATCGACGCTATTGCCATCCGGATCCAGGATCGTCGCGTAGCGCTGGCCCCAGAAGGCGTCCCATGGCTTCAGTTCGCCGCGGTATCCGGCATCGATGAGTTCGCTGTAGACCGCGTCGACCTCGGCGGGGTCCGCGCACTGGAAGGCCAGGCCGAGTCGCCCTGCGGAAGTCGGCGGCTGCCACTCGGAGTGGAACGACTTGATCACGGCCTCGGTATCCAGCGTCAGGCGCATACCGCCGGGCAAGGGGGCCTCCATATGCCCGTCATCCGCCTCCGGGAATTCGAGACCCAGGCGTCGGTAGAAGGCGAGGGAGGCGGCCATATCGCTGACGACAATGCCGATGACATTGAGTTGTGGAGTCATACCCGCAGCGTATGCCGCCCTTCGGTGGGCGTCTTGAACAAATCGGACTCAGCAGGCGGTGGCCGGGATCAGTTCCGCGATGAGGTTCTCGACCAGGATGCGGATCCGGTCGCGGATCGAGCGCACGATGGCGATGTCCTCATCTGTCGCCTCCGGCAGCATCCAATCGCGGTAGCTGATACCGGGGAAGAACGGGCACACGTCGCCGCAGCCCATGGTGACGACGACATCGGACATGGCGACCGCGTCCACGGTCAGCAGCTTCGGCGCGTGCGCCGAGATATCGATATCGAGTTCGGCCATGACCGCGACGGCGGCCGGATTGATGGTGTCGGCGGGCGCGCTCCCCGCGGAGTGCACATCGATGCGGTCGCCGGCGAGCGCATCGAGGAATCCGGCGGCCATTTGCGACCGGCCCGCATTGTGGACACAGACGAACAGCACGCTGGGCTTGTGAGCCATGTGCGGGAATACCTTTCAGGCTGGTGCGTGGTTCTGGGCGCAATGTCGGGATTGTCGGACGGTTGCACCGGGTCTGCGTCGTAGGGTGCGTGATACGTATACCAGGATGGGTGGAATATGTTTCGCGACGAGGGGGGCGACTTTGTCCGCCAAAGCATCTCGAGGCCCGTCGCTCGAGAGTTGTTGCCGCACGCGGGATATCGACCGAGAAGAAACCGGTCGGTCAGAAATTCAGTGTTTTGCCTGGATATGACGCGGCCCGCGGTGCCGGAGCGGCAACCGCGGGCCGTGCACGCGCGCGAGGCGTCACATGGGACGCAGGTTGATGACCTTGCGCAGCCGCGCCCGATCGCGCTCGAGCCGCCGCGCCTCGTATGCGATCGGGAAATAGCGCACCCGCTCCGGTAGCAGCGGCACCGTGCGGGCGATGAACCACCCCAATGCCTTCAGCTTGCGCTCATCGGACTCCGACCACGTCAGGCCGAGCTTGCGCCGGGCTGCCTCCGGGGTGGTGCCGACGGTGACGAAGTACTGCAGCCACCCGACGGGTGCGGATGCGCTTTTCCAGACCGGGTGCAGTACCCGTGGCAACTGGGTCGGCGGTGCGATCGTCCGGATCACCTTCAGGTAATCGTGTGCAGTACCGGTCGCCTGCAGGTGGTTCTCCACCATATCTGTGAAGAATTTCTCGAATTCTGTGTAGTCCGCCGGAATCTCCTTGGGGGCGACCGAGAAATTTCGCATGAGTTGCACCGTCTCCTGGAAGTACGCCTCCTTCTCGGCCGCGGTCAGTGGGCGGCGGGCGAAGTATTCGGTGCTCACGGTGAAGGCGAAGGTGCCGGTGTGCAGCACCCAGGCCCAGGGCCCGGAGGCCAGCGCCTTGTGCCGGACGCCGTCCGGAGTGGTGGTATTGAGCGAGGCGTGCATCTTGCGCAGGCGATCCGCCTCGGCGATCGCCTCGTCGCCGCCGTAGATCCACATCATCACCGAACCGAGGCTGCGCACCGCGCGTCCGAGTGGATCGGTGCGGAAAGTGGAGTGTTCGTCGACGACGGCGGCAATGGTCGGTTCCATGGTCTGCAGCAGAAATGCCGAACCGGCGGTGAGGGAGAAGGTGATCAAGCCGGTCTCGTCCCACATGCGCGTCCCCGGTGCGAACGGGCGGCGCTCCGGTGTGGTCCGCGAATCGGCGTCCGGTGCGACGGCTGTCATTGCGATCTCCTTTGATCGACCATCTAAGAACTTGAGAGACTTAGTGTAACAATCTCTCACAAATTTGGCTTGTCGACCGCTCTGTCCTGGGCACCGCTGACACGGCCCCCTAGGCTGAATCAATGTGACGACCGACTGGCGCAAACGGGACGGGCGGATCGGCGTGCTCACCGGCGCGGGCATCTCCACCGATTCCGGCATTCCCGATTTCCGCGGCCCCCGCGGCGTGTGGACGAAAGACCCCATCGCCGAACTGTTGTCGACCTACGATGCCTACCTCTCCGATCCGGAGCTGCGCAAACGCTCCTGGCTGGCCCGCCGCGACAATCCTGCCTGGCAGGCCCAACCCAATGCCGCGCATACCGCACTGGCCGATCTGGAACGGGCCGGACGCACCATCACGATCATCACCCAGAACATCGACCGGCTGCATCAGCGCGCCGGATCCTCACCGGGCCGGGTGATCGAAATTCACGGCAATATGTTCGAAGTCGTCTGTATCGGTTGCGAATACCAGACGAGCATGGCCGCCACCCTGGCTCGCGTCGCGGCGGGCGAGGCGGATCCGCCCTGTCCGGCATGCGGCGGCATTCTGAAATCCGCGACCATCATGTTCGGCCAGCAAATGGATCGCCGCACCATGACCAAGGCCGCGCTGACCGCCGAGTCCAGCGATGTCTTCTTGGCAGTGGGTTCCTCGCTGCAGGTCGAGCCCGCGGCATCGATGTGCGCGATCGCGGTCGACAGCGGCGCGGATCTGGTCATCGTCAATGCCGAACCGACGCCCTACGACAGCATCGCCACCGAGGTCATCCGCGAACCCATCGGCACCGCCCTACCACGCTTGGTCGCTGACGTACTGGCAAGTTGACGCTAACCCGCTTGGTCGCCGAACTAGTACTGGCGAGTTGACGCGCGACTCTGCCCCAACGGAGCGAGTTTTACGGGCGACACCTTGGCGGTCCAAGCGCACGCGACGCAGGCGCGCAGGACTCAACCATCCACCGTGCATCAGGTGCCGAACTCCCCCGCCATCACCGACCGCCACGGAGTGTCTTACAAAGAGTCAAGGACAACCGCCGCAGGGCTCTCATCCATAATCTCTGTCTTACGAGCGGCCCGTTCGCGGCCCGACGCGAGACACCAGGGGGCCGCCAACACGCGGCGCCCGCGCCGCCAACAACACAGCAAATCAAACACAACCGAGTACCCGCTCGACGTAGCCGTTGGCGAAGCGGCCTTTGGGATCGAAGCGGCGGCGCACCTCGGCGAAGTGATCCCAATCCGGGTAGCGCGGCCGCAGTGTTTCGGCGGTCTGGAAATGGCGTTTGCCCCAGTGCGGGCGGCCGTTGTATTTATCGAAAACCGCCTCGCAGGCGCGGAAATACGGCTCGAAGTCCATACCGCGGTACTGGTGCACGGCGATGTAGCACGTATCGCGCCCGTTCGCGGGGGAGAGATACGCGTCATCGGGGGCGACCCAGCGCACCTCGATCGGCATCGGCGTATCGAACCGTGTCGCGAGCTCCTTGATCTCGCGAATGGCGGCGACGGAATGTTCGCGCGGGATCGCGTATTCCATCTCGGTGAAGCGAATCAGCCGGGGCGAGGCGAAGACTCGATAGGAGCGGTCGACCTGGCGGCGGTAGCTGCCCGCATATGCCGCGCCGCGATGAATCCACGGGACCAGCCGGGGCCGGCGCTTGCCGAGTCGGCACAGCGCGTCGAAGGCGTAGTTGGACATCAGGATGTCGGCGAACCAGTCGGCGGCCCTACCGCGCGGCTGTTCCGGCAGGTCGACGGGGTTATTACGCTTGGTCATGGCCAGCGGGCTGTGCCCGAACATGTAGAACTCGAAATGCTGGTTGCCCTCGACGTAGGAGTCCAGATCCGCGAGGACCTCCTCGACCGGTACCGGGCGTTCGATCCCCTCCAGCACGAATGACGGCACCAGTTGCAGGGTGACCGCGCTGATCACGCCGAGCGCCCCCAAGCTGACCCGCGCCGCGCGCCAACCCTGCGGATCGGACTCCTCGTTCAACTCGACCCGGCTGCCGTCGGCGAGTATCAGCTCGATGGATTGCAGTACGGCCGAAAGGTTTTGCAGCGTCGCGCCGGTGCCGTGGGTGGCGGTGGCGGTCGCGCCCGCGATGGTCTGTACGTCGATATCGCCGAGATTGGGGAAGGCCAGGCCGAGCGGATGCAACGCATTGCTCGCGGCATTGAGGGTGATGCCCGCCTCGACTCGGGCGCGGCCGGTCTCCCGATCCACATTGAGGATGCGGTTCAGCTTCGCGAGGTCGAGCAGAATCCCGTCGGTGAGGACGGCATCGGTGAACGAATGACCCGCACCGGCGACACGTACAGTCTGTCCGGTGGCGGCGGCGCGGCCGATGATCTCGGCCAATTCTTCGGTATTGCGCGGGGCGGCGATGGCAGCGGGCGCGCACTGCTGATCCCCGGTCCAGTTCCCCCACGAGTTGGTCATGCGTCCAACTGTAAGGGCTGGCTCGGAGCAGCGCTAGATATGTCCGGTTTTCTGCGCTAGCGCTTGCGGCCCGCGCAGACGAACGACTTGGCCTGTTCGACTTCTTCGTCCGTCAGGGGCGGTGCCGGCAACGGTCGGCGTGGAGTGTCATCGCTGCGTACGCCGTTGAGTGCGATGGCCATATAGCGCTGCCACGCATTCGGATTCACCGGCTTGGAGAACTCGGCGAGCGCGTCGACCATATGGATCAGTGCGAAGAAGTCCGAGGGCTCGATATCGGGCTGCAGTGCGCCGGCGTCACGCGCGCGATCGATGACCGCGGCGACGGTCGGCTTGATCCGGTCGCGCAACTGGGCGAAGCGCTCCAGATCCTCCTCGAGTTCCAGCATGACCTCGCTGAAGCCGCGATTGGTAGCCAGATGAGTGCAGGCGTACTCGAAGAATTGGACCAGCCCCAGCCACGGGTCGGGATGCTTGGCCGCGGTATCCGCGGCGACGGCGAACTCGCCGACATTCTGTTCGAAGACCTCGGCGATCAGTTCCTTCTTGTTGGCGAAGCGCCGGTAGACGGTGCCGACGCCGACCCCGGCGCGTTCGGCCACGTCATCGAGGGTGATCTCCAGGCCGTGATCGGCGAAGAGCTGACGGGCTGCCTCGACGATGCGCTGCTGATTGCGGGCAGCGTCGGCGCGTAGCCGCCGAGGTGGAGGCACGGTAGTGGCGGGATTCACAGGCACATCCTAGCAATAAGCGGGATTAAGTGGAGGAGTTGTCTCCGTTATTGTGTTAGCTTAACTCGGTAAGCGGAGGAAGTTCCTCCGGATCAAGCCTCGAGACAAATAGGGGACACATGACTACCACGTTGGACCGTGGGGCACCCGCCCCCGAGACAACTGACTCGGGCCGCCGCGGTTCGCACGCTCTGCGCTGGTGGGTGCTCGCCGTACTCGGCGTGGCTCAGCTCATGGTTGTGCTCGACGCGACCGTCGTGAATATCGCGCTGCCCGCAGCGCAACAGGACCTCGGTTTCAGCGATGGCGACCGACAGTGGGTTGTCACCGGCTACGCCCTGGCCTTCGGCAGCCTATTGCTGCTCGGTGGCCGACTCAGTGACCTGTTCGGCCGACGTAACACCTTCATTATCGGCCTGATCGGATTCGCCGGCGCCTCTGCGGTCGGCGGTGCGGCCACCAGCTTCGAAATGCTGGTCGCGGCCCGCGTCGGACAGGGCGTCTTCGGTGCGCTGCTCGCGCCCGCAGCACTGTCGCTGCTCACGGTGACCTTCACCGAACCGGGTGAACGCGCCAAGGCCTTCGGCATCTTCGGTGCGGTCGCCGGTGCGGGTGGCGCCATCGGTCTGCTGCTCGGCGGCATGCTCACCGAATGGGCCTCGTGGCGCTGGGTGATGTTCGTGAACCTCGCCTTCGCGGCGGTCGCACTGGTCGGCGCGGTGCTGCTGCTGGCCAAGCATGTGGTCGTCGAGCGGCCCAAGCTCGACATCCCGGGCACCGTCGTGGTGACCGCCGCACTGTTCGGCATCGTCTACGGATTCTCGCACGCCGAATCGACCAGCTGGGGCAACCCGGTCACCCTCGGTTTCCTGATCGGTGGCGCGGCCCTGCTCGCGATGTTCGTGTGGATCGAGACCCGAGTCGCGAATCCGCTGTTGCCGCTGCGCATCGTGCTGGACCGCACTCGCGGCGGTTCGTTCCTGACGGTTTTCGTCATGGGCATCGGAATGTTCGCGATCTTCCTGTTCCTGACCTATTACATGCAGCTGAGCATGGGGTATTCGCCGATCAAGACTGGTCTGGCGTTCCTGCCGATGGTGGCGGGCATGGTCGTCTCCTCGACCACGGTGCCCTCGCTGCTGCTGCCGAAGGTCGGTCCGAAAATGGTGGTCGCCGGTGGCTTCCTGGTCGCCGCGCTCGGCATGGCATGGCTGACCCAGATCAGCCTGGACAGCAGCTATGTCGCGAATATCCTGCCCGCCCTGATCCTGATGGGTCTCGGTCTCGGTGGCGCGATGTCGACCGCCTTCCAAGGCGCGACCGCCGGTGTGCACCACGAGGATGCCGGTGTCGCCTCGGCAATGATCAACACCAGCCAGCAGGTCGGCGGGTCGATCGGCACGGCGCTGCTGAGCACCATCGCCGCGTCGGCCGCGACGGACTACCTGTCATCGCACACGCCGGGTCCGCTGGCCGTGGCACAGGCGCAGATCGAGAGCTACACGACCAGCTTCTGGTGGGCCACCGCGATTTTCGCGGCGGGTGCGGTGATCACCGGATTCCTGATGCCGAATACGGTTCCGGCTCCGTCGGAAGGTGAACCGGTAATCGTGCACTGATCTGTTCTGCTCGAACAGCACAACGCCCGCATCAATGATGATGCGGGCGTTGTGTTTTCCGGAATGTTCAGCAGTCCGTCCGGCTACGAAAGACCACACTTGCCACGAATCGATCTGCCGAACAGTTGCTGGCGTCCGCTTTTCGCCGTCTTCCGAGGCGCTGCGGGTACCGCCCTTCGTGCCGCCATCATCGCTGCGGACCTGTGTCCGTAAGCGGAGGTGGAAACTTCGGCCAACCTTCCCGGCATTCGTGTGCCCTCGACGCCGCCGTGTCAACGAACGATGCTGTTCATCGGGTGTGCCGCCGTGCCGGATGTTCGGCTCGGCCGACCCGACCGTTAGCATTGCGCCGGTGACATTCGGCTCGGCAGGAGGTCAGCGGATGGGTCAGCGGGCCCGCAACCCTGCCGTCGAACCGTTGGTGCTGGTGGTGATCTCGCTCGGCGGTGGTCTCGGCGCGCTGGCGCGCTACGGCATCGGCGTGTGGTGGCCTTCGCAACCGCATCAGGTCCCCTGGGCGACCTTCACGATCAATGTCGTGGGATGCTTTGCGATCGGAATTCTGATGGTTCTGATCACCGAGGTGTGGGTAGCCCACAGACTGCTCCGCCCATTTCTCGGTATCGGCGTGCTCGGCGGCTTCACCACTTTTTCCACCTACAGCCTCGAGGTTCGTAGACTGCTCGAATCGGGTGCCGCGGTCGAGGCGCTCGGCTATCTCGGGGGGACGGTGGTGGCCGGACTGGGGGCGGTTGTGCTCGGCATGTTTTCGGCACGGTGGGCTACTGGTACGGCACGGCGGACGAGTTGAATAGTGGACAGCGCGACGGAAGGGGGTCAGGCGATGAAAGATTCACCGACGGGCACTGGTCCGGCGGCGGGACAGTGGCAGTCGGCGGCGCGGCTGACGGTGCTGCTCGACGAGGACGACAAGTGGCGGCACGGGCCCCTGTTCCACGAGATCGTGCGGCGCGCCCGCGACACCGGCCTGGCCGGCGCCAGCGTGTGGCGTGGCGTGGAGGGTTACGGCTCGTCCTCGCGCATCCACACCAGTCGGATCCTAGATCTGGCCGAACATCTACCCGTGCTGGTGATGATCATCGACGAGGTCGAGCGGTTGCGTGCCTTCGTCGAACAGAATTCCGAGGTACTCGCCGGGGTGACAGTCGCATTGTCCGAGGTCGAGGTCTGGCAGCCGAGTCTGGGAGTCGCCCGATGATGGTGGTGCTCGTCCTGGTCGGCGGCATGGTCGGTGCGCCTGCGCGGTATCTCATCGACCGTGCGGTGGCCGCGCGATTCGAATCTCTGCTGCCGCTGGGCACATTGACCGTTAACATTGTCGGTTCGGCGTTGCTCGGTGGACTGATCGGCGCCGGCGCGAACCACTGGCTGTTGGCCGCCGCGGGAACAGGTTTCTGCGGTGCGCTGACCACATTCAGCACCTTCGGCTACGAGACGATCAGGCTCGCGGCCGAGGGCGCCTACGCCTATGCGGTGGGCAATGTGGTGCTCAGCGTCGCGACCAGCTTGACCGCGGTGTTCGTCGCCGCGGCCACGACCCAGTGGTTGTGGACATGATTTTGATGACGAGCCGGGCGCAGCCGACACGGAAGGGAGACCCGAGCATGGCCCATGATCGAGCCGGGCGACCCGCGCGTCCCACCGACCTGGAGGACATCGCGCGTCTGGTGACGGCCTACTACAGCCGCATCCCGAATCCGGCCGAGCCCGCGCAACAGGTGGCGTTCGGGACCTCGGGACATCGGGGCTCCAGTCTGGACACCGCGTTCAACGAGGCGCATATCCTGGCCATCACGCAGTCGATCGTGGAATACCGTGCCACGCGCGGGATTACCGGTCCGGTCTATCTGGCCCGCGATACCCACGCATTGTCCGAACCCGCGTGGACCACCGCGCTCGAGGTGCTGGCCGCCAATGATGTGACCACGATGATCGATGCCCGCGATCGCTACACCCCGACGCCCGCACTGAGTCATGCGGTGTTGCGGCACAACCGCGGTGGGGCCAAGCATCAGGCCGATGGCATCGTCGTCACGCCGTCGCACAATCCGCCGCGCGACGGCGGCTTCAAATACAACCCGCCGCACGGTGGTCCGGCCGATACCAAGGCCACCGATGCCATCGCCAACCGTGCCAACGAACTGTTGCGCAGCGGACTGGCCGGGGTGCGGCGGACCACGCTGCGGCATGCGCTGGAGAACTGCGTCGAGCGCTACGACTACCTCGACCACTACATCGCGGATTTGCCGAATGTGTTGAACCTGGATGCCATTCGTGGCGCCGGGATCCGGCTCGGCGCCGACCCGATGGGTGGGGCCAGTGTCGACTATTGGGAGGAGATCGGGCAGCGCTACGACCTCGAACTCGAGGTTGTCAACCCGTTCGTCGATCCGACCTGGCGGTTCATGACGCTGGATTCCGACGGCAAGATCCGGATGGATCCGTCCTCGCGCTATGCGATGGCCTCGCTGATCGCGATCAAGGACGATTACGACATCTCCACCGGCAACGACGCCGACGCGGATCGGCACGGCATCGTCACCCCTGATGGCGGACTGATGAATCCGAACCACTTCCTCGCGGTCGCCATCGAATATCTGGTCGCGAATCGGATGGGCTGGGATGCGCTCACCAAGATCGGCAAGACGGCGGTGAGTTCGTCGATGATCGACCGGGTGGTCAGCGTGCTCGGGCGCGATGTGTACGAGGTGCCGGTCGGCTTCAAATTCTTCGTGCCCGGATTGTTCAGCGGCAGTCTGGCTTTCGGCGGTGAGGAGAGCGCGGGCGCATCGTTCCTGCGGATGGACGGCACCGTCTGGACCACCGACAAGGACGGCATCCTGCTCGCCCTGCTGGCCACCGAAATCGCCGCGGTCACCGGCCAGAGCCCGTCCGCGCGCTATGTCGAACTCGAGAAGCGCTACGGCAGTCCGGCCTACGCCCGCATCGACGCCGCCGCGACCCCGGAACAGAAAGCACTGCTCGGGAAGTTGACACCGGACATGATCAGCACAAAGGAGATCGCCGGTGAGCCGATCACCGCGGTCCTCACCCGAGCCCGCGGCAATGGCGCCCCCCTCGGCGGACTCAAGGTCACGACCGAAAACGCCTGGTTCGCCGCCCGCCCCTCCGGCACCGAAGACAAGTACAAGATCTACGCGGAGTCCTTCCAGGGGCCCGAACATCTGACCCAGGTCCAAGCGGCCGCGGAAGAAGTGGTGGGGCAGGCGCTGTCCGGTGAGTGATAGATCGACTGCGGGGTCGTCGGGGTCGCTAGGTTCGAGAGCTTCAGCGGGGGAGCAGGGCGGCGCGGGGGCCGGATGGGGTGGGGTGGCATCCAGGGCGCTGCCGGTTGAGATCTGGGTGTTGGTGGGGGCGTCGTTTGTCATCGCCGTCGGGTTCGGTCTGGTGGCGCCGGTGTTGCCGCAGTTTGCGCGGGGGTTCGGCGTCGGGGTTGCCGCGGCTTCGGCGATTGTGAGTGCGTTTGCGTTGATGCGGTTGTTGTTCGCGCCGGTCAGTGGGCGGTTGGTGCAGCGGCTGGGGGAGCGGTCGGTGTATCTCGGGGGGTTGTTGATTGTCGCTGTTTCGACCGGGGCCAGTGCGTTTGCCCAGAGTTATTGGCAGCTGCTGGTTTTGCGGTCGGCGGGTGGGGTCGGGTCGACGATGTTCACGGTGTCGTCGCTGGCGCTGGTGATCCGGATGTCGCCGCCCGCGCAGCGCGGGCGGGTCTCCGGGCTGTGGTCGACGAGTTTTCTGATCGGTTCGGTGAGCGGACCGTTGGTCGGCGGTGCGCTTGCCGGGCTCGGATTGCGGGCGCCGTTCCTGATCTACGCGGCGGCGTTGCTGCTCGCTACCGCGGTGGTCTATGTGAATCTGCGGCATTCGACCCTGGCCGCACCCGAACCGGTGGGCGGGCTGCGGCTGATGTCGTTCCGCGAGGGATTGGCGCGGTCGGAGTATCGGGCAGTACTGCTATCGAACTTCGCCAATGGTGCGGCGGTATTCGGCGTGCGAATGGCGCTCGTGCCGCTGCTCGTTGTCGAAGTGCTGCATCAGAAACCGGGCATGGCCGGTGTGACACTGACAGTGTTCGCCGCAGGCAATGTGGCGGTGCTTTTCGCATCCGGCAGGCTCTCCGACCGTTTCGGACGCAAACCATTCCTGATCACCGGATCGCTGATCTGTGCGGCCGGTACGGCCGGACTCGGTCTCGCGTCGAACGTGCCCTGGCTGCTGGTGACCTCATTCGTGGCCGGGCTGGGTTCGGGCATGTTCACTCCCGCCCAGCAGGCCGCGGTCGCGGACGTCATCGGACCGAAGGCCCGCGGCGGCCCCGTCCTCGCGGGCTTCCAAATGGCCGCCGACCTCGGCACCGTCATCGGCCCGGTCGCAGTGGGTGCCGTGGCCCAACACTTCTCCTACGCCCTCGCCCTCGCCCTGACCGGCGCATTACTTGCCATCGCCGCCGCCATCTGGGCCTTGGTCCCGGAACCACTGCACCGACGAGGCGTCGAATCGAAAGTGGAGATCGCCGCGGATCACCCATCCGACTACATCTACCGCCCCGACGGCGCCGAGTGCCTCGTAGACACCCCCGCCCCAGCTCCTCAAAACGCCGCCCGCTGACCTGGACGTCTGATCACCAGGTAACCCTGGAGGGGCTCTCCGTTTGCCCGCATAAACGCATGGTGATCAGTGGTCCAGCAGCACCCCGTGCGCGGGGTGGCGTGTGATTGGGGCAGAGTGTTCGGGGTGAGCGAATCGGGATCGAAGTACACGCCGCGGCCGATGTCCAGTGCGGCGACATATGCCCTGGGTGGCGTGGCGCTCGCGCTCATCGTGTTGATCGTGATCCTCGCGTTCCGGTGGGGGCGCGACGACGCCACGATCCGCAATGACGGCTACGGATCGGTGCACAGCGCGGACGTGCACGCGGTCCTGGACCAGAACAACGGCACGATTCTGCTCGGCCGCCCGGACGCGGCGAAGACCATCGATGTGTACGAGGATCCGCTGTGCCCGTCCTGCGGCGCGCTGGAGCGACTCTACGGTCAGGAGATCGCGCAGCAGATGGACGAGGGCAAGCTCGCGGTCCGATACCACCTCGTGACCTTCCTCGACCCGAAGTCGAAGAGTAAGGACTATTCGACCCGCGCGGTCGCCGCGAACGAATGTGTCGCGGAAACCGGTTCGGGTCCGGTGTATTCGAAATTCCACGCGCTGCTGTTCACCTCGAAGCAGCCGGAAGAGGGCGGCGCGGATCTCAGCAATGACGATCTCGCCAATGTCGCGAAGGAATCGGGCGCCTCGCTGGCGGCGGTGCAGTGCATCGGCTCCGGCGCGAAACTCGATGCGGCGAAGATCCACGCGCAAATGGCACGCGCGGCGTTGACCGATGCCAACGGCGAGGTCGCCACGCCCGCCGTCTTCGACGGCAAGAACAAGGTCGAGGTGAACAACCACGAGTGGGTCCTCGACCTGACGAAGTAATCGTGCCGGGCGGTGGCGCCGCCCGGCACGACGCACCTACCCGGCGGGCTCCGGCTCCGGCTCACCCTTCGCGATCGCGCTCAGTTCGCGCTCGACGAGTTCGTCGTGCGCCCTGGCCTGCGCGGCCGCCTTCTTCGGGCTCCAGTGTCCGGCCATCAGGAAGACGAACGGTAGGAACACCACCTGCGCGACCAGGCAGATCCACCACCAGCGTTCCCACTGCTTCGGCGAATCGGCTTGCGCCTGCTGTACTTCCTTGGCGTGCGCGGCCAGATAAGCCTGATCATCTGCCGGGATGGTGCCGACCGACTGCAACTGCGTAGTCGCCTGCGCCAGTTTGGGGCCGACGGTCGCGGCCACCGCGAGGTCGGCGGCCGGAATCTGCTGCACGGCTTGCAGGCGCGCGATCGCCTGATCCACCGGAATACCGAACTTCTTCGCGACCTGTCCGACCGCCGCCAGACCCGCGTTCGCGTCGGCCGGATTCGTGGTCAGTGTGGTCAGTGTCGCCGAATCGATGGCCTGCAGCGTCGCCAACTCCTGCGGATAGCGGGTGTTGAGACCGACCGTGGTCTGGATATCGGCGGGTGACGCCCCGGTCAGCTTGGTCAGCGCGGTGACCTGTGCGGCCTGATCATTGGGGTTGTGCTGCAGTGCCGCAAGGGTTTCCGTGCCGACCGTCTGGATGGTCGCGAGTTGCTGGGCGTATTTGTGTGCGATCTCCGATAGCCGCGGTCCGTAATTGACCAGCGGACCGGCCGCGTTCACCACGATCAGCAATCCGAACAGCACCACGGTGACGACGCTGCGCAGCGTGCCGCCCCACACCGCGAGACCCACCGCCGTCGCGGCGGGATTACGGGCCTCGACCGTCTCGGTGAAGCTCGCCATCCAGGTGGAGTAGGCGATGCCGGTGCCGACCGCGATCACTACGAAAACCGTCGCGAACGAGTAGTAACCGGTATCGGGCTGATCGGTGTAGCCGATGAACAGGTACATGCCGACGATGCTGATGAGCGCGCCGACGATCATGAACGGCTTGCGCACCTTCAATTTGTCCGACACGATCCCGGCCAGCACCAGGGCGATCGCATTGGCGGCCCAGTACCAGTTGCCGAGCGCATTGGCCTTGGCCGGACTGAATCCGAAGTTCGTCGCCATATACACCGGAAGGAACGACACGATGGTGTAGAAGAAGGCGAGGAACAGGCTGATCGCCAAGGCCGAGCCGATGATGTCGGGGCGCAACATCTGTCGCCACACACCCTGCTCGAGTTCCTTGACATCCAGACCGCGGGCGCGGGCCTCGATCAGCGCACGGTCGCGCAAGGTCACCATGATCTGGTCGCGCAGTCGCGGATTCAGCTCGCGCAATCCGATCACCGCGACTACCGCGATGACGAGGCTGATCACACCGCACAGCCGATAGTGGTACTGCCAATCCGGATGCGCGTCGAGCGTGTGAGTGGAGATCTGCGTCGTGACCAGGGCGCCGATGACCGGCCCTAGCGTCCAGAAGCCCATTGCCGATGCCCGGTCCAGCTGCGGGGAGAAGTCGCGAATCAGAGCCGGTGTGGCCACCAGCACCGCACCCTCGACAATGCTGACCAGGCAGTACACGAGCAGGTACTGCTCTTTGGTGGTCGTCGCGGGCACCGCGAACAGGGTCAGCAGCGAGCAGATCACCACGCCGTAGGCGACGATATTCGCCCGCCCCCATCGATCCAGCACGCCCGCGAGCACCGAGGCAACCGCGCCGAAGGCGGCGCCGATGATGAAGATCCAGACGAAGTAGGCGAAGGACAGGTCGAAGTAGCCGATGAGTTCATTGCCCACGGCGCCGGTGACGAATAGTTGGTAGTAGAGCGCGATCGAGGCGATGACCACGACGGCCAGGTACCAGGAGCGGGCGGGTGTATCGGGATAGTGCGGTAGTTTGCGTTGCCACAGCCCTGTGAGCAGGGTCGGCGGATCCGCAATCTGGGTCGAGCTCATGGTCGAGATGCCTTTCTAGCCACGGCATTTCGTAAAGGACCTGAACCGTGTGTGGATCAGGGCGATTTGCCGGGTGGACACAGGGTAGTGAGATGGATCACTGCCCGCAGGTGTTTCGGACCATGAGAACGCTCGATTTGCGCAATTGGAATAGACGGTACCGATGAGTGGGACCATTGGTTGACGCCGCAAGCATCTCGAGCTGGGGTGGGGATTATGAATTCGGCCGCCGCAGTAAGGGTTTCGATTCCGAGGCGGGGGCGGATATTCGCCGGAATAGCACGGCGGTTGCGCACGGGGGCTGGAAATAATTCCGGCAGTGGCGATTTCGTTGCTCGTACCGACGACAACGGGGCCCGTGCACGATGGCACGGACCCCGTCAGGTCTATCCGGGCTTACAGGTAAGCGCCGCACACGGGCCAAGCGCCCGGGCCCTGGGTGGCGAGCACATTCTCCGCGACGCGGATCTGCTCCTCACGGCTGGCGCCGCTCGGGCTGCCCGAGCCGCCGTTGGCGGCCCAGGTGCTCTGCGTGAACTGCAGGCCGCCGTAGAAGCCGTTACCGGTCGCGATGCCCCAGTTGCCGCCGCTTTCGCACTGCGCGACGGCGTCCCAGTTGTGGCCGGAGGCCGACGCGGTGGCGGTGGACAGGCCGAACGGAACGGCGGCGATGGCACCGGCGACGGCGGCGAGACCAAGGGCACGGGTGAACTTGCGGTTCTGAGTCATGTGGATTCCTGGCTGCGCCCGCTCGGCTCCGGCGGACTTCCGCCGTGTCCCTGCCCCCAGCGATGTCGGGGACCCTCGAAACCGCGGGGCAGGGTTACCGGCGTTCAGCGATTCGAGTTCGAGCCCGTCGCATTGATCCGGGCTGTCGACGACGACGCTAGCGAAGAATTCGCGACAGATCACGTTGAGATAACGTCCGAATTGCCTCGACCCTAACTGCGGATTATCGACATTCACGCAGTTCGAATGCGTAAAAATGTATATATACGACCGTTCGTGATAGTTACGTTATGTGTTCGGGATCACTACGAAATAGTGATCTGGATCGCGTTTGAGCGCTGGATCCTGGGGTCTATGTCTGGTTTCGCCGCCAGTCCGGCTCGGTGCGGATGGTGAAGTTGTGACCCGCTGGGGTATTTGTGAATCCCGCTCGCCCTCGGATCGAAGTCGACAAATCGAGCTTTGCGGCATGTGGGTGTTATGTGACGCTTCGAGCGCGAGCTGCCTTACCGATGTCGACGTGGCGCCGCACGGGGCTTCGACGCACACGGCCCGAGTGATGCCGACAGCACATAGCTCGTGGCGACTGGAGACGTGCAAATGGAATGTTGCGCCGCAAACGGCGATGGGTGCCGAGCGGTCACGTGAGGGGCGCGCAACCTGGAGGTGTCAGGGGCCAGTCAATGGGGCAACGGGCGGGGGCACCGCGCCCCCGGCCATACGGCCGAGCGTTGGTGAGGGATGCTCCGTCTCGGTATCGCCGAGGCCGACCGAATGCCTGAGCTGGCGGCGGGCCTCTACGACGTCCTCTTCGGGATCACGGTCGGCGATCTCGCGTCACATTTGGTGGCAGCCTTCGGCCTCGCGGCCGACAAGGCAGAGGTCGTGGCGAACGAACTGATCGGCCTCGTCATCCACCCAACGCTTCCCCGCCTGCTGTTCGGAGTCGAACCCCTCGTGGACGCGATGCCAGAGGAGACCCGGCTGGCGGCCGATGTCGACCTCGACGAGATCAGGCACCTCCTCCGCATCGTGATGCCTCCGCCGGCCGCAGCGTGAGGCCGGCGACTGTCGACGGCCACCGCACTCATGCTCGGCCTTTCGCGCAGGAGCGCGGCACGACCGCTGTGCTCACGCAGGCGCGCCGGTCGGCTGCAGCAGGCCCGGCGCGCCCAACCTCGCAGCGAACCCGATCCATCGCCCGGAACTACCGCTCCCGAGCCGGAATGTGTTCGGCGGTGGCACACTTCGCGGAGTGCGAACGCGTCGCGCACCGACCAAGAGGATCCTGCGGGCAGCTCGAGGCGGCTATGTGTCAGCTCCGCTGTCGTACGCCCGCTGGCAGTTCTGGATTTCCTCGCCGTGCTCGACAGTCCAGCTGTAAAGATGCCCAAACGGCTCGCGCAGGATGGACGAGGTCGTCCGGTTCGCGATCGCCCGCGATGCCTGACTACTCGGCGCCGCGACTGGTGAAGTCGAAGGATTCGCTGTCGATGCCCCAGGAGATGACCCGTTCGGGGTGAATTCGGATGACCGCGCGTTCCTGGGGTTGGAACGGTGGCTCCTCGTCGTCGAGCGCCTCAGCCGTGCCGCGTACCTCGATGCCGCGAATCACGTACGGCTCCAACGAAACCTGTTGGTCGATGACGAACGACACCCGGCTGCCCGCCTCGACATTGCGGTACTTGCGACTGGCACGCATCCGCATGCCCCCGATGTCGATCGTGCCGTCGGCGTTCACCCGATAGCTGGTCGGGTTGTTCTGCACAACGCCGTCGGGCGACACCGTGGCCAGCCGCCCGATCCCGGCCTCCGCGAGGAACTGCTGTTCATTGATGGTGAAGGTCATGTCAGGTACACTCCTGGTGAATTCTATGTCTAGCAGCGCTAGATAGTGGAGCAACGGTAGCATTCGTCCACTAGCTTGTCTAGCGTTGCTAGATTTCAGCTCGCTACCGCGGGGTCGCACTCGGATCAGCAAGCTGCACATGCCCGTTCCGGCCGAGCGCCTTGGTCCCGGCCTCGGGCAAGACTTGCTTCCAGTTGCCCACCGACGCCGTACTTGCATCCGCCCCCGTGCTGCCTCCGCCGCGCTCATCTCTCCGTCAACACCGACAACACCACCCGCACCTTGTCCTCGACCGGAGGCTTCAACCGCTGTGACCGCGCCACAGACCGACTCCTCCCCGGCTCGATGTGCCCGGAGCGCAAACCGAGCAACCCTGGCAAGAATCTTGACGCACTAGAGACCAACACTATCGAACATGCGTTCGATAGTGTTGTTGGACAACCCCCTACGTCCCCCCGAATCGAGGCGATTTGGTTGCCGACACGCCAGTGGTGTAACTTCGTTCAGGCAGTCAGGGAAACCCGACGGCAACCCACTCGGGGCTATGGCGCAGCTGGTAGCGCACCACACTGGCAGTGTGGGGGTCAGGGGTTCGAGTCCCCTTAGCTCCACTCTTTTCGCAGGTGAGGGCCGCTTTTTGGTTCGGTGAGACGACCCGGAAGCGGCCAATCCTCCAACAAACTCCCAACTAATTCCCCGGACCATTGACGGCGCGTTCGAGTGCTTCCGCCGCCGCGTGGTGAGTTCGCCCGCGTGCCATGTAACGCCGCTGGGTCATGGCGGGGTCCGCATGGCCGAGTACGTCAGCGGTGATCCGTGCCGACAGGCCCGCGTCATCGAGAATCGTCGCGACGGCGTGGCGGAAGCTGTGCGCGGTGATGTCATCGGCCATGCCCAGCGCTTCGCGTACCCGCTGCCATTCGTGGCCGACGTTCTGGGGATCGCGCAGCGTCCACACGGCCGAGGGAAAAACCAGGTCGAGTGTCGGTGTGTCCGGGTCCGGCGGGGCGGCCAGCTTGCGGGCCGCTAGTACCGCTTTGCGCCGCTTGAGCATCTCGACGGCGAAGTCAGGCAGGGCGATTGTTCCCCGGCGGTTCTTGGGGTCGTCGTCGCGGTCTATGCGTACCAGGCCCTCACCTTTGACGCGCACGACCTTGCCAGTACTGCGCAGAGTCCGGGCCTCGAGATCAATGTCAGTCCAGAGCACGCCGAGAATCTGACTGCGCCGCAAGCCCGTTGCCGCCAGCAGGGTTACCACATCGGCCAGATCGGCACTGTCGCAGTAGTCCGCGACCGTGGGCGGGGTGTACGCCTTCACCGGAGTTTTCCGGCTGCGCTCGGCGCGCGAGAGCTTGCGCGGGCACGGCACTTGCGAAGTCCGCACCGCCACGAGGATGAACCGCAGTTCATCAATGGTGATGTCACGTGCGCCGCCGGTACGGCCCTTGGCCTCCACGTTCTTCGCCATCTCCGACTCACGGACAGGGTTGACCGTGAGGGTATCTTTACGCACCGCGTAGCGGAACATGCCCGACAAGACATTGCGGCCGGTCCGCATCGAAGACGGGCCTTTTGCCGCGCCGACCTGCTTGAGGAATGCCTCAACCGATGACGTGGTGACCTCCAGTAGCCGCCGCTGCCCGAACGCGGTGGTGAACAGTTCCGCTGCCACGTCGTAGCGTTCCAATGTGCTGCCCGCGCGGCCCTGTTCGACCAGATAGCCCCGGTACAGAATCCACAGCTGTTGCACCGTGGTGGAGTCCGACAGTTCCCCGCCGAGGTCCACCCGGATAGCCGCCGCAGCCGCCATCACCGAATCCAGAGCGTGAGACCCGTTGCGGTCGGGTATCTTTCGGCCGCGTGTGTCGAGCCTGACCGGGGAGACCCGTCTCAGGTCACGCCGTTTGCCGGAGGCGTCGCGGACGAGTATCCGCGCTTCCCAGTGCCCGGCCGATAACTCGGTCAGCATCGGCGTACCGGGGACGCCGATAGGGCGGGCCGGTCTGCCCCGCCTCACCGCCGCATCTTCTCAGCGGCGCGGTTCACTCGTCGGTGCGTGCCTCTAGCGCCGCGTCGAGCGCGTTCAAATCCCACCGAAAATCCTTTCCGACCCGCTTGGGTCGCGGTAGCCACGGGTACTTGTCACGATTGCGATTCCAGCGGCGCAGCACTTCGGGATGTACGCAGATGTGCGCCGCAGCGGCTTTAGTGGTGGCCCACTGTCGAACCGGCCATGATCGTGCGTGTTCAGAAGACCCCGGACCGGCAGGAAGATCAATACTCATTTGATTGCTCCAGATTAGCTGTGTTGGATGGCGGTCGATCTCTCCGGGCCGGGTGGAGGTTCGGCGGCGAGTATGGCCCGGTCGTATTCGGCGCGCCAGGCGATGCGTTGGGCGATGGCGGCCATGAGCAGATGTGCCCATGATGGGATTCGGGTGCCCGGTGCGAGTTTCGACCAGGTGTAGCGGTGCGGGTCGGGGGCGGGTTTGTCGATCCCTGCCGCCGCGAGGGTGGCGCGGACGAATTCCATCCGGTCGGCTTGGTGGTCGCCGAGGGTTTTCCCGGTCCATAGTTCCGAGGTCAGTACCCGGTTACCGGGCAGGCCCAGGGTTTCGCGTCGGTGTGCTCGTGCCTTGCAGCGGCCGGGTTGCATCCTGGATTTCGCGCCTTTGGGGACGATCCCGTACAGCAGCCACACCGCGCACCGTTCCGAACATGGTGTGCGGCACAGCGCTTGGTGTAGCCGGTCGTAATGGGCGTGTTGCCGAGGAGTTTTCGCCTCCAGAACCTCACTGACCGATTTGGTGAGGTACTTGCACAGGTAGCCGATGTGGCGGGTGGCTTCCTCTGTGCCGCCGAGGATGCCTTTGGAATGGACCTGTATACCGAACCACACCAGATGCGCAGGGTCCTCGTGATCCCAGGTGGTTTCCATCGCGGCATCCCAACTTTGCAACGGTGTGCGCGTATCCGGGTCGACGAACGTCTTGGCCTCGCGGTCCCACAGCGGCACCCGCACTCCGTCGTAGAGCATGCGTTCAGGTCTGGGCCACCACACCTGGTGGTAAGTCGCGGCCGTGACTTGTCGGATGATCCGGTGCGGGATGTCGCCGCGGATTGCGATGTGTACGTGCGGTGCGCCGCGTCGTTGGGGTTCGACGCTGGCGAAGTACTGCACGTTCCAGCCGACCACGCGGCGCAGGTTCTGTATCCAGCGCGAGAACAGCCGCGCGAACCAGATCGCATCCCACGCCGCCCGCTCATAGTCGTAGCTGTCAGGATCGATGGGAGTGCCGTCGTCACAATCCACGCGCCCGTAGCTGTCCAGCGTGAGAGTGATCATCATCGACGGTTTGAACTTGCCCGCGTACTCGCGCCCAATCGTGCGGTTCTGAATCGGATTACGCGGCAACTCCGGCACATCCGGACGGCGACGAGTCGACCTGGCACGCCCGGAATCCTGCTCACCATCCCCGCAATCAGAATCAGAATCCCCGTCGGTGCCGTCGTCGCTGGCGTCGACCGCTTCGGGTGCGGGTGTTTTGCCTCGCATCCCCAACGCGGTCAGTTGTTTATCCGCCCACGCGATGTCAGCGAGCAATTCCGGAATCTCGCCCAGGTGCCCGGCTTCCCCGGCACGGACCCGTTCACACTCGGCGATCAGATCCGCACGATACGCCATCAGTCCCGTCTGATCGAAACTCGGTCGCGCACGCGGGATTTCGGGCTCGTGGTCCAAATGCCAGCCTTCCCGGATTTGGGCCAGCCGCAACGCTTTTGCCTTCTTCGCGCACGCCGGGCACACCCCTTCCATCGTGTTGCCGCACGGCACCGGGATATGCGAGATAGCCCCGGTTATGGTGTCGGTGCGTTCGAGGACCATCGGCCGGATACACACCCCGAACCGTTTCGCGGTCTCCACCGCCACCTCATCGAACGACGGCCCCCGCCGAGATGGTTGCTCGTCGTCCTCGTTGGCGTGTGTCTGGCCGTCATCGACCGTGTCTGTCATGAGATCCACCTGTCCCGTAGTAGAACGCGGCACCGCGCCGGACGCACCGAATGAGCACAGACATCGGCGCGATGCCGCAGAGAACGAAAGAACTACTGCCGGAACAGATTTCAAAGATTGGATGTGACGCCGCCGGTACGACAGCCACCAGGCGCTACCCGCGCCGAAAGATTTTCCAGATGCGCTACCCGCGCTGGAATCAAAGATTGAGATGCGCTACCCGCGCTGAATGAGAATGCCGCTCGCAGAGGATGTTTCGTACTGTCGCCCGGCGCGGCTTATACCAGGCTACCTGTGATTTTCACGATGAGGTGAGGCCGGTTCACGCCGCGTCGGGGTTGTCCTCGAGTCGGGGTGTGCCGTCAGGATGGCGGGGCAGGGTGGATAGGTGCGCATGATCCACTCGATATCGTCATCGGTCACCCAATAGGCGCGAACCCTGGTGATTTCCACCGATGTCTCGTGCTCGATGTAGGCCACGCCGGGGGTGGTTTCGGGGATTTCATCACACAGCGCGCCCCGGTCCCGCCCGCTCTGGCCGAACAGCATGTTCGGTTGCGTCGGCTCACTCATCCGCAGACCTACCCGGTAGGGGTATAGCTGCCGGAGTTCGAGGACGTCTTTGGACGGGTCTTGCAGGCATCCGACCATCGGCACCGCCACCGCCCGCGACTGGGTGAGCACGACCCCCATCAACCGCGTGATCTCGTCTTTGATCTTGCGGTCGCTGTAGTAGGCGGTCAGGCTCGCGGCTTCATCGATGATCACCACGACCAAGGGTTCGGCCATGGTCGGGGTGATCTTGCGTTCGGCTCGGGGCATGTAGAGCACACCCCGGGATTGCACCAACGCCGCCGCGTCCCGCAGCAGTTCCAGCGCCATGGGGCCGTTGTCGTAGGCGAAGCGCGCGAACCACTCCCGAGCCGCCCCGTACTCCATTCCGCCCTTCGGGTCGATGACCCACAACACGACGCGCCCGTCGCGGATGGCCGGACCAAGTGCGGCGATCAGTGACCACACCACCGACCCTTTACCCGAGCCCGTCTTTCCGGCGACGAGGACTTGATTGCCGAGCAGCCGCAACCGCCAGGGTTCCCCGAGTTCGGTCAGCCCGATCGTCAGTGCTTCCAGATCAACGGTTTTCGGTACCACCCGAGGCAACGGGATCGGGCCGATCAGGCGATCGGTGTGGATGACTTGGAGCCGCACGAACCCGGACTCGGCGTTACGCACCCGGACCCCGACCGCACCGAAGGCGTGGCGCAGCGCATCGGACTGCTTGGCCCACATCGCCACGGTTTGACCGCCGACCAGCTTGACCACCAGTTCATCGGCGGTGTCACTGATAGTGGTCCTCACCAATCGGGGGGTTTGGACGCCGCTGTCGAGGATCTTGGTCAGGCCGTGGATCGCGGTCAGTGTCTGCCAGCGCCGTTTGTACCGCTTCCACGACAGATAGCGTGAGGTCATCCGACCCCACACCCAGCGCCGCCACGAGCGTGGCCACCAAGCCCACCACCACACCCATCCCGCGACCGAGAATGCCACCGCCCCAACGGCATAGGGCCAGCCTCGCCACCACCACAATGCACCCGCACCGGCCAGCGGTAGCGAGATCATCGGGAACAGCACCGCCCACCACAGCAGATGCGCCAACCCCAATACCGTCATTTCCAGCGCGTAGAACACTGCCTTCCCGAGCTCATCCATCACCGTGGGTGTCGGGGACGGAGGTTTCTGATACTCCGCAGAGCGAACCATGATCAAACCCTTCTTCAAATGATGTGTATGAATGTTGTTGCCCTACAGGTGATTACGATCACGCGATCGGTAGGGTTGTGCGGGGTGGGTCCGCTCATGAGACGAGTGGACCCACCCCGCTTTTGTGTGTCACCGCCTGAGATCAGGCGCTTTTCGCAGTCGAACCGCTCGAGCGCGGGCCGGGAGCCGGGGCATACCCGGTCGCGCGCACGGTGTAGTCGAGATACTTGAATTCGTTCTGACCAGCGGTCCGGGGTTGTAGCGTGACATCGGTCAGCGTGATCGGCCGGAGGTTGTTTCCGATCTCCGCTGTCGTGGGTACCGGTTCCTCATTCGCCAGCAAGGTGATTTCGTAGCTGGCGCGGCGGGCGTTGCGTACGGCGGGATCACTCACGGTGATCTTCCATTGCAACAATCCGGTCACCGGGTCGCGCTTGTGCGGTCCCACCCGGTTCGGATCACCGGTATATTCGGTATCCGCACGGACCTCTCCCAACTGGTAGAGACCAGCGTGGAAATGACTTTCGAACGGCACCGGGAACCGATATTCCTTGCGTGGGTCCTTTTGATCTTTCAGTGATTCGGTAGTCAAGGGCGTAGCCTTTCTGGGTTCTGTTCTGATGTGTCTCGAAGAAGACCGTCAGCAACCTCACAGACGGTCACGACACGGCACGACAACCGCGCCGTCAAGGGCTCATGACCAGCACAACCGGCGGACCACGCGCCCCGCAACACACCCCAGTACCTGGGCACCAGCCCGCCAGCTCCCCACACCTGACAGCACCGTCCGACTTTCCACGCACGCCCCCATGCACTACTGTGGACACAGCAGAACCTCTGTTTCTGCGACAAGTGATAAGAGGGGACTCCAACACCGACCATCAATCGCATTGGAGTTTCTTTTTCGTTCACGGCTGTCCCCTCGTTGGCGCGGGGGGACAGCTCACAAAAATTATCCGGAATTACCGATATGTAATTCTTTCCGCATAATTCTCACCTCCTTTTCTCCTGCAACCATGATCACCCGATGAACCGCGGATGTGTCGCCTACCCACACTCGCGGTGTGCCATCGATTGCCCAGGACATACGTCCACGCGAGGTCACAGCCTCCAAGCACATGGCAGGACAACAGAAATCGCGCGGGCAAACCACACCATCACGTACCGCGCAACACTCAGCGGCACGGACACTTCCGCGCATGAATCGGGACTCACCCATGATCGGGTGCCACTCGACCGATTCGTACCAGGGCAGGCCGGAACCCGGCGTCACCGGAACAACCTCCTTTCTCCCAACACCGATCCGTAAGCCATCCCCTGGCACTTCCATTGGACCCGTCCCACCAGCACGCGTCAAGCAAGCCCGCGACAAACCCACACACAAATCATGGGAAACCTCAACGCATGTCGCGTGGATCACACTCCATGCCATGCATCGGCACTGCCGCCTGATAGACCTGCTCAGCACTGAATCTCCTTGTCCGTCAGTAGAAGGCGCCCAACCGGCCGCGCGCATCACACGCAAACAGCAAGGCATCCGCATCGGAAAATCCGCTACCGGAACAAGGATTCAGAAGAAGGGTGACACCGCCGGGTCGACGCCACGGGCGCTACACGCGAAAAGGATTCGGTGACAATGCAAGCGCTCTACCGCGCGGGGGCCGCACTAACACGTATCGCTCACAAACAAGACGGCACCATCGAGCATACCCCCGCCCGGGGGTTAGCCCGGATCCGACCGAAACTGATTGTGTACCAACAACTTCCGATCAATGACCGGACGGGGACGGTTTACCAGCCGCCGCGCCCGTTGAGCATCAGCTCAATCTCAACAACCCGCCGCTCCAACCGCGCCGAATGAATACCATCCGTAGCCTTCCGGGCAGCTCCGATAGTCTCCTGCGCCGCGTCGAAATCTCGGTTTCGCGCGTACGACTCCGCCAGCCAAGTCTGATAGAGCGCGACCTCCCGCGCTCGCTCCTTCGGATAGTTGTCGATCGCCTGTTGCAGCAAAGGCCGGGCGCGCGACGGATCACCCAGTTCCACGAAGCATCGACCCGCCATCACATCGATTTCGGATCGGTCCACCCAGTACACCCATTCGGGTTCCTCGACAGCAGCTGTCCGACGCTCATAGGTGTCGTCCACGGTGTCTAGGGCGCGCATTGCCCCATCACGATCCCGGGCGCGGGCCGCGGCCCATGCCACGCGCTCAGTCAGCAGCGCTGCGACCACCGGTGTGGCCCCCTGTGCTCCTTTGACCGCAGTGCGGGCCAGAAGGACTGCCTCATCCGGGTGGCCGACGTTCGCGATCTGATAACTCAAGCTCGAGAGCAGTTGGCCCGTGAGTATGCGATCCCCTGCCTGACTAGCCGCTTTCGCACCGTCCAGGTAGGTGTACTTGGCGTGCCCGTAGTACCCGGCATCGCTGGCGACCCATCCAACGAGCTGCGATAGCTCGCCAGCCGCCGTCAAGAGTCGTCGGCCGATGTCCTCGGCATAGCTGCATTCGTTGATCACCGTTCGGAGGTCTTCAAGCTCCTTGACGACCAGCGGGAACAGATCCTTGCCGCCGACCGAGTCGTCGAGATGGCGGAGGTCAATAACGCGCTGTTCAACATCGTCGGCGAGTGAACGCCCAACCCGGTGCCCAACCGCCGAGTGAGTGACCGGAGCGGAATCGGACACCAGCCACTCATGAGCCAGCCGGATCGGGTCATCCGGCGGTGCCGTCAAGGCTGATACGGGGATGTTCAACGCACGCGAGTAGGCAACGATGTGCTCCGGCTTCACGTCCCGCTGATCATTCTCCAACATGCCGAGCATCGACTTGGAGAAGTGAGTCCTGGCCGCGACAGCCGACAGGCTGACCCCCTGTGATTCGCGGGCCAGCCGAAGCAGTGAGCCGGGCTTATCCATGGATCTGCGGCACCGATCTGTGGACTCTAGTGGACGCTGAACTTCTTCTGTGTCAAGCCTTCTGACACGAGACTACTACTCAGTGCACGTCAGCCGACGTTTCATCAAGAAGCCCGACGCCCGTGCACTGCGCTCATCACCCGGATATCGGCCGATTCCCGTGCCCTCATCGGCACGCCAACATTCGGGACGGGTGCAACTAGCCGCCGTACTGAGGGAGTCACGATGTCCAGCCCAGATCTACCACGCCGCCCAGCATTCGTTGGCCCGCCGATCCCATGGCCGGTCGACCGCCGTCGCGATGTCATCGAGCAGTGCATCAACGCTCTACACGAGTGGCAACCCGAGCAAACCCACACCGAACCCGACGCAGAGGTCTAAACCGATGGACCACACACCTTTTGGCGATACCGCGATGTCCCGCTGCCACTTCTACAGGCGGGCATGCGATCTGCCCGCGAACGTCGACCCGCCTCAGCTCGGCCGAATCGTGATGAAGGTCGAGCACGTAGGGGCGCTGACCATGCCCGCTCGCCTCGGCCAGTCCGTGAAAACCCATATGCAGCAGCGAGGTTCGGACGTTGGCCCGGTGTGCTCACACCCACGCCAGAACAGGTGGACATTCCTGATTCGACCGGACATCCCGGATGATGTACGCCTGTTCGCCGAGATGTACCGCCTCGATGTCCAGGTCATACGAGAGGGCGGCACCGTGGCGTTACCGTCGCCAGCCGACCAAGGCACACAGTTCCGACGCTGGATCGAACCGCCACGGTGCACGTTCCGGCCGTCCGGGCTTGTAGTGGTCGATGCGATTCGAGCGTGTTCGGGTCGGTATCGGCCCGTGCGGAGGTGGGCTGCTCATGTCTGAATGTGACTGTGGGCCGTGGCTCAAACTCTCGATGTGCGGGATTGGGAGCTTCAACGGCAAGACCGGGGAGTTGGAATCCGTACGGTGCCCGTCCCGGTTCTGTATGACCATGGCCCCGCTGGTCGACGGGAAGATCGGCGACCCCTACGGCATCACGGACATGCTGTCACCGTTGCCGTGCCCGTGGATCGGGGTTCGGGTTGTGAATGACGGCGACGACTTCATGCCCGATGACTCCGCACCGGTCCCCCCGACACAGGCGCAGCGGCCATGACAGTAAATACCCTGGCGCCGAAGGCGATCGGTGTTCTTTCCCTCGATGTGAGCGGCCCGCACCGGTTGCGGGACGAGCAAGTGATCACCGAGTTGGCGCAGCGACGCGGTTACGCCCTGACTGGGTTGGTCACCATTGGTGATGACACGTTCATGCCGACAGCTCTCATCGTCGGGACGGCACGCGGCAAGGGAGCGGCAGCGGTTATCGCGCCGAGCATGGCCCACTTCAGCAGCCGCGTCCGGGCTATCGCTCTGGCGTGTGACCTGATCACGCCAACCAAGTTCGTAGCCTGCACCAGCACCGACCGATTACGAGGGACGTCATGAGTGAACAGGTTTCCCCGCTACCGGACGTACCCGACGTACACCTGAGCGTGTTCGTGCACGGGGTGCGGATGGACTTCGCCGCATGTCTGACCGCCGCACTGACTTTCATCGAAGAGCATCGGGCACGTCACTACGTCGACGCGGTAAATGTGCTTCCAGGCGACACCACCGGCCTTCAGCGCCTACCGAATGAACGGCTCTACCTTTCACCGTGAGATGAGAGACTGACCGGGCACGGACAGTGACGACCATACGGAGGGATGATCGGCGTGGGAAATGACGAACAGATCGGTTTCGATATCGAATTCGATGACAAAACCCAAGCGTTCTTGGATTGGGTTGCGCCGGAGCGGATGGAATCGGAGATACGAGCTTTCCTTACCGAAACAACACCCGGCGTCGCTGATTATGCGGATACATGGTGGAAGCCGCCAATGACGAAAGAGATCTTGGAGGCCGTCAAAGAATTCTTCCGCGACCGCGAAGGGTTCTTTGCACTCGCAAATCGGGAAGCTGCGGACCGATTCATCCGATTCTACGGTGAGTGCTTTGTTCGACGTGCCGGGATGAAATGGACTAACCGCCCCGAGTGGAGCGGCGCACCACTGTATACCGATTTCAGTCCGGCCGTAGACGACGGCAACGGCGAGGATGTCAGAAGTCTGGTCTCCATGTCGGATTACTTGTTCCTCGAAGATGATGGTCCAGACATGGCGGATTACGTGATCACGTCGGCTGCTCGCGACATGCGGGGAGCCCGAAACCGCACAAAGAACTGATCTAACACTGCATAAACGGGGGTGGGTACAGCCGTGCCCGACGAATACGACGCCATCCGATCAGAGCTGTCCAACTACGAAAAGGGTCTGTATTTCGAACTCGGGCGGGCACATATACGCGGCGAAACCCCTGAAAAAGGATGGGTGCGGCAATTCAAGATAGAAACCGGCAAAGGTGCTCGTATTCTGGATTCGGCCCGGACCGAAGGCCGAGGCACGCGCGGTGTGGAGCGCAAATCCGGACGGGTCAATGAACGGGATGCACGAGAGCAGTTACAAAAAGAGCGGGCAGGACTCGACTCCAGGCAGCTGACTCACAGCACATGGGAAACGGTCGAAGGTGAAAAAGTCCCGGATAAAGTGCGCGAGGACATGCACGCATTGGAACGTGACTTTCCCGGCAGGTTCCGTCACGAGATCGTTTCCCGCGCCGATGCGGCGCGGGCGATACGACTCGGGCAATCCCTCGTGTCCCAACAGCTCGAATTGATCAGGGCTTACGAGCTGGTGCGTGCCGACCGTGCACGTAAACGGTTAGGAAAGATCCGGGAACTCGTGCGGGCGCGGGAAGCCAAGGCGAAAGACGAACGCGCTCAAGAGAAAGAACCTCAGCAGCGAGGAATAACAAAAGAGCGAGACGAGCAGGTACGGGAGAATAAGGCGCGAGACGAACGTGCCAGGGTCGAACCCGAGCCTGCCACACGGGTAGTGCGGGAACTTCCGACCTGGGCGCAGATACTCACCCGAGAAGACAACCGAAATAACGCGCAACCACCCACCCGCGCTGACCGTGACGCGCAAACGGTGGAGATGCCCAGTCTTGAGATTAAACCGGGACGCGCACAAGAACCCCCAGCACCGCCACCCGCACCGCAACGAACGCCGGAGCAGGAACACGAAAACTCCCGAGCGCGAGCTATACAGGAACGCAACAACGCGCGAGCACTAGCACGAGAGAATGGGCTATCGCCGCAGATAATGGGCATTCTCGGACTCAACAGCAATGAACCGCCCAAGATGATTAACGTTGACCAGGCCCGAGCACACGCCGAGTCCGAACGGGACCGGTCGATACATCAGCAGCGCGAACGTGAACGGGCCGAACGCGAACGTGAGGGTCGACACCGTGGCGAGTAGCGCTGGAATACTGAGCCCCGCTGTGCCGGATTCGGCTACCCCAACCCTAAAACCCTGCGTGCGGGGTGCCTGCCGGGGGTGCGTCGCGGATCGAGCGGGATTCCCGAACCGTCCCGCGAAATCTGTTGTGCCGCAAGCTTGATGGTTTCATGTAGAGAGTGAAAGAAGATTGGGAGACCCCCGTAAGAGAAAGAAAAGAAGAAAGAAGCCGGAAACCCCAAGTAAGAGAACTTGCCGAATTTCCCTCTACGAAGATCAAGAGCGGCGCGCATGCGCGCGCCGCCCGGGGTGCCCGCCCTCCCACTCCGCTCCCAGGCGGGCACCCCGGACCAGACGCCAGGATGGGGAGCCGAACTTCCACCACGGGCCATGCACACACCACCGCGGAGTTGATCAGGTCGGCTCCGTTCCGAAATGCTGCCGCACCCCTCCGGGGCTTGCCGCCCGCGACACTGCTTCAGGTCCAGCGTGTAGAAGATCCGGGTAGTCGTTAGAGCTACTGCGAGGTGGTGTCCGAATCGCGAGCGCTTTCCCCGATCGCAGCTTGCTGCGCCCTGTTATACAGATCAAGAACGAAATCGCGTAGCTGGGGAAGATTTCGTCCCTCATGCAACTTTCGAGCTAGCACTTCGGATGTCCAACTCGGTCCATGGCCCGATACTTGTGGAGCGAATCTCTCAAGTTCACCAACCGGAACGACGAATATTCCGAAGTCGCGAAGGGCCGACACAAGTTCCGTGCAGGCCCGGTAAGGATCTCCTTGGGGTACCCCAGCCAATCCTGTCCGTTTCACCTTGTCCCATCCCGAGTTGATCTTGAGTAGCCCCTTCAAGCTATTCAAAGACTTTCGGTCCAGTGGGTCGGGCATAGAATCTATTGCGCTTTTAAATGTGCCGAGGAGGTCTGCATGAGTAAGTTTCTCCTCGGCAGATCGCAACGCGGAGTCGAGAATTCTATACGATTTCTCGATAGATGAGAAATCTTCGCCCAACTCATTCAATATGCGATTGATATCTTCCTTTTGGCGCAGCAAATCGAAATCGGCAATAACGAACACCGGAACTGACACCGCCTTGAGGGCCCTAACTAATGTATGTAACCGTTGTTTGCCTCCGCTAGGAACGAAAAGTATTTCAGGCATACGGGAGGTTGGCAACTTTGTACCTTCGTTTCGGATACTGTCCAGAACTGCCGAGTAAAGTCGGCAATCTGAATCAGCCTCACATATAACTACAGCATCGTGAAATAGGCCATCGAGCACGTTGGAATGTTTAAGCAGGGGGTCATTCCAGAGGTCGGTGAGATCTTCATTAAGAAGTACCGAGGCCTCGTTGTGGTCGCCATTCCGTGTGATTCGCACGATGGTGGACGGCACCTCTGCGTTCAACACCCCCTGGACGATATCGCTGCTGTGCGTGGCTATCACGACGTGCTTATCGTCTACGCTACGCTGCGCAAGCAGCTTCCCCAACATCCGCGCCTGTGGTGGATGTAAAAAGGCTTCCGGCTCGTCTACTAAGGTTATAAAATGATTCCCAGCCATAACGTGAATCATTAATCCCATAAAACTTTTCATGCCGTCGCCCTGATCGTCGATAAGTGGCATGACATGTAGCTTATGAAGGTATTCTTGATCAGGGACTCCATTTTCGTGGGTGAAATCCGGCTTTGCAAGTCCTACACGCAGGCTAACGCGCGAGCCACCCTGCCTGTCAACGACAGTTCTCAATCCGAACGCTGACCGTGAAATCTCATCAAATGCACGCTCAAGCGAGCCGTCGAGATACGCTTTTTGGAGCGGACTAACAGGCGGTTCCTGAGCGTAATCCAGATTGCTGGTACTGTTGGCACCTGTTAAGCGATTCATCGCATTGGCGTGAAAAACAAACATATCTCGCATTTGCTCAAGGCTGCCAGTTTCGGCATTCCAAAGCTTGCCAAATTGCTCAAGAGTGTTAGTCATCCAATTGGGCGCATGGTACATTTCTAAGTCTGACCCCTGTCTACGCCTAGGGACATTATTGGTTACCCACGTCTCAAAGTCATCTCGAGTGCCACTCTTGCGGATTGTCACACCCGCAACGCAGCGTCCAGACCTGGGTTGTTGGCAGTGCTCGTAAATATCGCGTAGTGCCTGGCTCTTGCCTGCGTTATTAGGGCCGACAAGGACAAGGACCCCAGCAGGCGGCAGACTGACCACTGTATGGTCGCTGAAAGTAACAGTTTCGAGGCGCACTTGAAGCGGCATATCTAAATAATATATGACTATGGTCTCGCCCGCCGAAACCTGTTAGCAAGTGAGCTCTGCCGCGCCGCTGGAGTTTGCTGCATGCTGATACAGGTCCAGTATATGGCGAACTCAGACACTGAAAGGCTCAATATAGACCGGCCGTATCAACGCCGATCGGTTGGGCTGATTCGAACACGAAGTCCTTGATATCGAACAAGAGTGAGCAATCTTCCATGTACTGGTCCATAAGATCCTCATATGAAGCCCCTCCACGCGCGAGGTGGTGGACTGCGCTATTCCGCAAAGTATTGAAAGTTCGCAATCGACTGACCAGACCGCCGGGAAATCCATTGTTCTCAGCTAGCTGTACTGTTTGTCCGAATGTAATTCGCTCGCTAGGGTGGAACTCTCGACTGCGGTGAACGATGAGCCAGTTCCGGAGTTCAATCTCGATTAGTGTGGCGTCGATCGAGACGACTTCAAGAAGGTGTTGCCCCTTGGCTGCGAGCGTTCGCGTGGCGCTGATTCGCCGAGCATTACTAGCACCGATCTGCTCATCTATAAACCCGAATGACTGAGCGTTGCTAACAATGCGTAGACCGCCCGTGAGGTCACCAAGTTCTGCCAACTCTTCGCTGGTCAAACCCTTTGCGTGCCGCTTCCGTCTTATTTCAACAATACGATCCCGGACGACCTTGAGTTTGCCGAGCTTGGCAACCTCGGAGTCCATGAGTTGACATTCGAGTGCAAGATCAATTATGTCCACGATCGGAGCCCTGCTGTCGATGGTTTCCTTTGTCATCTCTTGGCCGACTTGGATCAAGTCCGGCGTCACTGCCTCGATGGTGCTGTGTGCGGCTAATTTGCGGTGCGCGATTACGATGCTGCGTGTACCGGCTGGAAATGACTGCACGGCGTTCTTGACAGAATCCCCGAACGCGTCGGGAGTCTTGCGGTATTCCTGCCGTCCGACCACTGAATATCCGGTCGCGAGCTTGAGGCCGATTCGGATTGCACTTTGAGCGACATCCGCACTTTTAGTAGAGGCGAATACGATTGGTTTTTCGGATGCACAAAGGTGAAGCACGAGTTCGCGCAGTCCAGATCGGGGTGTCGGCGGGTTCTCCAGCAACCAGGTGCGCTCAAGCTCCCGATACACGTCATCCGCTCTTGATAGGTACTTGGGGGCAGCTTCTGCAATTAAAGTCATGAATGCGAGCGGATCGCGCGTGCCTAAACTATGTAGGCTCGAATGCATTCCGTGTTCCCTGAGTTTTCTTGCGATACGCTCTGGGATTATCGGGCTTTTGTCTCGAAATGCGATCTCTTCGGCGACGATTATCACGGCATCAAAGGTGGATGCGAATGCCGGTGGATTCTCGCGGTAGCTGCTCATCTTATTGCGCTGGTTGCCAGTTTCTGTGAGGCGAGTTGACGGAACCTTTCATCGTACCTGCGGTAAGGGCCGTATCAGGTTGTAACGCAAGGGCTGTCACCCTGTGGTGGCCAGATGTCAGCGCCGCGAGCTGTGTGCCATCCCGTCGTTGCAAAGCCGGTGTGCGGCCTGGTCTCGGTGAGTCAGCGTCGCGTGAGCCACCTTCAAACCGATGGTGCAGCCGTACTCTGTGCTTACACCGGCGAACTCGCCGTCAGCCGTCACAGCCAAACCGCCGCACCTACCGCATTGACCGCTGCCTACCGCCGCCCTGCCAAAACCAGGTGAGAAACCCGGTCCGCGTAGCTGATGGTTAACCAGTGATGGAAAGTCGTGGCGTGTCACGGATTAGACACGCCGATGCCAGCCGCAGGATGCTCCCAACTAAGTCCCAACAAATTCCACCAACGTAGCGATCTACCGAATGTGTGTTCGATGGTCCTCAGTAGTCGATTGTCGTCGTATGAGCTGGTCAGATGATATTTTTCCGACAGTAGAGTCGTTCGTAGTTGTCTGTGGTAGTCATGAGTTCTCGTAATGTGGGGGTCAGGGGTTCGAGTCCCCTTAGCTCCACTGAATGACAAATCCGCAGGTCAATGGCCTGCGGATTCTTTGCGTTTGTGTATTAATCCGAACCATTTCGGTTCTGTAGCGGGCACGGCCCGGGGCAGAGCGGCATGTCGTGTAGAGCTTCCGGATGGGCTTGTGGCTGTCTGCTCGCTATCGATGGTGTCGGCGCCGGCGCAACCGGTGCAGAGGGGTACTGGTGCAACTGCGTCGTCAGGGGGCGGTCAGGCCGTACATGCTCGGCCTCGCGCACTGGCTATACCTGCAACGAGTGAGCGGTAATGCCGATGTCCGAGCAGCCAGAGCCGTCGATATACGGAGCCCGTGCGGCTCGCGGGTTCGCCCGTGATGACAGATTGGTCAACCTCCGCGAGCTAATTGTGCGGATCGGCGAGCACGCTGGGCCGCCACCTCAGCAGGGCCGAGGCCCAGGATGGGACCGGTCGGCGACTGTGGATTCGGGAGGTGATACCGGTCTGCTGCTTCGAGTGTGGCGAATCCATTTGCGATCACCTGCTGCCGCCTGCCGTGCCAACATCGAGGTATGACGCAAATCCCTAGAGGCAGAACACCTTTCGACGACATCTATGACCAGCCGGATCCTCGGGGGTTCTTCGGCGGTCTCGGCCGGTTCGACTACCAGACCCCGCAGCATGCCCAACAGGTATTCCGCCGTCTGGCCGCGGCACGCGCACGATCGGGACCGGTGACGGTGCTGGACCTGTGCTGCTCGTACGGCATCAATGCGGCGTTGCTCAACCACCACCTGACCCTCGCCGACCTGTACGCCCGCTATACCTCCCCGGGGATGGCCGCGCTGGACACGGCCGAACTGATCGAGTCCGACAAAGACTTCTACGCCGCTCGTCGCCGTGATGATGCCGTGCCGGTGGTCGGGCTGGATATCGCCGCCCCGGCGATCGACTACGCGCTGGCCGTGGGTCTGCTCGACGCCGGCTTCTCCGAGAATCTGGAGACCGACACCGCTTCCGCGGCCCTGCTGCGCGCGGCCGGAGCCGCCGGTTTGATCACCGTGACCGGTGGCGCGAGCTTCCTGACCGCCCGCACCATCCACCAGTTGCTGTACGCCGCAAAGGAGCCGGTGTGGGTCGCCGCGTTTGTGCTGCGCACCGGCTCCTACCAGCCCATCGCCGATGCTCTGGCCGAGCATGGGTTGGTCACCGAGGTCGATTCGGAACGCACGGTCGTTCAACGTCGATTCACCGATCCCGACGAACAGCGCTACGCCGTCGCGGCCGTCGCCGCGACCGGCGCCGACCCCACCGGAAAGGAGACCGAGGGCTACTACCATGCCGCATTGCATCTGTCCCGGCCTCGGGACCGGACCGTGCCCTACGCCAGCCTCGCCGGGCCCGAAACCAGCTGAGCGATGCCTGGATACCACGCGAGACTCACACACCCGCGGCATCCGCTCACGCCGCTGGCGCGCGCCGAAGCCGGGCTGCGGCCTGCGCTCAAGTCGACTCACCAGCGAACGCGCACATGCCGATTTCAGGTCGTCCGGTGTGCTCGAGATGAAGCCGGATTCCCGTAGCTGTCAAGACCATCCGCGAGCTTGCGGGGCCAGACAAAACGAAATGTGCTGGTACACCTCGGTGTTCGCGGTTCTCCCAGTGGCACCATAGGGATGGTTCCGAGTCTTCGCGAGCCTGCTGATCTTGGGTGATGGGCGAGAATCTGCTTTGTTGTTGTGGCCAAGATTCTCGGCGTGTCCGAGTGGAGCCGGTGTCACACTGTGTTGGCCGGGCCATTCCATCCTGTTCTCGGGACCGCACGGCGTCAGATACCGGTCGTGTGGATGGAGGCGTGGTCGCATGTCGCAAAAGTCGGATCATCCCGGATCTCGTGGCGAGGACGCCGTGCTTTTAGCAGCCGGTCTAGCCGAACTGACACTCAGCCGCATCGGACCGATGGTCGGCCGGATGTGGGGACTACTGCGACGGTCGGACCTGGTGGCGCTGGCCGGTGCGGCGGACGCCGATTTGAAGGCGCGCGGCAGGCTGGCATTGGACAGGTATGCCACAATTCCCCCGGCCCACCTGGAGATCCTCGCCCAGCGGGTTGCGGCGCGACGTGCTACCCCGCGCGATGTCTGACCGATACGACCCCGCTGCGTTCAAGGCCCGCATCGACACCACACTCGAGCAGTTCGTCGCGCAGGAGAATGACCAACTCCTGGCGGTCGACCCGCAACTGCGGCCGGTGGCCGATCAGATCGTGGTGGCGACAACGCACGGCAAACGGTTGCGGGCGGCGTTTTGTTACTGGGGCTGGCGGGCAGCGGGACAACCGGACAGTGACGCGCTCGTGCGGGCCGCGGCGGCGATGGAGTTGGTGCACGCGGCGGCCAGCGTGCAGGACGACATCATCGACGACAGCCCGCTGCGGCACGGCCTGCCCACCGCACAGATCGCCCTGCGCACACCGTTGCGCGGGCGCCCGAACGCCAAGAAGTCTGCCAGGGCCCTCGCCATGCTGGTCGGGGATCTGTTGATGGCGTCGGCCGGGCAGTTGTTCATTCTCAGCGGACTGCCCGCGGCATATCTGTCGCGCGCGCGTCCGCTGTGGGCGGCGCTGGCGCGGGAGTTGATCGCAGGTGAGTGCTTGGAGATTCTCTGCACCGGCGCGGCACCGGACACCGCAGAATCGTTGAAGGTGGTCCGGTACAAGACGGCGAAGTACACCGTCGAACAGCCGTTGCTCATCGGCGGCGCGCTGGCCGGCGCCGATCCCCGGCTGCTGAAAGCGTTCTCTGCGTACGGGTTACCGCTCGGCGAGGCGTTTCAGCTGCGCGACGATCTGCTCGGCCTGTTCGGCGATCCGGCCCGGACCGGCAAGGCGAGCCTCGATGACCTCCGCGCCCGCCGTCCGACTGCCCTGCTCGCCGAGACTTGGCGGGCCGCTGATCGCGGACAACGAAAACAGTTGCACACCTTGCTGGATCGACCCGATCTCGGTCCCGACGATCTCCGGGAGATGCGCGAGCTGATGAGCTGTGTCGGATCTCCCGAACTGATCGAACGGATGATCGGCGAGCGGGTCGAGGAGGCCACACACGTATTGGTCGGCCTGGATGTTCCACCGCCCGCCGCCCGAGCCCTGACCGAGCTCGCGCACGCCGCCACCACACGCAGGCATTGACCTTGCCGCAGAAGCACTTCCACCGTCTCGCCGTCGACACAAGGAGCCATGGTGACCTACACCCACACGTCGATGGACGCACTGCGGCAATACGGTGACGAACTCGCCGACTCAACGGTGGCCACGTTGTTCGAACGTGGCGAGCTCGGCACGTTCAACACCCTCATGCGCTATGTCTCCACCGTTGGCGCGCCCCTACCCGACGGTCTGCCCGATATCGCCCGTGAATACCTGCACGAAACCAGCGCTCCGCCTTCCTGGGTGGACTGGGGCGAGATGGAGAAGGCCCGGCTGTTCTTCATCGACAACAACGTGCACATCTCCACGGCCCTGTCCTTCGCCTCTATGCCCGCCTGCTACCTCGTCCCGCATATCGCGAAACTGCTGTCGGCCACGCACTCCCTGGAGTACCCCGCCAAACGCATGGCCGAGACCGGGCAGTTCACCGTCTACCTGATGCAGCCCGACGCCTTCGAAGCAGGCAGCCGCTTCATCCCCGCCGTCCAGAAAGTCCGGCTGCTGCACGCATCGATCCGCTACCACCTCTCCAGGGAAAACCGTTGGGACACCAACACCCTCGGCACGCCGATCTGCCAGGAAGACTTGATCGGCGGCCAAATGCTGTTCTCCATCCTCGTCCTCGACAGTCTGCATCGGCTCAACATCCACATGAGCGTCGACGGGGCCGAGGCGTACTACTACGCATGGCGGGTAGTCGGCGCAATGCTCGGCGTCGACCAAGCGCACGCGCCCAAAGACCTCGAATCCGCTCGAGAATTCCTCGACACCTACCTGACCCGCTACATGGGTCCCAGCGACGAAGGCGTCCACCTCACCCGCCAACTCATCGACCTCTACGAGGAGGTTGTCCCTGGCACCCTCTTCGACCCCGTCGTCTCCGCCCTCATCCGCTACCTGATCGGCGACACGAGCGCTGACTGGCTCCAAGTACCCCGCACCGCTTGGGATACCGCCGTCAAAACCGTGCCCGGCCTGCTCGGAGTCCTCGAAACCATCGAGGACAAATCCCCGCTGGGCGCATGGGCGCTGGACCGCCTCGGCCACCTCACCACCCGCTTCGAACTCAGTTCCCTGACCCGCGGCCGCGTCATGCAATACGCCATCCCGGAACATCTCAAACAAGACTTCGGCGTCTCGTCCACACTCCCACGCACACGGCGCTGGACACCCCCGCCTGCCACCTGAATCAACCGCGAAGCCGCACAACCGTGGCCAGGTGGGCATCACCACGTTCACGGTGATGACCACCCTGGGCACGCGGTCGCGACGTCGCCACTCGCCCGCGCTCGGCGACAACGTCGGTTTCGGCTGCGTGCCCGGACAGCGTGGCATACCCATGCCGTCGGGCGGGATCGTCGAAGACGTCGGCAGCGATGTGCGCACCGTGCGGAAGGGCGACTTCGTGATCGCGCCGTTCGCGTGGTCGGACGGCACCTGCGACTTCTGCCGCGAAGGACTGCAGACCTCCTGCCGGCACGGAGGCTTCTGGAACTCCGGCGACGTCCGCGGCGGCCAAGCCGAGGCCGTGCGCGTGCCGCTCGCGGACGGCACCCTCGTCGCGGTCCCGGTCGAGGAGAACTCGCCGCTGATCCCGTCACTGCTGACCCTCTCCGACGTCTACGGCACCGGCTACCACGCGGCGGCCAAGGCCCGCGTCACCACCGGCACCACAGTGACGGTCATCGGCGACGGCGCGGTCGGTCTCCTGGCGGTACTTTCGGCCAAACAACTTGGCGCGCAACAGGTCATCCTCATGGGACGGCACAAGGACCGTACCGACCTCGGCCGCGAATTCGGCGCCACCGATGTGGTGTCCGAACGTGGTGCCGAAGGCGTCGCCGCCGTCCGCGAGCTGACCCGCGGCGACGGCACCCATGTCGTCATCGAAGCTGTCGGTCACCTGCCCGCCTACGAGCAGGCGATCGGTGTCGTGCGACCCGGTGGCACCATCAGTCGTGTCGGCGTCCCCCAATACGAGTCCGCCCCAGTCGGTTTCGGCAGCCTGTTCGGACCCAACATCACCCTCACCGGCGGGCCCGCGCCTGTCCGCGCCTACATCGACATCCTGCTGCCCGCAGTCCTGGCCGGCAGCGTTGAACCCGGCAAAGTCTTCGACCGAGAAATCGCCCTCGCGGCAGTCCTCGACGGCTACCGCGCGATGGACAATCGGGAAGCCCTCAAGGTGCTCGTCCGCCCCTGACCCACCGACCGAACCAGAAGGAGATTCGGCATGACCGCATGGACCCCGGCCCAACTCGACACGATCGAGCGCGTCGACGAAATCGGCATCAGCTCCCTCCGAAAGGACGGAACCCTCAATACACCGCGCACCATCTGGGCCGTCCGTGACGGCGACGACGTCTACATCCGTTCGGTCAACGGGCCCACCGCCGCCTGGTATCGCGGAACGCGAAGCCGCCACAAAGGTCACCTGCAAGCCCCCGGCGTCGACGCCGATGTCACGTTCACCGATGTCGACGGTGCGATCAACGACCGGGTGGACGCCGCGTACCGCGCCAAATACCGCCGCTACGCCGCCTCGATAATCGACGCGATCACCGGCCCGCCCGCCGCCGAGACCACGATGCGCTTGGACGCACAGTAACGGCACACGCCCGGTCGAATTCGGTGTTGTGGGATGGTAGCGCTCAGCGCGAGGACACCGATCATCCTGGCGAGCTTCTCCAACCAGGCGACACGCTCATCTATGCCGGCACCGGGGTTGGGCTCAGACGCCCGCGCCTTGCTCCACCTCTCATGGGCGGCCCCCAGGATCTGCTCGGCTACGCGCCGGGGAACAGCGGGATAGCCGTGCCACGATTGGCGTGCGGGCAGCCTAAGAGACTGTGCGGGCTGCGCGATATGAAAACCGCCAGGTCTCAGTGAGACCCTCGGTCTGCGGTGCGCATTCGCTATCACACCGCAGTCCGATTCCATGTCATACCAAGGGCTTACATCGAACGAGAATCCGGCCGATAGCTTCGAATCGTCACCTCCCCGACACACCGAGCAGTTCCCGCTGAAATCAAATCTCCGATCGACATCGACCGGGCCGGTATAGAGGACGGGCCGAGGTGGCATCTCCGACCCAGCTCTCAGGAAGATCTATGACGACACCGGCCTTGGTCCCCGAGTCATTTCCACGATCATCGCGGCGCGGCGGCGCCGACGGTGATTACGCCCGTCTGTTGCGCCGGATCTCCGACGCGGGACTGATGAACCGGCGTCCCCTCTACTACGCGGTCCGGCTCAGCCTCGTCGGGATCGCGTTCGTGGCCGCCTGGGCGGCGTTCGTTCTCGTCGGCGACTCGTGGTGGACGCTCACGATCGCGGCGTTCATGGCCGTGACGTGCGCTCAGGTCGCCCTCGTCATGCACGATGTCGCGCACCGCCAAGTCTTCCGGTTGCGGCGGCCGACGGAGGTCGTGGGCCGACTCGTCGGCAACGCAGGCATAGGCCTGGCGTACGGCTGGTGGCAGGACAAGCACACCCGGCATCACGCAAACCCGAACCACGAGGAACTCGACCCCGATGTCGCACCCGACATTCTGGTCTGGTCACAACGGCAGGCGCGGGCCAGCCGTGGCGTGGCTCGTCTCATCGGGAGGGCGCAGGCATTCCTGTTCTTCCCCCTACTGATGCTGGAAGGCCTGAATCTCCATGCGGCCGGTGTCCGCGCGCTCAGAAACCGATCCGTCAAACACCGCGGATTGGAGGGCGCGCTGCTCTTCGGCCACTTCGCCGCCTATCTGGCCGCACTGTTCGCGGTGTTGCCCGCCGAGAAAGCCTTCGCGTTCCTCGCTGTCCATCAAGCGCTGTTCGGCCTGTACATGGGCTGCATCTTCGCCCCGAACCACAAGGGCATGCCAACTCTGATCGGCGACGACCGCCCCGACTACTTGCGCCGGCAGGTGCTGACTTCCCGGAACGTACGGGGTGGCGTATTGACCGACCTCGCCCTCGGCGGGCTCAACTATCAGATCGAGCACCACTTGTTCCCGAGCATGCCGACGCCGAATCTGCGTCACGCCCGGGTGATCGTCCGCGACTACTGCGCCGAAATCGGCGTGCCATACCACGAGACCGGGCTGATCTCCTCTTACAGCGAGGCGTTGAAGCACCTGCACCACGTCGGCGCGCCGTTGCGCACCACCGACCGACACCAGGAGCCCGGATGACCTCTTCCCCGGCCGGGCCGCGGCGACACAACAGCGCCGGGCCCGAGAATTGGGTGCGGACAAGGCCGCTCGCGGATACTCGAGATATGGCTCGACGCCTTGGCCGGCATTGCCCTCGATGTCGTTGCTGCGGGTGTTGTCGATGCGCCCGGGGCCGCTTGGATCTTCACTGATGTCGAGGTGCGGAAGGCGTCGAAGCCGCTGCGTCGCAACTTGTTCGGTGGATTCACGTGCCCGGCCGGAATGGGGTGCCGAGCTCATCTGGTGGCTTGCCGGCACGGACAACCATTTCGTCACGAGTCGAGTCATCTTCGCGGACTGCGGCGGTTCGCGAGCGACCGTGCTCGGCGACCATCATCGGCGGTAACCGAAACGGGCCGGTCGGGCCCTGACTCGACCGCGTAATGCGCTGCGCTGTGCCTGGATTCACGAATGAGTACGACTTGGATCCCTCCGGCGAAGGATGACGAACTGGCCGCTGTCGCACAACTCCGATGGCAATGGTTCCTGAAACGCCGAGCGGGGCTCCTGCAACGACATCGACGGCAGCGGTGATTGCGCTGCATCGATTCGCGGCGTGCAGACGTGCGACGTGAACGCGTGAGTGTGCTGCTTTTCCGTCTGGATGATTCGGCATAGGTCGCTCGGCTAGCGCTGTTCTGGGACATCGGTGCTCGGCGCGGCGGGATGTTCGATCTGCTCGCGGAGGATGTCGCCGTGGCCGGCGTGACGTGCGAAGTCCTCGATGGCGAGCAGATAGATGAATCGGAGGTTGACGTCGCCGGCGCGCGGGTGTGTCCTGATGTCGTCGAGGTCGAATTCGGCGGCGATCACGCGGGAACGGTCGCTGGCGCGTTCGAATTCGGCGATTACGTCGGCCAAGGTCTCGCTGTCGTCGACGACGAAACTAGCGTCGCCCGGTGTCGTGCCGCCGTCGCATTCGCTCTTGGGTAGGCCCGCCAATACGTGCTGGAACCAGATCCGTTCGGCGACCGCGGCGTGCTTGAGTAGTCCGATCGGGGTTGTCATCGACGCAACGAGCCGGCGGCGGGCGTCTTCTTCGGACAGACCGCGCACTGTGTTGACCAATTCGGCCCGGTTGCGGTCGAGCATGCTCTCGAGCAGGTGTCGTTCAGCACCGGTGGTGATTCGTGGTATCGACCATGTCATTGTCGGCTCGCTTCGGTTGGGTAGGGGGTGGATCTGCTTGTCGTACTTGTGGTTTCGGTTTCTCGGCGCATCCCTTCGGCCTGGGCCGATGACCTGCTGCCGTGGAGGTGGCAGGCGGTCACGGTCGGATTTGAGAATGCTGCGGTGCGGAGTCGCTGGATTTCGTCGTGCTGGGCGGCGATTCTGCAAGAGCCCGGGTCCGGAATTCGGTGAGTTCTGCCGCTGGCCTGGGCGAGCTGTTCGCTGAGTGCGCGGTTGTCGGCCTCGAGTCGCAAGATCTGCGCGTCGCGGGGGTCGCGCGCAGGCGTTGCTCGAATTTTATCCCGAGGTGTGCGGGCCGGTTCGACGAGGCTGTCGCGTTGTTCGATGACCAGCGTCGCCGACCGTCTTCTTCGATGCCGGACCGAACTGGTCTGGGTGTCTTGGCCTTTCAGCACGCCGAGAGGCTCTCGGCCAGCGGCCTGGCTGCGGTGACTGGCTCCTCAGCTGGTGCTTTCGCCGCACAGCCGGGCCGGACCTGAGTTGCGTGCCACGCAAGTATTCCTTACCGATGTTGCGCTGCAGATCATGCCTGGGTGGGTCAATACTGATCCGCGGGAGTTCTCGACAGCGGATGTGCCGCTCCCGATGAGACAACCGATAGGTCGCGCCACCCTTCGCGGGGCAGTGCCGACTGCCACCCCACCAGGACAGGAGCCCAGTCATGCCCAGAATCGTGCGTCCAATCGCCTACGGCACACCCGATGTGCTGGCCGTAACCGAGGTGCCGACTCCGCGCGCGACCGCCGGGGGCGTGGTCGTCGAGGTCCGGGCCGCGGGGGTCAACCCGATCGACTGGAAGCTCTACAGTGGGGCTTTCCACGCCGTGGACGACGACCACAAGGACGCCGCCGGGGTCGCCGCCTCGATGCCCTCGATCGGTCTGGAGTGCGCGGGCGTCGTCACCGAGGTTGGTGCGGAGGTAACCGGGGTGCAGGTCGGGGACGAGGTCATCGTGTACCCCGTGACGGCCGCCTACGCCGACTACGTCACGGTCCAGGCCACGTCGATCTTCACCAAGCCCGCGGGGATCGGGTGGGCCCAGGCCGGGGCGCTGATGCTGACCGGCACCACCGCCGTCCACGCGCTGCACGCTGCAGGCGTAGGTGCTGGCGACACGGTGCTCGTCCACGGCGGGGCCGGCGGGGTTGGCCTGATGGGCGTGCAGCTGGCCACCGCTGCGGGGGCGACGGTGATCGCCACCGCCGCCGAGCGCAACCACGCACTGTTGCGCGAGCTCGGCGCCATCCCCGTCGTCTACGGCCCTGGGCTCGCCGACCGGGTGAACTCCGCTGCGCCGCAGGGCATCACCGCCGCAGTCGACTTCGCCGGTACCGACGAGGCGCTCGACGTCTCGCTGGAGCTGGTGGCCGACCGCACCCGGATCGCCTCGATCGCCGGGTCGCCACGACGTGCCGCGGCCGGCATCAAGCTGCTCGGCTACGGGCCGGGGCAGGACGCGGGCACCGAAGTCCGCGCCGCCGCCCGCGGTGAACTCGTCGAGCGGGCCGGGTCCGGCGCGCTGCGCGTCATCGTCGATACCACCTTCCCGCTCGCCGAGGCCGCGAAAGCTCACGAGGTCGGCATCGCCGGACACGCACCGGGCAAGCTCGTACTGATTCCGTAACCGTCACATCCATTGTGCTGCAACAGTTCTCGCACGGAAAGGGCGAGCTGTGGTCGTCTGAAATTCTCGCAACCGGGCTGGCTTGCCAGCGCGGCGTGGTATGTGCCAGGAGAGTGTGTTTGGTGCGAATCCGACGAAACCCGTCACGGTCAGTACAACTAGGGCGTGGAATGATCCGCGTAGCAGGTGATGTCGGTATCCGGCATGGTTCCCAGGCTGAAGTATGTGTTGATCGCGCGATTTACGCAGCTGCTGAGTTCGGGCCGAAATGTCATGTGGATACGGACATCCTGCAGCGTCACCATCCGCGACTCGGACATGTCCTGATGCAATCGGACGCCGTGGGCATAAGGAGTCCGGGGATCCCCCGTCGCCTGCAAGATGAGCGCGGGCACCGAATTCCGGACGACAGTCGCAGGCTCGACCGGGCGAGACCAGAAGGCACACGGCTGGATGTTGTTCGCCAGCGCGCCGAACACCGGCTGCGTGGCACGGGTCTCTTCGATGTTGCGCCAGTACCAGGTCGGATCAATCGGTGCCCCGACATCGCCGCAGGCGATCTCCGCAAGCACCGAGTTCTCATTGTCGCGCAGCGCTTCAACGATGGCGCGAAGCCGGGGTGTTCGCGATGCAGTGGGCGGACCGCCCGCGGCATCGGCGATCTCGCGCACAGTGGCGGCCATCGCTTCGTTCAGCCGGAAGTTCATCAGCAATCCGTGCAGGATGAACGGAAGCCAATGATCGTCAATGGCAAACCCATCGATGACAATCGGTTGGCGTGCGGCGATACGAACGAGCTCCTCGATTTTCGCGCGCACTTGCTGTGGAGTCGCACCGAGCCGGAATTCGTCATCCCGACCGGAAACCCAGCCGGCCCAGTCGTCCAGCGCGATCTCGTCTGCCGGACCCCAATCCTGAACCAAGCCCTCCCAATACCGGTCCGGGTCGATCGTGCTATCGAGCACGACGCGGTCAACCCTCTCGGGGAACATCTGCGTGAACACGGCACCGAGGTAGGTGCCGTAGGACACGCCGTAGAAGTTGGCCTTCTCCTCACCCAGGGCGCCTCGCACAATGTCCATGTCACGCGCGGTGTTGCGAGTGGTGAATTGCCTCAACTTGTTCGGATCACGAATCAGGCAGGTCGCGGCCATCCCCGCGGACTGAACGGTGTCGTGCACGAATCCCAGCGGATCCAGACCCGCCGACCGAATCATCTCGCCTACCGGCCACCCGCACCGCGGACTCCGACCGGATTCGCCGACGCCGCGCGGATCCATGCCGATCAGGTCGTAACTCGCCAAGACCTCCGGCGAGAGCACATCACCGAGCAGATCCAGACTGTCCAGCCCCTCCGTACCGGGACCGCCCGGATTGGACAGCAGAATTCCCCGCCGCTGCAGCGGATCGCCGGCCTTCACCCGCGAAATCGCCACGGTCATTGTGCGATCGTCGGGATTCCCGTAGTCGAGCGGCACCAGTACATCCGCGCACTCGCCACCGGCCTTGTCGACATTCTCGACGCCGCAAGGCTTCCACTCGAGCCGCTGGTGATAGAACCGGTCCAACCCGATCGGGAGGGCGTCGTCCACCGGGTCGGCCTGGCTGTAGGCTGGCGCAGCCACCAGCAGGGACACCGCGACTACAGACATCGAACGCCAGAACAGGTTCACCGACAACAGACTTCGCCTCTCGACCTGAGGGATCACGAAGGTTGGTGCGACGTGAACCGTAGCCGATACGGGGGTTCGGTTGTGGTAACCCGCACCCACTCAGGGTGAGTCGAGCATTTCGGCGCGCATCGAGTCCGTCCAGCACGCGGTGCAACCCGAAGTGGAACTTCCGCTCGCGCATCTCCGCCTGGGCCCTGTCCCTCATTCAGTCCACCCGTACGGCGTGGATCGCGGTGAAGGCCAGCAGGGGAGTAGCGGTCCGCGGCGGATCCTCGAGCAGGGGCGAGTGCCCGAGACCGGGCAGTAACTCGACCTTCGCGCCCGGAACAGTTCGGTAGGCGGAAGCGGATGAGGATCGCCATCTGCGGTCGTCCGCACCGAAGATCACCAGTAGCGGCTTGCCCAGGACCGTCAGCCGATCCGGAAGCGCCTGCTGCTCCATGTAATGGCGGGTGGCCTGCATCGTCGCGGTGAGCGTGTGAAAGGTCATGGCGCGCACCTCGTCCAGGAGCTCTTGTGAGATCTGGTAGCCCGCGCGGCTGAAACCGGTGCTCGCGAATTGACGGAGCTGCTCGTCGTTCGGCGGCCACTGCGCGGGCCCGAATGCGGCGGACTCCGGTGCGATGAAGGCGTCCAGGCTTGGACCGGTGTTGATGAATGCGAGCGCGGTCACCAGGTCGTGGCGCTGTTCGGCGAGGGCGGTGGCGACCGCGCCGCCGCTGGAATGGCCCACGACTATGGTGTGCTCGACGCCGAGCCGGTCCAGGGCCGCGCCGACCCTGCGTGCCTGGTCCGGGAGCGCGTAGCTGCGGTCGGCAGGTTTGGCCGACCTGCCGTGCCCGAGCAGGTCGATCCGGATGACGCGGTGCGATCCGGTCAGCAGCGGAACTATCGGGTCCCACGATCGGGTCGAGGAGGCGGACCCGTGGATGAGCAGGAGTGTGGGGGCGTCATGAGGGCCGTCCTGGCACACGTAGATGTCACCGTCATCCATAGGCAGGGTTGAACTCTCGGCGCCGCCATTCACATTCGGTCCGCCGTCAGAAACAGTCATGAGCCCACTGTCGCCGCCAACACACACCGGCGTATTGGACAAATGTTCCCCTCCATCGACTCACTAGCATGGGACGATGCGGACGTTCGTGCACGATGCGGCTGTGTGGGGTGTCGCGTGCCCGCGGCAGCCCAGCCGGGTGGTCGGTGTCACCATGGCCGGGTTCCGTGTTCGTGACTTGGACGCGCTCCGGATGGTCCCGCACCCGGCCGTGACGCTGCTCGTGGAGTTCGGCGCCGGTTCACCGGTCGTGGGCGATGCCGCCGGACGGCAGCAGCGAGGAAGTGTCGTGGCCGGGCCGGGGGTCGGGTCCGGAGGCGCGCTCTGGGCGTGGGGTGAGAACGTCGAGTGCGTGCAGGTGCGCCTGTCCCCCGTGATCGCACGCGCGGTTCTGGGCGTCGCCCCCACCGACCTCGACGACACCGTGCTGGCCCTCGAGGACCTGTGGGGCCGGGAGGCGTCGCGGATCCGTGAACGACTGGGCGATGTCTCGTCGTGGCAGGATCGCTTCGCGTTGATGGACGCGATGCTCGCCCGCCGGCATGAGGCGGGGCCGCTGGTGGACCCGGAGGTGGCCTGGGCCTGGCACCGGATCGTCGGCAGCCATGGCCTGACCCGGGTCGACGGACTCGCGGCCGAGGTCGGGTGGAGCCGTAAGCGGCTGTGGTCCCGGTTCCGGTCGCAGCTCGGCCTGCCGCCCAAGCGCGCCGGGAAGCTGGTTCGCTTCGACCGTGCCGCCCACCGCCTGATCGCGGGTGAAGGCGCGGCCCAAGTCGCGGCCGAAGCCGGCTACGCCGACCAGTCCCACCTACATCGGGACGTCATGGCGTTCACCGGGGCGACCCCCGCGACCGTGGCCGGCGAGCCGTTTCTCGCCGTTGACGACATCGCATGGCCCAGCGGCCGAACACCGCCGAACCTCACGTCTCCAGGGCACTCCGGCTCGGTCGCTGGCCGGAGGTGAGACGGCTTCCGGCTGTGAACGTCGCCGCTGTCCCGTGCCGGCCAGCACCATCGCCAGCGATTTCGACGGTGCGGCCAAGGACGGAAACCCTACCGCCTTTCGCGGTCGAGATTGTTCGTCGGCTCGTTGAGTAGGGTGATCGGCGTGCGCTGGATCCGCAGTCCGGTGATCGCGATGAGCACCGTCCGGCCGCCGGAGATCTCCACTACCTTGCGGTCGAGATCGGCTGCGCTGAAACCGATTTCATGCAGCGCCTGGTCGGCACGGGATTCGATGCCCCAATCGTCGCCGATCGTTTCGAAATGCACCTCATCGACCGCGCCGCCTCGACTGCGCGCAGGCCGCGAGTTTGCCTGCGATTCCGAGCAATTGCGCGATGGTGGTGTCCCGGCCGAGGGTGAGCGTCTGCGGCAGATAACCCACCGCGCCGCTGGTTTCGATGCGTCCGGATGTCGGTGTGAGAATTCCGGCGATGAGGCGCAACCTTCTGGCATCTGATGCGATCCGCCCTGGCCACGACACCGCGCCACGATGCCGCCGCGGCATGGCTGTCCAGTGGGTTCGATGACGGTGTCCGCGAAGGCCCTTCGCGTGTAGCCGAATTGGCGGCGCTGGCGGCCTCCGTCGCCGCCGAAGAGATCTTCCACAACCGTCAGCGCCGTCGTTCTGCCCTGCGCATGCGCACCTCGATCGGGTACGAGATGATTTCGCCGTCAATCCAACTCGTGGCCTAGAGTCCAATAATTCCTGTGATCGGTGAACGGATTTGATATGGCAGACTCTCTTCGTCACTTGGCGAGTTCACGCTGTTCGGCTGCGTCGTGGGCTAACTCGACATTATTATTCTGAGTATCTTCCTGATTGGCGACATTTCGCTTATCGGCACGGGTGTTATTGAAGATTAATCCCCATAGCGTGACTCCGGCGATCAATGCGTACCGAAGATTTGTAGCCATGTAACCCGCCATTCCGGAGAGGGCTTTAGGCGATGTCGATAAACGTTGAGCCCACCTCGTCATCCCATCGAATCTAGCTGCAGCACAGTGCTTCTGGTGCTGGTGGTGCGCGGCCGAGTACGGCAGTGCTCCGCCCTTGCGAGGGTGAGATGGTAATCCTCGAATAGACCATAATTCTCACCTGTTCCGCATGGCCGCGGCATTTTACCCTTCCTCGGTTGCAGGCATTGCATCCTCCGTCGTAGGAGGCGGTTGGTGTGTCTATCGCGGCCTCGACAGCGCGCTACCGCGCTGGCGCAGGAACGGTTTTCGTGCATGGCCGCTCCGTTTTATCTTTTTCGCGGGGGTAGGCGCGCCTGCCCCCAGCGAGTAGCATTTGTGTTCGGTCGAAAAATTGCCGGACGCGTGAGCGTGTACGGCCGGCGCATCTTATGTCCATCGCGGAGGAAGATGCATATGCCTAGCACACCGAATACGCGAGATCTCGTCGTCGTCGTCACCCCATTCACGGAGCCGAACGCAGCGTTGGTTGTGGCGGTGGAGCGTGCCGGTGGGCTGGGCGTCCTCGACCTCGGGCGCAGGCCGGACATCGCACGTGCCGGTCTAGCGGATGTGTGCCGGTGGTGGACGGGACCTTTCGGCGTCCGGGTCCCCTCCGGCTGCGACCTCACTCCCGCCGATCTGCCCGACCGAGTCGACACGATTGTGTTGCCAGCACCCCTGTTGTCACCGGGTGCCCAATCGCCGTGGCGGACCGCCGGTGTGATGGGCAAGCGGCTACTGGCCGAGGTGGTCTCGCTGGCCGAGGCGAGCACGGCAGTGGCGGCCGGTGCACACGGCCTGATCGTCCGGGGATGTGAGGCGGGTGGCCGAGTCGGAGAGTTGACGACATTCGTGCTGCTGCAACAGCTCTTGTCCGAGCCGCGAATTACCGTGCCGGTCTGGGCCGCGGGTGGAATCGGGGTGCATTCAGCAGCGGCCGCCATTGCCGGTGGGGCAGTAGGGGTGGTGCTGGACGCCCAGCTGGCGTTGGTAGCGGAAATGGATCTGCCCCCCGCCGTCGCCGCCGCGATCCGGGCTATGGACGGCAGCGAGACGGCGGTCGTCGGCGGTCATCGGATCTACGTACGCCCCGACTTGCCCGTAGCTGGAGCGGGCGCGACCGAACCAGATCCGGCCGCGCGACTCGGTGCGCGTGACCTGCGTACTCAGTTGCTGCCGGTCGGCCAGGAAGGCGCCGTGGCCGCAGGGCTGGCGCAGCGGTATGTCACCGCCGCAGCGGTGGTCCAAGCGGTACGCGCCTCGGTTGCCGCTGACCTGAACACCGTTGTCGAACGCCGGCCCCTGGCGGCGGGGGCGGTATTCGCCGCGGCACATGGCCTGCGGTATCCCGTGGCACAGGGACCGATGACGCATGTCAGCGACAAGTCGGCGTTCGCCGCAGCCGTCGCCGACGCCGGCGGTCTTCCGTTCCTCGCGCTGTCGCTGCTGTCCGGCGAAAAGACCAAGGCGCTACTCGAACAGACCGCAGCCCTGCTGGGCGACGCCCCTTGGGGAGCCGGGATCTTGGGGTTCGTCCCGGGTGAGGTACGGGATGCCCAGATGGAGGCGATCTTCGCGATTCGTCCGCCGTATGCGCTCATTGCGGGCGGACGGCCCTCGCAGGGGGCGGAGCTCGAGGCGGCAGGCATCCCGACATTCCTGCACGTCCCCTCGCCTGGGCTGCTCGACCAGTTCTTGGCGCAGGGTTCGCGGCGGTTCGTATTCGAAGGGCGCGAGTGCGGCGGCCATGTCGGTCCGCGCAGCAGCTTCGCACTGTGGGATGTCCAGGTGGAACACCTGCTCGCTTTCGGTGAGCGAGCCGCCGATGAAAGATTCTTCGAGGACCTGCAGATCCTCTTCGCGGGCGGAATTCACGATGAGCGATCCGCGGCGATGACGGCAGCCTTGGGCGCTCCGCTGGTCGAGCGTGGCGCAGGGATCGGGGTGCTGATGGGCACCGCCTACCTCTTTACCGAGGAGGCGGTGGCGGCGGGCGCCATCATGCCGACCTTCCAGCAGGCGGCATTGCAGTGCGACGGCACCGTGCTCCTCGAGACTTCGCCCGGGCATTCCACCCGGTGCGCAGACTCGCCCTATGTGCGGGCCTTCCAGGACACCAAGCGACAGCTCGTCGCCGATCGGGCACCACAGCAACAGATGTGGGCGCAGCTGGAGCAACTGAACCTCGGCCGGCTGCGCATTGCTAGTAAAGGGCTGCGACGCGAGGGCGAGCAGATCGTCCCGGTCGGCGAGGACATCCAGCGTGCCGACGGGATGGTCATGATCGGCGACGTCGCTGCACTGCGGTCTGCCACAACGACGATGCCCGTGCTGCACTCCCAGGTGAGCGAGGGTGCCACCGGACTTCTCGGCGCGCGCGCGGCCGAGCTGGGCTTCGACGCCGACTTCGGTTCGCCCCGAGAGCGTGCGGCAGCACCATTGGATGTGGCGATCATCGGAATGGCCGGTGTATTTCCGGAGGCCGGGGATCTGGCGCGGTACTGGACGAACATTGTCAGCGATAGGGACACCGTTACCGAGGTGTCGCCGGACCGGTGGGATCCCGAGCTGTATTACGACCCGGAAGCGGTTGGACACGCCGGCGGGCGTAAGACCCCGTCCAAATGGGGCGGCTTCCTACCCGACGTGCCGTTCGACGCACTCGAATTCGGTATCCCGCCCGCATCGCTCGCCGCCATCGAACCGGTGCAACTGCTCGCGCTGGAGGTGGCCGCCCGCGCGCTGCGCGATGCCGGATACCGGGTGTTGGATGACAGGGCCGGCGGCGGGGGCACTGGTCGCGAGTTCGATCGGGAACGCGTTTCGGTGGTGTTCGGCACGGAGGCGGGCACCGACCTCGGCACCGCGTACGGCTTCCGCTCCCTGTTCCCCAGCTACTTCGGGACCCTGCCGGAAGCGTTGGATGCTCATTTGCCCGCCTTGACCGAAGACAGCTTCCCGGGCGTACTCGGCAACGTGCTCGCGGGCCGTATCGCCAACCGGCTCGACCTCGGCGGCGTCAACTACACGGTCGACGCGGCATGCGCCTCATCGCTGGCGGCCCTGGACACAGCATGCAAGGAACTACAGGCCGGAACGAGCGACATGGTGCTGTGCGGTGGCGCCGACACCCACAATGGCATCTGCGACTACCTGCTTTTCGCCGCGGTCGGCGCGCTGTCGAAGAGCGGTCGGTGCCGCACGTTCGATGGTGCGGCGGACGGCATCGCGCTCGGTGAAGGGGTTGGGTGCGTAGTGCTCAAGCGTCTGACCGACGCCGAACGCGACGGCGACCACATTGTCGCGGTGATCAAGGGCCTGGCCGGCTCCAGTGATGGGCGCTCGCGCGGATTGACCGCTCCGCGGCCGGAGGGGCAGCGGTTAGCGATGGAGCGTGCCTACCGCATGGCTGGTGTGTCGCCCGCTCGGCTGGGCCTCATGGAAGCGCACGGCACCGGAACAATTGTCGGCGATCGAACCGAATTGTCCACATTGACGACGTTTCTGACCGAGGCCGGTGCACCTGCCGGAGCCTGTGCCCTGGGATCGGTGAAGTCCCAGATCGGGCACACCAAATGCGCTGCGGGTTTGGCCAGCCTGATCAAGGCGGCGCGAGCAGTGCACGCGGGAGTGCGCCCGCCGACCGGTAACCTACAGAATCCGAATGGATACTGGCAGCGCGAGAACAGCCCGTTCTTCTTCGATACAGCTGCCCGGCCGTGGTGCACACCGGCCGCCGAACGGATCGCAGGGGTGAGCGCGTTCGGCTTCGGTGGCACCAACTTCCATGCGGTGGTCGCTGGCTATGGCGGCGCACCAGAGCCCGCGCACGGCCTCGATGAATGGCCCGCCGAGCTGTTTTTGTTCCGCGGTGTCGACCAGGCCGAGGCGGTGCGGGACATCGATCGCTTGGCCGAGCTGATTGCGGCAAACGACGCAGCGGGGCGGCCCTGGCGGCTGCGCGACCTCGCACTTACGGCCGAGCGGCATCCCCCGACCGCCGATGTGCCGGTACAGGTTGCACTCGTGGCCGGTGACCTGGACGAACTGGCCGAGAAATTGGAGTTGGCCCGCGCGTTCCAGACCGATACTTCCGCTGGACTGTACGTCCGCGCGCCGCAGGTCGAGCCCGGACAGGTGGCCTTTCTATTCCCCGGTCAGGGCTCACAGCGGGTCGGGATGCTCGCCGACCTATTCGTGGCCTTCCCCAGGCTGCGAACTCTGATAGCCGACGACAAGGTGGCCGGCGCGATGTTCCCGCCCGCGGCGTTCTCGCCGGAGGATGTGGCAGGCCAGCGAGCCGCCTTGGCCGACACCAGGGTCGCGCAGCGGGCACTCGGAGCGGCGGGCATAGCCATGCACCAGCTGCTTACCTCGCTCGGTGTCCGGCCCGACGCGGTTGCGGGTCACAGCTATGGTGAGCTCGTCGCGCTGTATGCGGCCGGCGTATTCGATGCGGATGAGTTGCTCGATCTGAGCATCGCGCGTGGGGAGGCGATTCACGCCGCGGCAGTGTCCGCGGCAGACGGGGATCCAGGGGCGATGGCAGCCGTAGCCGCAACCCCGCAGCGGGTCCGAGCCGTCTTCGCCGGAAACTCCGGCTGCCAAGGTGCAGTGGTGGCAAACCACAACGCTCCCGCGCAAACTGTCATCTCTGGGCCCACTCCCGCGATCGAAGCCGCAATCGCCGGTTTCGGCGAAATTGGGCTGAAGGCCACCAAACTTCAGGTCGCGTGCGCCTTCCACAGCCCGGTCGTCGCCGGAGCTGGCGAGCAGCTGGCCGCCGATCTGGGCCGGTACTCGGTGGCCGAACCGTCGATCCCGGTCTGGTCGAACACGACCGCGTCGCCGTATCCGGGAGTGCCCGGATCGATCCGAGCGATGCTCATGCGCCAGCTCGCCGAGCCAGTGCGCTTCGCGGACCAGATCGAGGCAATGTACGACTCCGGCATTCGCGTGTTCGTCGAGGCCGGACCCGGTCGAGTGCTGACCGGGCTGGTCGGTCAAATTCTCGCCGGGCGCCCGCACACGGCGGTCGCCTGCGATGTGCCGGGCGAGCCCGGGCTGCGCCGGTTGCTGCTCACAATCGGCGAGCTCGCGGTGGCGGGCGTGCCGGTCGACCTGACGCCGCTGTTCCACGGCCGGGACGCGACGACCGTGTCGACGTCCTCCGTTGCGCGACGACCCGGATGGATCGTGAACGGCCACCTGATCCGGACCGCCGCAGGCGAGTACCTCCCAGGTGCATTTAAGCCGGCCCGCGAACTTGCAATCCAGCCCATTCCAGCGGCGGGGCGATCCGAACCCGACCGTGATGGCGCGGTCTTGGAGTACTTGCGGTCCACGCGCGAGGTGATGGGTGCCCAGCGTGACGTCATGCTGGCGTACCTCGGCGCGCCGCTGCCGGCACCACCGGCGCAGACGCTGGTGCCTATCGAGGCCCCCGCCCTGGTCGCCGTGGAAAGTGCTGCAGCGGTCACGGACATCATCCCGGTCACGCCGGAGCGCGCACTCGATGCGGTGCGCAAGATCGTCAGCGAACGCACCGGCTATCCAGAGGACATGCTGCAAGCCGATCTCGACCTGGAAGGCGATCTGAGCATCGACTCCATCAAACGCATCGAGATCGTTGGCGCCTTACAGGAGCACACATCTTTCTTGGGATTCAGCGCGGCCGCGCCCGACGAGTCGGTCGTTGAGGAACTCGCCCAGCTGAAGACGCTGCGAGCGATCGTCGATTGGCTCCTGGCCCGTGTGGGCGAATCCCTTCGGCCACCCGCGCCCAGCGAGGCGACCACGGACAGCGAGCAATCCGGTTCGGAACCGCCTGCCGCAGCAAGTTGTTCGCGTTACGTGGTTCGGGTCGCTCCGCTACCCCCGCCAGGCGGCACCAACGGGTCCGGTCCGGCGAGCTTGTTGGCCGGGCGTCGGTTCGCGATCATCAACCCCGATCACGGCGTGAGCCGAGAACTGGCAGGGCTCCTGCGACGGCATGGCGCCGAGGTACTGCTGTCGCCGGATGGTAACGGGCACGGGTCGCTTTCTGACGCCGATACGGTCGTTCACCTGGGCGCCATCGCTCTGGAGGGGCCGCCCGTGCTGCCAGGCGGCTTCGGCGAGATGCGCGAGGTCTTCCTCGGCGGGGCTCAGCGGCTGTTGGTCGTGACCGCGTTCGGCGGCCGCTTCGGTCAGGTTTCCCCGGACGGCGGGCGAACCGCGGGCCTAGGCCTGCACGGGCTGGTGCGAACGATCGCGCAGGAATTCCCCGAACTCGTCGTGCGCGCCGTCGATGTCGATCCCACGGATGCCGCGGAGCGGATTGCCGCGCACCTACTGGCCGAGTTGCTCGGGGCCGATGAGGAATCGCCCGTAGTTGTCGGGTATCGCGACGGCGAGCGCGTCTCCCGGCGTATCGAGGCGGCCCCGCTGGAGCGTGTGCAAGGCGCACAGGCGGAACCGGAACTGGGGCTGAATGCTTCCTCGGTTGTCCTGTTGACCGGAGGCGCTCGCGGCATCACCGCCAAGGTTGCGATCGGATTGGCCCGCGCCAGCGGGTGCCGTATCGAGTTGCTGGGTCGTACACCGCAACCGATCGAAGACGAGGATCCCGCAACCGCGGACGCACCCGACTCGGTAGCGCTGCGGCGTGCCGTGATCGAGCTGGGTACCCGGGCGCCGGCCGAGGTCGAGGTGCGCACACGCCAGTTGCTCGTTCAGCGGGAGATCCGTTCCACGATGGCAGAGCTGAACCGGTATGCCGCTTCCGTGTGCTACCACGCCGTCGATGTCCGAGATCCCGACGGAGTGCGCGGTGTCGTCGAGAATATCTCCGAACGACACGGTCGGCTCGATGGCGTGATCCACGGTGCGGGCGTGCTGGACGATCGGATGCTTCGGGACAAGAGTCCCGAGGGATTCGAACGGGTCTATTCGACCAAGGTCGACGGGGCCAAGGCGCTCGCCGACGCTGTGGACCCCGACCACCTTGCCTTCCTCGTACTTTTCGGCAGCGTGTCGGGCGTTTACGGCAACCGTGGTCAGGTGGATTACGCGGCTGCCAACGACGCCCTCGATACCCTCGCGCACATCTGGGCAAAACGTTTCACGGGACGCGTCGTGTCGGTGGATTGGGGTCCATGGACCTCGTCCGGGGGCGGCATGGTCTCGGCTGAGCTGTTGCGGGAGTACTCCCGCCGGGGCATCGAGGCGATCGACCCCGACGAGGGCGTCGCTTGCCTTCTGCGGGAGCTGGCGCAGGGCGATAGCGCACAAGTCGTGTACTTGTGTGGATCTCCCGAGGCGTACGGCGCCGATTCCGGTGCACCGGCCAGGCTGCGGCGCAATGGTTCCCGTGATGGCTGAGAGCCGGGGCCCCACCGGCCAGGACGTCGCCGTCGTCGGGATCGGCGCGGTGTTTCCGGCTGCGCCGAACGCCCAAGCGTTCTGGCGAAACATCGTGGCGGGCGTGGACGCCATCACCGAGGTTCCCGCCACCCGCTGGGACCCCTCGTACTTCCAGCCGGACTTGCCTGCCGCGAGTGACCGGATGTACTGCCGCCGAGGCGGATTCGTCGATGATCTGGCGACATTCGACCCCGCGGCGTACGGCATCATGCCGGTCGCGGCGGCGGGCAGTGAGCCGGACCAGCTGCTGGCGCTGCGCGTGGCCACCGAGGCGGTTGCCGATGCCGGCGGCGAGGACCACCTGCACGATCGCAGCCGAGTCGGGGTCATCGTGGGCCGCGGCGGCTACCTGTCGGCGGCCGGCGCACGCCTGGACCAACGGGTTCGCACGGCGCATCAGCTCGTAACGACTCTCCGCGAGCTGGTACCGGGGCTTGCCGAGGACGAACTGGTGCGCGTGCGCGAGGCCTTCCAGGAGAAACTCGGCCCCGATCGGCCCGAGGCCGCGATCGGGTTGGTGCCGAACCTGGCGGCTTCGCGCATCGCCAATCGGCTCGACCTACACGGCCCCGCCTATGTCGTGGATGCTGCCTGCGCCTCCGCGCTTGTCGCAGTCGACCTGGCCTGCTCCGAACTGGCCACCGGCCGCTGCGACACGGTGATCGCCGGTGGGGTGCACCACACCCACGACATCGTGATGTGGTCGGTCTTCACCCAGCTCGGTGCCATCAGCCGCCGACAGATGATTCGCCCGTTCCATCGCGAGGCCGATGGCCTGCTCATCGGCGAAGGCACGGGGATGGTTGTGCTCAAACGGCTCGCCGACGCTGAACGTGACGGCGACCGGATATACGCCGTGATCCGCGGTACGGGCGTCTCGAGCGACGGACGGGCGGCCACCCTGATGGCCCCCCGGATGGAGGGCCAAGTGCTCGCAGTGGAGCGGGCGTGGCGATCCGCCGGCTTGGACCCCACCGAACCGAACGCGATCGGTCTGATGGAGGCCCATGGCACCGCGACGCCTGCCGGTGACCAGGCCGAGCTGGCCACCCTTACCAGCGTTTTCGGGCCGGTCATTGCAGCGGCGCCGGACATCGGGATCGGTTCGGTCAAATCCATGATCGGCCACGCCATGCCGGCCGCCGGGATCGCTGGCCTGATCAAGGCCATCTGCGCCGTCCATGACGGTGTTCTGCCGCCGACCCTGCACTGCGAGGACCCGCGCCGCGGGTTTACCGGCAGCCGGTTCGTCCCCATCATTCAGGCTCGGCCCTGGGACAGCCGGGCACACGTTCCGCGCCGAGCCGCAGTCGACGCGTTCGGGTTCGGCGGGATCAATGCCCACGTCATCGTCGAGCAGCCGTCCGAAGGGCACACAGTTCGCAGGCGGCTCGCCGGTTCTGCCGGTGCCGTCATCGAGGCCGATGCTCGTTCCGGCCGGAATGGGAACAGTTCCGTTGAATGCCTGCTGCTCCTCGCCGGGGCCGGCCCCGAAGATATCGCGCGCCAACTCGACGCCGACGACGAGGCGCTGCTCGCGCAGGCGGCCACCGGCCCGCGCATCGACGGCAGCCCCGCCCGGCTAGCCATCGTCGGCCCGAATAATCAGCGGCTCGCGTTGGCGCGCAAGATCGTTGCTCGGGGTACGCCGTGGCGGGGCCGAAACGACATCCACTTCGCGCCACAACCCCTGCTCACCGACTCCAGTGGCCTCGCTTTCGTCTTCCCCGGTCTGGAAGCTGGGTTCGAACCCCGCGTGGACGAAGTGGCGTCGCACTTCGGGCTACCTGTGCCGGCGTTACGGCACGGCACCGACTTCATCGAGCAGGCTGTCGACCTCATCTCGATGGGTCGAATACTCGCCGCAGCGCTCAGTGAGCTCGGCGTGGTCCCCGGCGCTCTCAGTGGGCACAGCCTGGGCGAGTGGACCGCGATGATCGTCGGCGGCCTGTACCAGCGCCAAGAAATTGACGCATTCCTCGACTCGTTGCGGCCAGGTTTCGCGAACGCGCCCGACTTGGTCTACGGGGCGCTCGGCTGCTCGGCCGCGCAGGCGACGTCTGCTCTCGGCGAGCTTATCGGCCCGGACGGTGTCGTCCTGACGCACGACAACTGCCCGCATCAGTCGGTCATCTGCGGCCGACCGGACCGCATCGACGCTGCGATCATTCGACTCCGCGGAGTCGGTGTGTTGGCCCAGATGGTGCCGGTCCGTACCGGATTCCACTCGCCGATGATCGAGCCTTTCCTAGGGCCCGCGCACGAGGCGTTGCGCCGCCTCCCGTTGGGACGGCCCCATATTCCGGTGTGGTCGGCCACCTCCCTCGAACCCTTCCCGGATGCCGCCGATGAGATCCGGGCGCTGGTCATCCGGCATCTCATCGAGCCGGTTCGGTTCCGGCAACTGATCGAGCGCTTGCATGCCCGAGAGGTGGTGGCCTTCGTCCAGGTCGGGCCGGGCAGCCTGCCCGGATTCATCGAGGACACGCTGCGTGGCCAGGAGCACCTGGTCGTGTCCGCGGACGTTGCGAAGCGTGGCGGGCTCGACCAGCTCCGCAGGGTTGCTGCCGCTCTGTGGGTGGCCGGACTTTCACCGCGGTTCGAGCGGCTGCCCGGCACCCCGCCGCCCGCAGGGCCGCAGGTCACAACGATGCGACTCGATTTGGGCAACCCGCTGATCCGCTTTGACGGAGCCCTCCAGCCGCTCACTACTTCGTCCGAACGGTCGGCCGGTGCACGAGCCACCGGTCACCCCGTTCTCGTTGAGCTGGACGCCCTGGTTACCGAGGTAACTTCGGATGCCCAGGCGGTTGTCGACGCCTGGAGAGCCAGCGGCGTCCCGGCTGTGCCGGTCACCTCCGCAGGCGATGCCGTGACCGAGGTGAAAGCGACCACTACCCAGGTGTTCTCGCTGGAGCGGATGCCCGAGCTCTTGGACCACTCGCTGCGGCCCGTGCCTCCCGGTTGGCCGGACCCCTCCGACGGTTTCCCTGTGGTTCCCCTGACGGTGATGCTCGAGGTGATGGCTGACGCGGCTCGCGACCTGATTCCCGGCCGCGCAGTGATCGGGTGGGCGAACGTCCGCGCCCTGCGCTGGCTGTCCGTGGCGCCGCCGACGACCGCGACGATCCGGGCAGTCGCACAGGGCCGGGGGACCGATGGCGTCGACCAAGTCGCCGTGACGATCGAGGGTCATTCGAGCGGTACGGTCCTCCTCGCCGCAGAGCCCCTGGAGCCGCCGGCGCCGAGCTGCGAGCCGCTCACCGGTGAGCGCCCGCCTGTGGTCGACGGGGCCGAGTTGTACACCGAACACTGGGCCTTCCATGGCCCACGTTTCGCCGGCGTCGCCGATATCCTGTGCAGCGCCGAAAACGGCCATCGCGGCGTTTTGGTGAACCTGCCGACGCGGGGCGCGCTGCTCGATGCGGCGGGCCAACTCATCGGGCATTGGGCGCAGATCAGCCTGGACGCCGACAAGACAGTTTTCCCCGTGGGCTTCGCGGCGATTCATATGTACGGTCCGTACCCCGAAGTCGGAGAACTGCTGACCCAGATGGTCTGGATCCGCGAGGTCACGGCCCAGCAAGTCCGCGCCGACTCCGAGCTCGTCGACAGTTCGGGCCGGCTGTGGGCCCGGATCGAGGGCTGGACCGACCATCGATTCGCCAGCGACGAGGTCACCTGGCCGATGAAATTCGCACCGGAGTCCCGCGGTGTCGGCGAGATGCAAACCGGCGGCTGGTGTTTGGTCAAGGAACGGTGGCCGGACAGCGGGTCGCGTGAGCTGGCCATGCGTAGTTACCTCTGTTCCGCCGAGCGTGCCGAATACACCCGACTCGATCCGATGGAGCAGCGGCGCTGGCTCCTCGGCCGGATCGCCGCCAAGGATGCCGTGCGCAACTGGCTGTGGGCGCGCGGCGGCAGTTCCATGTATCCATGTGAACTCGCAGTAGTCGACGGCGAGGCCGGCTCGCCGCACGTTAGCGGCGGTCGGGTCCCTCGTGACCTGCGGGTCTCGATCGCGAACACCAACTGCCGCGGGCGCACACCCGGTCTCGGGGTCGCACTCGCCGGGACAGGCCCCATCGGGATCGGCGTTCAGGCGCTTACCGAACGCGGCGATGGTGATCCAGCAACGTCGGCAACCGCGTTCTCCGCGGCCAAACAGGCGGTCGTCGAGGCACTGGGACCGCCCACATGCCCAGACGACCTCGTGGTCACCGACTCGACCCCAACCGGCGGGCCTGACGCCGTTCTCACCGTGACCCTCAGGTCCCCCGATCACTCGGTTTGGCGGGTTCGGACCACCCTCGTCGGACAGGCGGATGCGGCATTCGTCGTGGCGTGGACAGACCCGGCTTCGGAAGAAGGAGAGGGACAGCTATGACAGCCGATGGCACCGACCACCGGGTCTTCGACGAAGTGGTCAGCATGCTCACCGAAGTGATCGGCGCGGACTTCCTGCTGGATGTCGAGATCAGCCCGTCCACGACATTCAGCGAAGACCTCGCGATGGAGAGCATCGAGTTCGTGGCGCTGGGGGGCAAGCTCGAGCAGCGCTACGGCGAGCAGGTCAACTTCGTCGAGTTCGTCGCCGACATGGACATCGACGAGATCATGGCGATGGACATCGGCCGCCTGGTCTCCCATATCGAGGGGTGCCTCGCGCGCCCCTCTGAGGTGATCGACTGATGGCGTTCGTGACCGCACGTGGGGCACGGTTCCACACGGTGGAGCTGGGGTCGTCGGGACCGCGGGTGGTGATGCTGCATGGGTTGTTCACCGCAAGCCTTGCCTCCTGGTATCTGACTGTGGCTCCGGCCCTTGCCGCCCGAACTCGAATCCGGCTTATCGACTGGCGCGGCCATGGCCTGAGCGAGCGCACGCAGTCCGGCTACGGCTCCAACCAGATGGCGCGGGACCTCGCCGCGCTGACCGAGGACCTGGACCGGTTCGCCATCGTCGGCCATAGCTTCGGAGCGATCGTCGCGGTGCGCTTCGCGCTTGCCCAGCCCGACCGCGTCACCCGAATGGCACTCGTCGATCCGCCGCTCGCGGACGGCGCACGTCCCTGGTGGACACGTGATGAAAGCCGCCTGACACGTGAGCAAGCACGTGCTGCATCGCCGCGCCCCGGCGGGCAGAACCGGGCCGGACTTGCTTTGTGTCGGTTGATCGAGGAGACATCGATCCTGTCCGAGCTGGAGGCCGAACCCCCGCTGTCCGGCGTCGGCCTGCGAGAACTAGCCCAAATTCCGACGCTGATGGTCGTGGGGGCCGAGTCGCCGTACCGCGCGGCGGCCGAGGGAATCGCCCAAGGTAGCCCGGGAATGTTCTTGCGGGTTCTGCCCGGCGGCCATGATCTGCAGGTCGCGGCCAAGCGACCACTGGCTGATCTACTGGTCAGCTTCCTGGAGGTGCCCGATGGCTGAGGCTTTCGCGAACGGCGTGCGCTTCCATGTGCAGCGGGTGGCATCGGCGGCGGGGCGTCGGCACACCCCGGGCGATCACACGGCCGTATGCCTGCACGGGCTCGCCGTCGACGACCTGTCGAGCTTCTACTACACACTTGCTGACCCGGTTGCCAAGGCCGGCGTCGAGGTGATCCTTTACGACCAGCGTGGTCAGGGCCTGTCGGAGCGGCCCCCGGAAGGCTATCGCCTCGAAGACGCCGTGGCGGATTTGTTTGCGATCCTCGACGCCCTGGATATCCACGATCCGGTTGTCCTGATCGGCAACAGCTACGGCGGAATTCTCGCCGGGCATGCGGCGCTGGCTCGGCCCGACCGCGTAGCGGGTCTGGTACTGATCGATGCCGGATTCGCCGGCGAGATCGTCGGTGAGTGGCTGGAACGCATGATCAACACGCTCAGTGTTGCTGGCCTGCAATATGAGCACGAACGGATCGGCGAACAGTGCGCCGCCGTGGGATGGCGCAAGTTGGCTAGGCAAGCCATCGGCATCAACGCGCTGCTCAACGAGACGACACTGATCGAGGACCTCGCCGCCGCGCCGGTGGTCGACCCGGTCCGGCTGGGCGAAATCAGCTGTCCGGTGTTGGCGGTGTTCGGCGAGCGTTCCGACATGATCGGCGCTGCACGCGAGCTGGCCGGTCAGGTCCCGGATTGCACGGTGAAGGTGTTGCCTGGGCTGGCCCACACTCTGTTACGGGAGGCGTCCGACCCGCTGGGCGAGGTAGTGGTGTCCTGGCTGGGTTCGCACGCGGGTGCACAACGATGAGCCGCTTCCTCTTCGTCGTCCCGCCGCTGGCCGGGCATATCAACCCAACGGCGGCCATCTCGGTAGAACTTGCCGAACGCGGCCACGAAGTGGCCTGGGTCGGCCACCGGGTAGCCCTCGAACCGCTGCTGCCGGCGGGTACCCGGATTTTCCCGGTCGCGGACGCGGTATCCGAGGAACGGCTGCGCGCCTTCCATGAGCGCTGGCTGCGACTGCGTGGTATCGCGGAGCTCAAGTTCTTCTGGGAAGAGTTCTTGATTCCACTCGGACACGTGATGCTGCCCGCGGTCGGTGCCGCGATCGACACGTTCGTCCCGGACGTCATCGTGTCCGATCAGCAGGCGCTTTCGGGTGCGCTAGCCGCACGCCGGGCCGGGTTGCCGTGGGCGACCTCGGTGACCACCTCATCCGAGCTGACCCGGCCGCTCGCCGCTATGCCCAAGGTCGAGTCGTGGGTGATCGAGTGCATGGCAGCTTTCCAGCGCGCTCACGGCGTCACCGACCCAGTTGATCTCCGCTGGTCGGACTACCTGGTCATGATCTACTCGACCACGGCGCTGATCGGCCGACGCGACGGTATTCCCGGACACTTCGTCTTCCCGGGACCGGTTCTGAACACCACGCTGCGGGATGTGGCCTTCCCCTGGGACTGGCTCGATCCGGTGCGCCGCACGGTGTTGGCGTCGCTGGGCACGCTGAATGCCGGAGCCGGCGGGCGCTTCTTCCGCACGCTGGTAGACGCGGTCGCCGATGAAGCGGACCGATTGCAGCTGATCATCGCGGCTCCGCCGGCGCTGATCGGCTCGGTCCCGCCGCACGTCTTGGTTCGGGAGTACGTACCCCAGTTGTCGCTGCTCGCCAAGGTTGACGCCGTCGTCTGCCACGGTGGTCACAACACGGTCTGCGAGGCACTGGCGCACGGCCTGCCAGTGGTCGTTGCACCGATCCGCGATGACCAGCCCGTCGTCGCCGCACAGATCGAGTGCGCCGGTGCGGGGGTCCAGGTGAGGTTCGCACATGTGCGGACGCCGGAGCTTCGCGAGGCCATCCGCGCGGTGCTCGACAACCCGGCCTACCGGTCGGCTGCCCGGCAGGTACAGGCGTCGTTCGAAGCGGCCGGTGGCGCCGTGGCGGCGGCCGATCACTTGGCGAAGTTGGCGGACCGTTCGCTTGCCCAGGCGCGGCATGGAGGTAACCATGGCTGACTTGGTTTCGCAGCTGGATGCGGCCCTCGACCTGCGGCTCGTTGCGCACTTCTACCAGAAACTCCACGGTCGGAATCCTGCCGGGATCTGGCAGGCGCCAGGTGCTGTCCCTTTGCTGAGCGACAATGGCGGGTCAGTTGCGACCGCGACCGAGTGGGGTGCGATCGTGGCCGTCGAACCACGAGATGGCGACACCGTCGAATTGCGATCGCTCAGCCGGTTGGCCGAGCGGGCCTCGGTGGACTTCGCGAGCTACTCGCCCGGCCGCGGGGTCGCATCGGGTCCGGACTGGGCGGTCGAACCACTGGCCGTCGTGTGGGCATTTCGCGAGTCCGGGTATTCGCTGGGCGGTGCGGCGATCACCGTCCAGACCGACCTTCCGCGCGGCAGCGGACCGGCGGTGCCGGTGGCGGCGGCGTGCGCGACTGGACTTGCCCTGCGCGACCTGTGTGGACTCGAAATTTCCGACACCGATCTGATCGACCTGGTCAGCGACGGGCTCCACGCATTCTCGGTTGCCGTCGCAGCGTCGGGACTGGTGGCCGCGTCGCTGCTGTTGGGCGGTGGTGAGGCGCTCGCCTGCGACAGCCGCGGCGGCTCGCTGGACCGCCTCACTTTGGAGTTGAGGGATGCGGGGCTTCGGCTGCTGATTGTCGATACCCGAGTGCGCCGACACCTCGGTGAGGGCGATTTCGCCGCGATGACCCGGATCGACGCCGGTGGCCGCAGCCTGCCTGATCAGGCGGGAGCGCTGCTGCGCGCCGGTGACGTGCGAGGCCTTGGACCGCTGCTCACCGCTGCACACGACGTCCTTCGGCATGCGGGGTGGAGCAGTCCTGAGCAGGACCTGGTGGTGGCTGCCGTGCTGGAGGCGGGGGCGCTCGGTGCCCGCATGGTCATCGAGGAAACCGGCCTCCCGGTGATCGCGCTGGTGCCTATCGAGCAGGTCGGCGCGGTCCGATCGGCGGTAGCGCACGCATTTCGCTGGTGGGGCCGGCCGCCACCGCGGTCGCTATCCACCGCCACCGCACGGCGCGCGCGGCGCGTCGCCTGAGGTAACACTGGAAGGGGCACCCGACATGAATTCGCTCGTAAGGGGTCGAAGGCGTTGGGCCGATATGTTTCCCCCGCTGTTCGCGACCGGAGTTCTCGTCAACGGTGTCCGGCTTCGCCGGCGCCTGCGCCGCCTGGCCGTGCTGGAGCCGGCCACGGAACCAGTTGCGGATGGCCACAGTTTCCTCACCGCAACAGGTGTGGAGCTGGACGAGGCCACCAGGCGGGCCGCGAGCGCCTTCGCGCGCTTGCACGGGTTGGACGTCGTCGACCTGGTTCCGGCGAATCTGTCGGTTGACCTGGCGATGGACTTGGGACGGCGGATCAACCCAGCTACTTTCCGGGGCGACGCGTTCGCGCTGGGGCGAGGGGCCCATCACGCGATTCTCGCCGACCGGGCTGTTCTCCAACGTGCGGGCGTTGCGCAGTTCGATGAGCTGGAGCTGACCGAGCTGGCCCGGATCACGATTCTCCTGAAACGGCAGGCCTATGACTCAACCGAGGTAGTGGTTGCGCCGGGTCTGCGGGCGCTGCCCGAACGGACCGACAAGGGCCGCGCACTCCTGCGGGTGCTCTTCCCGTTCGAGCACCAGGTCCGCTTGGCACTGCCGGGTGTTCAGTACGCCGCTTTGGCTCTGAGCGTTCTGGTAAATCCGGCCCGGGGCTTGATTGCCGCCGCAATGTTCTGTCTCCAGCCCTACCTTGTTTTCGCAGGCCGGCACCACCCCCTTGCCCCACCCGATCTGCACCGTGCGGTACTGGTGCGTTCGGTACTTGCTCCGCGGCGATGGTGGCGTGCTCTGCGAGGTCCCGCGCCCCAGGCCATGGCCAGACGCGCGCTGGCAGCCGATCGCCGGCCGGTGTACGCCGCCGAGCTAGCTGCCGGGATCGAGCGATTCTTCGAATCCCGCCGGATCAGCTGTCCCTGGTGCGGCGGGACCGACCTGTCGGTCCGGGTGGCCACGCCCGATCTCCTTCAGCACAAGCCGGGACGGTTCACCCTGGAGCAGTGCCGGCAATGCGGGCACATCTTCCAGAACCCGAGGCTGACCGCAGCTGGGCTGGAGTTCTACTACCGCGATTTTTACGACGGCCTCGGCGCGGAGTTGCAAGAGGCGGCCTTCGAGCACCCCTATCCGAGGGGCGTTTATCAGGCTCGGGCCACGATGCTCGCGCCGTTCACCACGCCCAAGTCGTGGTTGGATGTCGGCACCGGCCACGGCCACTTCTGCGCCGCCGCCCGCGTGGTCTGGCCTCAAACGCTGTTCGATGGGCTGGATATGTCGAACAGCATCGAGGAGGCTGAGCGGCGGGGTTGGGTCTCGCGGGGCTACCGGGGACAGTTCCCCGAGCTGATCGAGCAGTTGGCGGGTCGGTACGACGTAGTGAGCATGCACCACTACTTGGAGCACACGCGCGAGCCATTGGCCGAGCTGGATGCGGCGGCCCGAATACTGCGGCCCGGCGGCTACCTCCTGATCGAGGTGCCCGATCCCGAGTGGCCATTGGCTCGGCTCCTCGGACGGTACTGGCTGCCCTGGTTCCAGCCGCAACACCTGCACATGTTCCCGGTCGCGAACCTCGAGCGGACCTTGGCCGAACGGGGGTTCACGACCGTCGCCGAGGAGCACGGCCGAGCGCACATGGGCGTCGGCCTCACTCTCGCCGTCGGGCTGTTCCTGCGGGATCTCATGCCGCAGGTGGACTATCCATGGTCACAATCCTCTGCGACGCTCCCGCGTCGACTCTGGCAGGCCGGCATTTGGCTAGCGGGCTCGCCGCTGGTCGTCGTCGGCTTCGTGGCCGACCAGATCCTCGACGGAGTGACCCGCCATACGGGTCGCGGCGATGCCTACCGAGTGCTCGCCCGGATGGACGAAGGGCACGGTCCGGCCGAAATACCCCCAGCGGCGGAAGAAGGTGCCCCGTGAGTCGGTTTCTGTTCGTTGTGCCTCCGCTCGCCGCCCACGTCCACCCGACTGCGGCGGTCGGCGCGGAGTTGGTCGCTCGCGGCCACGACGTCGCCTGGGTCGGCCACCTCGAACACATCAGCCCCATGCTGCCGCCGGGGGCCCGCGCGATCGAGGTGGGTTACCCGGACAGCGGATCCCCCGAACCGGTGGGGTCGCGGCAGTGGGGGGAGTCGATGCAGAGTCGTCGCCGCGGGATGCGTGGGCCTGCGGCGTTCCGGTTCCTGTGGGAGGAGTTTCTGATCCCGCTCGCCACCTCGATGGTGCCGGGTGTCGAGGCCGCGGTTGATGACTTCTGCCCCGACGTGGTGGCTGTGGATCAGCACACCCTCGCCGGCGCGCTCGTCGCCCACGCCCGTCGCCTGCCATGGGCGACCTTGGCGATCATGTCCGCTGAGCTGGTCGACGCCCCTGGGCCCAAACTGCAGGCCTGGGTCACCGAGCGCGTGAACGGCTTTATGCGCCGATTCGATGGTCTGGGTGTGGACACTTCCGAGGCGGGTGACCTGCGCTTCTCCGAGCACCTAGTGCTCGCCTTCACGACGGCGGCGCTCGTCGGCCCGCTCGAGCGGTTCCCCGGCCACTACCGGTTTGTCGGACCCTCGATCTATCCGCGTGGCGGTGACTTCCCCTGGGATCGCCTCGACCCTGCCCGCCAACATGTGTTTCTAACGCTCGGGACCGTCGCCGGCGACGTAGGGCAGCGCTTTCTTTCCACGGCGATCGAGGCGGTGGAATCCGTGACGGATCGAATCCAGCTGATAGTGGTCGCCCCACCAGGGGCGATCGACTCGTCCAAGGCGGACGTGCTGGTGCGCGACTTCGTGCCCTATCTGGAACTGCTGCCACATCTCGATGTCGTGGTGTGTCACGCCGGGCATACCACGACCTGCGAGGCCCTCGCTTTTGGCGTGCCGCTGGTGGTAGCCCCGATCCGCGATGACAACCCGGTCGTCGCGGGGCAGGTCGAGGCCGCTGGGGCCGGGATCAGGGTGAAGTTCGGCCGGGTGCGGGCCGCCGAGCTGTGCGAGGCGATATTGACGGTCCTGGACGATCCGTCGTACCGCCGGGCGGCGTTACGGGTGCAAGCCTCCTTCGCGGCCGCCGGTGGGTCCGTGGCCGCGGCCGACTGCCTGGAGAAATTGGTATGAGCCGCCCGCGACTGCGCACAGTGTTGCCGTTGCTGGTTACCGGTGGGCTGATGTGCAACGGGTGGCGGCTGCGCCGCCGGTTATCCGCGTTGCGGACCTTAGCGCCGGCTGACGAGCCGGTCGGCGAGGGGCTGCGTTTCGTTACTGCGGAAGGAGTCGCTCTGGACGACGCCGTCCAGCGCTCGGCGGCCGCTTATGCACGCAAACACGGGGTGGCGGTGCTTGATCTCGTGCCAGCGGACCTGCCTGTCGAAGCCGCGCTGGATCTGGCCCGCGTAGTGGATCCCGCAACCTACCGCAGCGCACGGTTGCGTCCCGGACGCGGTGCAGCGCATGCCCTGGCAGTCCAGCCCGCGGTTCTGGAGCGAGCGAAGTTCAACAAGATCGCCGACCTGGATCCGGTGGAGATCACCGAGTTCACCGCCGAGGCAAAACGATGCGCCCCCTCGGACTCGGATCTGGTGGTGGCAGCCCACCTCGCGGCGGTTGATGTCGACCTCGGCAAGCGGCGAGCCGCTCTGGAAGCCACCGGATTTCCTGGGGTGTGGGCGTTGGCCCCCCTCGTGGTTCGATACGCGCTACTGGCTGCCGGGTTCTGCGCCCATCGTGGCTGGGGTGCTGCGGCGGTACTGATGTACTGTGTCCAGCCCTATCTCGTCGTGGCCGGTGGCCCGCTCCGTCCCCGGGACCTCGCATGGGCTTGGCTGCGGCCAGTGCGTGAGCCCTACACCTGGATCAGGACGACTTCGGGCAAGTGGCGCTCGCCGGAACAGGAGCGGGAGCGCGCAGGGGCCGCCGCTGCCAGGCAACGTTACGCGCGGGATCTCGCGTCCGGCACGGCGCGATTCTTCGAGACACGTCGAGAGACCTGTCCGTGGTGTGGCGGTCATGTGCTGAGGAAATGGGTCGAATCGCCGGACTTCAGTCAGCGTAAGCCCGGAATCTTTCGGCTGGACAAGTGCCTGGAGTGTGGCCATGTTTTCCAGAATCCGCGGCTGTCTGTGGCCGGCTTGGAGTTCTACTACCGCGACTTTTTCGACGGTTCCGGTGCGGCGATGGCGGATTTCAGCTTTACGGTGACGGCGCCGGTCTATCGGGATCGGGCGGTGATGTTGGCTCCGTTCACCACACCCGAGCGCTGGCTGGATGTCGGCACGGGGCAGGCCCACTTCTGCAATGCCGCTCGCGAGGTGTGGCCGGAGACGGTCTTCGATGGGCTGGACATGAGCGTGAATATCGAGCGTGCGCAGCAGCGCGGCTGGGTCTGTCGCGGCTTTCGCGGGTTCTTTCCCGAGCTGGCGGAGGAGTTGGCTGGGCGCTACGACGTGGTCAGCATGCACCACTACTTGGAGCACACGCGCGAACCCTTCGCCGAGCTCGATGCCGCGGCGCGGGTGTTGCCGCCCGGTGGCTACCTGCTCATCGAGGTTCCCGACCCCGAGTGGCCGCTGGCGCGGCTGCTCGGGCGGTACTGGCCGGGCTGGTCGCAGCCGCAGCACCAGCACCTCTTCCCGCTCGCCAACCTCCGAACGGCTTTGGCCGCACGGGGTTTCACTTCCGTGGCCGAACAACGTGCACAAGCTCAGATGCCTTTGGACTTCAGCGGATCCGCTCTCTTCCGAGTCGCCACGCTCATGCCGGACCTGTCTACGTGGTCACCGTTCGCCGCGACCCGTTTCCGTCGGCTGCGGCGCGTTGGGACCTGGATAGTGGGAGCGCCGGTCATCCTCGCAGGCGGGGTTGTCGACCAGGCGATCAAGGCGGCGCTGCGCGATGGAAGCGGGAGTAACTGCTATCGACTGCTGGCCCGCAGAGACTGAACGAAATCCATTGCCCTGCAGGTTGTGCACGGCTCCCGCTAACTCTGGTACGGGTGATTGGTGAACTGGACTTGGCCCGACTCCGGGAAGTGGGCCGCGCTGAGGGTGACGCTGCCGACGAAATTGTCGTGGCCGGGGCTGAACAAGGCTGAGTAGCCGCTGTTGCCCCAATAGCCGGGGCCATTGGCATGTGCGGTGAAGCTGCCGGTTTCGCCGGTGTCGACGTTGCGGTAGTTCAGGGTGATGTCGAGCGAGCAGGGGCCGAGGCCGATCATCTGGGCGGACACGGTGAACGCGGCCATGCCCGGGTAGGCATTGCCGTTGACCGACGAGTCGACTATCGCGACGCACGGGCCGTTGGTCAGTGCGTAGATCGTCGCGAACTTGCCGCCGCTCGAGTCAGCGGAAGCCGGTGCGGCCGAGGCGATTACGGCGGCTGCGGTAATCGCGGAGAGAGAGAAAGCGGTGACGGACCGGATCGAACGCATCAATACCCCCAGTTGTGGGTGCTGGTCATGCCGTGCGACGGTACCAGTTCTTCCCTGCGCCCCAAGACCGTTCGCGCAGAACAGTGCTGGCATCCACGACACTGGCTTCGGTGAATCTCGCGCGATGATGTCAGCCGAGGCCGAAGGGTTGGCCCCATAGGGTTTCGGAGTCGTCCATGACATTGTCGTGCACGGTGACCGTGGTGTAGGCGCGAGCTTCGGCGGCGCCGGCGCAACCTTCTACCGACAGTGTGTGGTCCACGTACTGGGTTATGCCCGATGTGCCGGTGAAGGTGTAGTCCTCGATTTCCTTGGTGGCTACCTTGCCGGGCTTCAACTGGACGCTCAGGGAGGGGTCGGCATAGGGCGAGATCCCTGAGTCGCCTGCGGTGCCACCGGCGTACCCGCCCGCGGTGATGCCGCCATTGCCCCCGCCGCCACCACCGTCGCCGTTGTCGGTACCCGCGGGCGCGTCGGTTTTCGGTTGCGGCGGCGGCGTATCGCCGCTGCCGTCCGCGTGCGTGCCACTGCCGAGATCGACCTGGCAGCCGACGAGGTAACCGGTCTCGATCCGACCGCCGGTGACCGTGATATCGGCGGGTGCGGTGATGTGCACGGAGGTCACACCGGAAACCCACGCATTGCGGGAGAGTGGGCTCGCGGCCATCGACCCGGAGATCGTCGCATGTTCACCGGTGCGGTCGACCGCGACGACTAGGCCATCGCGAGTGATGAACTGGTCGTGGCCATCGGGCAGGGGTACGGAGGTATCGGCTTGTGCCGCACCGGATGTCACCAGTGCCAGGGGCAGGACTGCGCACGTCATGATTGCGGCGCCGACTGAACGGCGCATCGCGCTGTTCCTCTCATTCGATCGCATTACGCCGCTCATCCGACGCTGAACGGGTCGCCGTACAAAGTCACTTCGGCCGACCCTTGGTCGTTGGTCACGGTCAGGGAGCTGAACGCGCGCGCCTGCGCGTATCCGCCGCACCCGCTCAGCTGGACACCGCGATTGCGGTAGGCGATACCGACGGCACCCGCTGCGGGGTCGAGCTTCTTCGTGCCGAACTTCACCACGGCGACGCCGCCGGGCAACAGTTTGATACTCGGAGTCAATTCCGGCGATACCGAGCCGGGCGATAGGTAGACATCACCGCCGAGTGACAGCCCGCCGGACAGATCTGCCTGGCAGCCGATCAGATAGCCGGTCTCCAAACTGCCTGCTGTCGCGCCCGGAGCCGTCGCGTACGCGGTCGCCGACAGCTGCGCTGTGCGTGACATGCCATTGGCGGCGAGGGACTGGGAGATGATCGCGGTCTCACCGGTCCTGGTCAGATCCACCGGAATACCCGTTGCGGTCGTCAAGGCTTGCTCGCCGTCGGGCAGCGGCACCACCGTGTCCGCCTGCGCGAACCCACCTCCGAGCATCAGCACCGCCAACCCGACGCTGATACCGGCCGACCACCGGCCGACGCCATCGATCACCCTCATCAAACCTCATCCTCAACCCGCCAGCAGCTACCGGAGAACTTCGCACGCAAACCTGGGCGTGAGCTGGGAATCAGCATTGTGGTTGCTGTCGAACGCGACGGGGCGGTACTTCTATCACGGTGCCGTTCCGGTGGGGCGTATCCAGCGTTCAGGTGCGATGACGTAGGGCGTCGATGACGGTGCGCGCCGCATTGGACGGAGTGCGCCGGGCACTGTAGGCGATGGCGAGTTTCCACGGAATCGGTTCGGCCGCTTCGGAATACGCGATGCCGGGGTCGTTAAGTCGTCGCTACCAGGAACTGCTCCGCGCTCGGGGGACGCAGGCCGTCGGTTCGGTCGGCGAAGTAGCGCTGGGTCAGGATGGACGTCGAAATGTGTTGCGCCGATGCGAAACCCGCTGCCTCGGCCAGCTCGATCAGTTCATCGGGACTGAAGAGGCTGAGGAATGGCACTCCACTTGCGCGTGCGGCATTCTCCACGGCCTGGCGTATCGCGCGTTCCTCCGCATCCAGTAGGTCCAGCGGCAGTTGGAAGGTCATGGCCAAGGTGGAGCCGGGTGCGAGGGCCGAGATCCGCTGTAGTGTCTGAATATTCGCTTCGCGTGTGAGGTACATGGAGACGCCGGTTTCGGCGACCACCGCGCGACGGGACGGGTCGAAGCCCGCCGAGATGAGTCGGTCCCACCAGGATTCGGCCTCGAAATCGACCGGAACCAGCCGCAGCCACTTCGGAATTCCGAACCCGAGTTCGTCCAACCGCTGCCGTTTCCATGCCTGTGGGCCCGGCTGATCGACCTCGAATACGGTTAGGCCGGAAGCGATTTCGGGTCGACGCTGGGCGAAGGTGTCGAGTCCGGCGCCGAGGATGACGTATTGGTCGACGCCGTGCGCCGCCTGCTCGACCACCAGATCCTCGACGAATCGGGCGCGCGCCACGACGCACGCGCGCGACAGGCTCGTCGTCTCGGGATCCATATCCCCTCGCGCGCGCCATCCGGCGTCGGGGTCGATGAGCCGCAGCCCGATCTCGTCTTCGAGTACATGCGGCGCCGGATCGATCTCGACGTGCAAAGCCCGCCACAGTGCCACGCGCTCCGCCGTGCTCTCGGGGCCGATGACCTGTTGCATCAGCCGACCTTTCCGACCTGCAGACTCCACACCCGTCCGTCCGGGTCGCGCACCGTCATTTCCTTTGTCCCGTAATGGGTTTCCTCGAACGGCGTGACCACCTCGACGTCACTGCTCGGTCGGAACGCATCCGGTTCGGTCACCGTCAGTACGAGTTGTGTCTGTGGGGTCTGGCTGCGTGGGACCTCGGCGATGAATACATAGGGACCGTCGCCATTGCGGAACAGTCCGGAGTTGTGGTCGGTGGTGAATTCGGGTTCGAAGCCGAGCGCCTGAAAGAACCGCGCCGACTTGCCCCAATTGTGCGTCTCGACGAATACGCCTTCGATACCCTGCGTCGTCATATCGTCTCTCCTTGTCGCGCTCACGGTTGCTGATCGTGGGTGTCGTCGAGGTATCCGCGCAGCGCCTCCGCGACCAATGCCGACAGTGACATCCCGGACTCGATGGCCCGGAACTTGACCTGCTTGATCAATCCCACCGGCAAATACACGTTGAACTGCTTCACATCCTCGTCACCCACACACCGATGCTAGCATTCTAGAAAGCTAGTAACAAGATCATCGTGTGTGCACAGCCATGCATGGTGATCTTGATCAGGGGCCGGAATGTGGGGGCATTCGGCGGGCCGCGGGGCGGCGCGATAACTTGAGCGGGTGATCAAGAGTTCGGTATCCACGACGGCGGGGGCATGGCGGGCAGGTGACGGCGTCCCGGTGACGTTGCGGGAGGCGACGGTGGCATGGGCCTTTGCGGCACATGCGGAGCTGTCCGAGGTCGCCACGGGGTACGGGAACTTCATCACTGTGGATGAGTTGGCCGAGCGGGTGCAGGAAACGTCCGGGGTGCATACGGGTGCGCCGACGCGGACGTGGATGGAGGCGATTCTGCGCAAGGTCGCGCGGCGTTGCCACAATGCGGGCGAGCCACCGCTGACTTCGCTGTGCGTGCAGGCGAACCACACCGTCGGCGACACCTACAAGTACGTGCTGGAACTGGCCGGGTTGCCGATTCCGAAGGACCTCGAGCTGCACGCCTCCTACGCCAGGTGGCAGTGCTACGAGCATCATGGTGCCGCCATGCCCGCCGAGCCGACCGCCCCGCCGCTCACGCCGAAGGTCGCGGGCCGCCGCTCCGCGAGCACCGCCGCGCAGGAGGCCAAGCCGGAGCCTGTCCGCGCGCCGGTGTGCGAACAGTGCTTCATCCAGCTGCCTGCCAGTGGGACCTGCCAGTACTGCGTGTAGGCGGCGTCACGGCGAAATGGACCTCCGCACGCTCAAAGCGCCCTCCATGTTCGCGTGATACCGGCAGTAGAAGGGGTGCGAGCCGACTTCATCGGGCGCGGTGAAGGTGATGGTCTGGCCCGGGCCGATCTCGTGATCGAACAGGCCCGGGCGTTTGCTGGTGATGCTGTGTTTCACCGAATCGTGGTTGACCACCGTGAGCACCGCACCCGGTGCAATCGGGGGTGTGCCGCTGTAGTTCTCGTGTCCGATGGTGATGGTGACCGCGGATATCGGCGCGGGGCCGGACCACGTGGGTGCGGCGCTCTCCTGCGAGGAGCCGCACCCTGCCGCCCAGGCGGTGATGAGCAAACCGATCGCGATTCGATGTCGCCACGGCGAGGTTCGAGTGCTGTTCACCTAGACCGGCTGCCCACAATTCGAGCTGCCATGCCCACCGGCTATAACAAGTTGACGATCGGTGATGTCTCCGTGCTCGGCGGTGTTTAGGCCACGACCGAAACATGGTGGGGGTCGGGCCCGCCGATTCCTAGGCTGCTGAACAGTGCGGATTCAGGAGTCGACGATGGTGAACGATGTATTGGCGCGGCCGGTAGGCCTGATGCTGGGATGGCCGAGCGTGACCGGTTGGCGGAAACGGTGGCGACCGAGCTGGTTTCGTTGGACGGCCACGCAGTCGGCCGCCGATCAAATCCTGAGTATGGATCCGGTCCTCGCGGTAATGCTGCGAGGACCGCGGTGATCGCGGGTACCGTGAGGTGCCTCGGTACCACGATGCGGGGCAGCGTATGAAGCGGATCTACTGCACACCCGAGGATCTGACGCGCATCCGGATCGGGGCGCCGCTCGGCGCGATGGGCGAAACAATGCTGGCCACCCGGGTGGTGCAACGCACCGACGCGACGTTGTACAGCGGCTGGCGCGGGCAGGTGCGGCGCGCGATGCCGGACAACTTCGGCGTGCTCGCGGATATCTTCCCCGGCGTGCACCACTTCGTCGACCTGATCACACCGACCCGTGGTGCGCGGTCGATATCGGCGGGGATCGAGGCATTGCATCTGGCCTCCCGTGACGAACTCCGCCGCGAGGTGGAGCACGCAGGCCGCCGGCGGGCACTGACCGACCACCCGCTGCCCGCGTGGACGCGGCATCTGTCCGACCGCGACAGCGCCGCCCGCCACGATGTCGCGCTCGCCGTCGAGGCATTCCATGCGGTGGCATTCGCCGGTCGGTGGGCGCATGTGCAGTCGTATCTGGAGGTGGCGGCCGAGCGGATGGCGCGCAGCATCGCGACCGAGGGCGTCGAACGGTTCTTCGCCGGACTGGCACCCTTCGCGCGGTGGCGCGCGCCCGCGCTCGAGGTGCTCACCCCGATGGAATGCAACGACGAACATCTCGACGGGCGCGGCCTGAGCATCATTCCCTCGCTGTTCATCTGGCCCGGACCGAAGCTGCTGAAGTCCGCCATCGATAAGGACGCGCCGATGACGCTGGTGGTTCCGGTGCTACGTGATATCGCCGATTTCGCCACGGCCTGGGGTCCCCGCGCGACCAACGAGGCGCTGAGCGCACTACTCGGCCGGACGCGCGCCGCCGCCCTCCAGGAGATCGCCGAGGGCTGCACAACGACCGAACTCGCTCGCCGACTGGGTATTTCACCCGCGACGGCGAGCGAACACGCATCGATATTGCGCGAGGCCGGGCTGATCGAGAGCTGGCGGCACCGCAATGCGATGCGGCATCAGGCGACCACCTTGGGCATTGCATTGCTCGACGGTGATCTCGACAGCGGGGTGCGCATCGCCTAGTGCCCCGCCAGTATCGTCGGGCGGGTGCAGCTCATAACCGACCGGAAGACAGTGCTTCGGATGGGTGTCGGTCTGGTCGCGTCAGCGGCGGTGGTCGTCGCGGGTGCCAATGTCCGATTGTGGCTGGTCTCGGCCGGATATCGGTCCATGGCCGCGGCCGCGCCGTCGGCTCCGGTAGTGATCGTGCCGGGCGCGAAGGTCGGACCCGACGGTGCGCCGATGGCCTATATGCGTGGACGACTCGATGTCGCGATCGAACTGCTGCGGGCCGGAAAAGTGCGCGAGATCCTGGTGTCCGGTGATGCGGCGGGCACTTCCGGTGACGAAATCGCTTCGATGACAAAGTATCTCGCCGACCACGGCATCGATCCGGCGGTTGTGCGCTGCGATGGCGCAGGGCTGTCGACCCGGGCTACATGCGAGCGGGCCAAGAATCTGTTCGGTGTCGACCGCGCCATTATCGTCACCCAATACCAGCATCTGCCACGGGCGGTCGCATTGTGCCGTGGCGCGGGCATCGATGGCCACGGCGTCACGGCATACTGCGAGTGTAGGCGAAAAACCTTGGTGCGTAACACTATTCGTGAATGGTTGGCCGCACCCAAAGCGGTCGCCGCGCTGATCTGAGCGCTACCGGGGGTCCGGCAGCGCCGGATCCATCGGATCTACCGGACCGCCAGGATTCGGGATCGGTGGCGGTCGCATCGGATCAGGACTCGGCCGTGGATCGGGGATCGGTGGCTCGGGTGTCGGGCCGGGGTCCGGTGGTGGTACCGGCTCGGGGTGCGGAACGGGGCCGGGCACCGGTGGGATGGGATCTGGTGAGGGGCCGGGTACCGGCTCAGGGCCGGGCACCGGGGGGATGGGATCTGGTGAGGGGCCGGGTACCGGCTCAGGGCCGGGCACCGGCGGTATCGGATCCGGTGAGGGGCCGGGTACCGGTTCAGGACCGGGCACCGAGTCGGGACCAGGCCTCGGCGGAATCGGTTGCGGCGCCGGACCGGGTATCGGTTCCGGCTCCGGATACGGTTCCGGCTCCGGATACGGTTCGGGCCCGGGCACCGGTTCGGGGCCGGGTTTCGGTGGTACCGGATCCGGGATCGGTGTCGGTGGCACCGGCTCTGGAATCGGCGTCGGCGGGATGGGGCTCGGATTCGGTGGCACGGGACGAGTCATGCGCATACCTCCTGGGCACAGCGGTACCCATCCGATTGCGGGTGAATCAGCCATACCGCGGTGCACGGCAGCATGCCGACGACTTCGACCTGGCCGCATTTCCGGTGTACCTCGCCTGACACGCTCAGTTGGTGCGCGTGGCGTACCCCGGCGGAAGTTTGTGCGGCGGACAGTCGATCACGGTGTCGTCGTCGAGATCCCGGGATTCCAGGAAGGTGATGCGCCCGGATGCGGAGACCAGGGTCAGCGGGTAGGTCGGTCCTCGGTCGCGCTCGGCGATGATCGCGTCGAGATTCTCCTCGTAGCGGGTAAGGGTGCAGTCGGGATAGTCGAGCATCCACTGCGGATAGGAGATGGTGGTGTGCACCCGACGGTCACCGAGCCAAACGATGAGTACGGTGGTGGTTCCGGTCGCCTCCACCCAGGCGATTTTGTACATATCGTCGTTCAGTTGGACCAGCTTCGCCGCCTGATTCTTGGACCAGCGCCCGAACATCGGCCCCATCAGACTTCGCGATTCGATCGTCTGCGCATCGCGCACGTACAACTCGTATTTCCAGCCGTTCTCGTAGGCGTAGATGAGGTGTTTGCCGAGGATGCCGGTCAGATCGCCGTGTAGTGCCAAGTGCGTGGTCGCCAACCGCTGCGCGCTCATCGCCTGACTCCTCTCGGTTGACCTACGAGGTCGGGACCTGCGTCTTCTTCGCAGCCTAATCATTGCCGCGGGTATTGCGGCCGGTTTGCCGGGAACGGCGCAATCATGGCCGCGCGGCCGCGTAGAGGACCTCGCGCATCTCGGGCAGCGATTCCTGATCCGCCCGCCACACCAGCCGCAGACTCAGATCGGGCACCGGAAAGTCCAACCGAACCAGCGTGCCGTGCGCGAGTCCGTCGGCGACCGCGAATTCCGGCAGCAGGGATATGCCGAGTCCGTGTTCGGTCCAGGCCCGCATGACCGGAACCGCACCGGCCTTGACGCGCCGCGGACCCGAGCCGAGCACCTTTTCACCCGCCATCCAGAACGAGCATTCGGGCACATTGACCAGCAGCCGCTCATCGATGAGGTCGGCGGGCGTCAAGCCGGACCGCGCCGTCAGCGGATGCGTCGGCGCGGCGACCAGGGCGAGCGGCACCCGATCAAGGTCGAGGAAGGCCAGCGGTTCGGTGGGCGCCGGGAAACCCAGATCGCCAACGGCGCCACCGGAATCCAGCAGCAGTGCCGCATCGAGATCACCGCCGACCACATCGGCGAGTAGGCCGTCGCGGGCCCGATCCGAGCGCACCTCGACCTCGATATCGGGCCGCCGCTCGGCCAGCCGCGCCAGCACCTGCGGAACATACGCACCCGCGAGGGTTTCCAATGCGCCGAGTCGCAGGACGGGCCGTTCCTCCCGTACGTCGCGCACCGCCTGTTCGGCCTGTTCGAGCAGTCGCCGCGCCCATCCGGTGAGCCGCTGACCCGCGGGCGTGAGCCGCATGCCCTTGGGATCGCGCACGAAAAGTGTCACCCCGAGCGCGGTTTCGAGTGTGCGGATCTGCTGGGACACCGATGACGGCGCGAGCTCGAGTGCGACCGCGGCCTCGGTGACCGTGCGGTGGCGCACGACGGCCTCGAAGGTCCGCAGCTGACGTAACTCCATGGCCTGGCCAACACCGCCGCAGCATTCGGATATTCCGAACGCGGTATGCGCCGCGGCCGGTGGAGCCGACGTGCCCGTCCAACGAGAGTCGATCGCGTCATCACCGAACCGAGGAGCTGTTGCACCGGATGAGCATTCTGCAATCGCGGGCGAGTACGTCCGCATCAACCAGAGCCCTGCTGGGGATATCCCTCGGGTACTTCATGGTGCTGTTGGATATGACGGTGCTTTCGGTCGCCGAGCCGGATCTGGCGGCGTCCCTGCACACCTCGGTCGCCGGACTGCAATGGGCGACCACCGGCTATACCGTCGCCTTCGCCGCCCTGCTGCTCTCGGCGGGCGCCGTTGCCGATCGCCATGGCGCGCATCGGGTATTCCGTTTCGGCACAGCGGCTTTCGGTCTGGTCTCGCTGCTGAGTGCCTTCGCGCCGAACCTGTGGGTGCTGGTCGCGCTGCGGGTGCTGTTGGGCGTCGCGGCGGCGGCGTGTGTGCCCGCATCGATGGTGATGATCACTCAGCTCTATCCGGATCCGGGTCGACGCGCGCGGGCGATTTCGACGTGGGCGGCGATCAGTGGCGCTGCGGTCGCCGCGGGGCCGATCGTTGGTGGTGCACTGGTCGGCCTGGCCGGTTGGCGGTCGATATTCGTGGTCAATGTTCCCATTGCGGTGGTCGTGTTGGGGCTTAGCATCGGATCCGCTGTGACCTGCGCGCGCGGTGATCGCCGCATCGACTGGGGTGCGCAGTTGACCGCGGCCCTCGCCCTGGCGCTGTGCACCGATGCGCTGATCGCGGCGGGCGCGCAGTCGTGGGGGCATACGGCGTGGTCGCTCGGCGGCGCGGTGCTCGCTGGAAGTATTTTCGCATTTCTCGAACGACGCAGTGCCGCACCGGTATTGAATCGGGAACTGCTGCGCGCGGGCCGAGTGCGGGCGGGGCTGCTGGTGGGTGCCGCGGTGAATTTCGCGCTCACCGGTGCGCTGTTCGTCCTGCCGTTGCTGTTGCAGCGACAGCTGAATCCGCTGCAGACCGGGCTCGCCTTCCTGCCGCTGACCGTGCCGTTCGCCGTCATCCCGCCGCTCGCGGGCAAACTCGTGGCCCGCATCGGACCGCGTCGCCCGATCCTGACCGGACTCGCCCTGCTGACAGCGGGCGGTGTCGTGCTGGCCGCGGCAGTATTCGCGGGCCTCGGCTATCCGGTGCTGGCGTTCGGCCTACTGTTTTCGGGATTCGGTGTCGCCTTTGCCCTTCCAGCGCTGGTCACTGCCATTGTCAATGCGGCACCACCGGGGACCACGGGCGCGGTCGGTGGCCTTCTCAACGCCGTCCGCCAAGTCGGCGCGACCCTCGGCGTCGCAATCATGGGTGCACTCGTCACCCCGGGCATCGGCTGGTCATTGCTGACCTCCGCGGCGGCCTGTGCCATCGCCTTCATCGTCTTCGGCTACCCCCGCGCGGCCGAATCCTGATGTTGGCGAGGAGAATCGGTCCAGCGAACAACTCGTCGTCTGTCCCAACTCGGACGCCGATCTGGACAGAGCTGACGCCATTTCAGTCACACGGATCAGCGTTCGCGACACGGAGACGTCCGGAATGGGCAAGCCTCGCGAGCCGACGGTCCGCGACGCGCGAGCGTCGAAGGTTGACCGTGCCCCGAGCGGCGGTGCATGGTTGGCCGATGAGCGGGGAAGAGGTTCGTGCGGGTGTCAAGCTGACCAATCTCGACGCACCGCTGTTCGACGGTGCCGATGCGACGAAGCGGGATCTGATCGACTATCTCGAATTCGTCGGGGATCGGCTGGTCGGGCAATTGCGTGACCGTCCGCTTTCGGTGGTGCGCATCCGGCCGGGGCAGGAACCGTTCATGCAGAAGAATCTGCCGAAATACACGCCGGAATGGGTGCGCCGGGTGACGGTGTGGGCCGAGACCTCCAAACGCGAAGTGACCTACGCCCTCTGCGATGATGTGCGCACGCTGGTGTGGTTCGGCAATCAGCGCGCGGTCGAATATCACCCGACGCTGCTGCTGGCCGATCACGCCGCGGGCCCGACGCATCTGATCCTGGATCTCGATCCGCCCGAGGGCGGCGCCTTCCGGCAGGTCGTGCTGGCAGCCGAGCTGATCCGGCAGGCGCTGTCGGATGACGGACTCGCGGGCGCGGTGAAAACCAGCGGCGCCAAGGGCGTGCACATCTTCGTACCGCTCCAGCCGCGAATCGCGATCGAGGATGTCGCCGCCGCCACCCGGGCGATCGCGGCGCGGGCCGAACGCATCGATCCTGATCTGGCCACCACCGTATTCATCCGCGAGGACCGTGCGGGGAAGGTCTTTCTCGATTCGACGCGCGCGGGCGGTGCGACAGTGGTCGCGGCCTACAGTCCGCGCGTGCGTTCGGGGGTACCGGTGTCCTTCCCGATCGAATGGGCCCAGCTCGCCGATGTCAGCCCGGGTGATTTCACCGTGCGCACCGCACCGAAGCAGTTGGGCGATCGGGATCCGTGGGCGCGGGAGATGCCCGCGCCGCAGGCCTTGCCCGCCGATCTCATCGAGGAGGGCCACACCATCCCGGTGGCCCGGGTCCAGGCGATGCACGAGGGCAAGCGCCGGGCCCGGGCCCGCAGGCAGAGTTAGCTTTTCAGTGCTCGATGACGGTGCGGAAGTGCGCCGCCCCGTCGGTGATCGCGTCGACAGTCACCAGGGCACGCAACTCCATGCCGTTATCGGTCACCGTGCAGACCTCCGTCGCGCCGATATCGGCGTCGAGGGAATCGGGGCAATGCACGTGCTGCGGGGTGTGCCCGGTCTGGTCGGTGAAGTCGATGGCGACCCGCCGGGCGAGCTGTGAACTGGAGATCGCATCCGTGTCGTTGTCATCGTCATTGCCCCAGCCCGCGGAGGTTTCGCCGAAGCTGCCGAGAATGCCGACGATGAGCATGACGATCAGCAGTGTCCGGCCGCCGCCGGAGAGCACAAGCGGGCGGGTCGGCGACTGCGCAGCCGGTTCCGGCCCACCCGTCACCCGACCAGCACCTCCCATCGGACCGCTCGGCGATCCGGTATATATCGGACCGGATGGCGCCGCCCGCTTATCGCCGAAAGCGCCTTTCAGGTATGTCGGGGTCAGCAGGTACGCGTAGGCGGACACCCGCATTTCGGTGCGCAGCACCGCCGCAGTGGCCTCGAAGATCGCGCTCGGCATCCGTCCGGTGATCAGGACGATCAGCCACAGAATGAACGAGATGATCCCCCATCCGGTGGTGAACCAGCCCGACAGCACCAGGATCGGGAAGGCCAGAATGAGTCGGAACAGCACCGCGAGTCGGTTCAACGGCGTGGGTGCGGGGAACAGCAGGCGAATCGGATAATCCGGTGCGCTCCACGCGAACGGCGGGTAGTCGTCGACCAGCAACATGACATACCCGTGCACCCGCACGGTGTAGCCGTAATATCCGCGCAGGAATTCACCGCACCAGTCGGGCAATCGACCGAGCACCAGCGCGCCGAACCAGCCGCAGACGATCACCACGAAGGCGGCGATGCTCAGGAACCAGAGCACGATCAGCTGGGGTATGGCCAACAGCAGCCGCAGCAGAACGGTCCAGCGGCGGTGTTGCTCCGGTGGAAAGACATCCAGTTCGACCAACGCTTCGCGACTGGTCGGTGATCCCTCGTTCATTACCACGGCGACCCACTCACTTCCTTCGTCCAGCGGAATTGTCCAGAACTCGGATGAGTGAGATCGAATGTAGCCCGTGGGTTGCCGATAGATCGGTAACCGCGCCGCCCGCGGCGGCCCCGAGCTCTCTGTTAAGGGATCTTAAATAGCCGTCTCCGAACAGGCGCCACCGATGGGTGCGGCGCACAATTCCGTTGTCGGAGAGAACGATCCACTCTCGACGGTACGGGTCCTCAGTGGATCTATTGAGACTGTTGTCAGCGGAGGAACCAGTGCCCCCACATGTGACCGTGATCCATAGAGTTCGCGGCGTCGATGTCCCCTACCTAGAGCGAATCGACCACCATGCCAATGCCGTCACCTACGTTTGCGCGAAGGATCTGATCGACGGAATACCGCGGCATGCGGCCGCCGCCGTCGAATTACTCGAGGATATGACGAACGTGCCCGAGGCCGTGCACGCGCTGGCGGCTCGATTCGGCGCGCCGGAGCGCATTGTCGCGCTGCACGAATTCGATTTGCTGACTGCGGCAGAATTACGGAGGGAATTCGGTATCGCCGGTGACCGCCCGGACTACGTGCTCCCGTTTCGCGATAAACTGGTGATGGGGGTGACGGTCGCCACCGCGGGTGTGCCGACTCCCGCCTTCACCCATGTCGGCGATGTCGAGTCGATTACGGACTTCGCTGCGGTGCACGGCTTTCCGCTCATAGTCAAACCCCGTCTCGGTGGCGGTAGCAAGGACATCATCCGGCTGAATTCCATCGATGATTGCGCGGCATTGCCCGACCTGAGCTCGGAACCTTTTCTCGTACAACGTTTCTGTCCGGATGAGGTCGGCGCCGTCGACGGCGTGTGGACCGGTACCGAGCTCGGCCCGTGGCGGGCTTCGCAATACCTCGGCACTTGTCTCGAATTCGCCAATGGTGGAACAACTCTCGGTTACGTCGAGATCGACGAGCCGGAATTGGTCGACCCGCTCACGAGCTTCACCGAGGCCGTGCTCACCGCGCTCAGCGCCGATGTACCGACGGTCTTCCACCTCGAATTCTTCCTCGGTCGTGACGGTGCCGCACCGCGTATCCAATTCCTCGAAGTGGCCGCGCGGGCCTCGGGTGGGGAAACCACGCATATGTGGCGGGAGGTGCACGGCTACGACCTGCTCGGTGCAGCCGTGGATATCCAACTGGGCCGGATTCCGGCCGCCGATCCGCTTGCCGACGAATCGGTGGTCGGTGAGTTGCTGATCCATCCGCCGGTGACCCCACCGTGCACCGTGGTGGACGTCCAGCTGCACGTACCGCAGCAGCATTCGCCATACCACGTCTCGGTCCCGCAGCCGGGGACCACCATCACTCAGACGTTCGGCTATGCCGATATCGGTGCCGCCTTCCGCTTCCGTGGTAAATCCACGGTGGAGGTCATCGACTCGCTGCGACGCACCGCGGCGGGTTTCCGGATGGATTGCGTGGCCTACGATCCGGCTGTCGACGCGGCCGTCGCCTGAGTCGCGGGAAGGGATCGTGTCGCGGTTCTCTGCTGCCCTGCCGCCGGTCGGCACGCAGCGTGTATTGACGCTGATCGCGGCGGCATCCGCCGTTTTCAGCGGTATCTATCTGTCCACCGTCGTCCTCTACTTCACACGGATCGTGCATATTTCGCCGATGCGGGTCGGTATCGGCCTCAGCGTCGCGGGAGCCGTGTCCATCGTCGTCTCGATACTGGCCGGGAAGCTGTCGGATCGACGCGGCCCGCTGGGTGTGCTGCGGGTCAGTCTGATTCTCGCGGCGTTCGGCACCCTGGGCTTTCTCACCGTCGATGAATTCGCCTGGTATCTGATCGTCATACCGGCCACGGCCGCCGCGCAGACCTGTGTGCAGCTGATGATCTCGACGATCATCACCCGTGTGGTCACCGAACGGGCCAACGAATTCCGGGCCTATATCCGCTCGATTCTGAATGTGGGCATAGCCATCGGCATCGGCCTTTCCGCGGTGGCCGTGCAGTGGGATTCGGCGAATTTCTATCACGCGGCCATTGTCATCGGTGCTGGTTGCGTCGCCGGGGCCGCGCTACTGGTCGGGCGGCTACCCGTATTGGGGCCGGTTGCGGTGGAATCCGAGGCGGGCGGACAGCGCTGGGCGGTGTTGCGTGATCGGCCGTATCTCGCGCTCACCTTATTGGATGGGGTGTTGTCGCTGCAGTACCGGATTCAGTCGGTCGCGATTCCGCTGTGGATCATCGGTGCGACGACGGCTCCGCGCTGGTCGATCGCCGCGATCGACATGCTCAATATCTTCATCGTGGTGTTCTTCCAGGTCCGTGCGAGCCGCAACGTCGCGACCGCGCGCGCGGGCGGTGCCGCGCTACGGCGCGCCGGATGGGCATTCCTGCTGGCCTGCATTGTGCTGGCGGCGGCCGAAGGCCAGTCGGGCTGGCTCGCGGTGCTCACTCTCGCCAGTGGTGCGGCGGTCTTGAGCGTCGGTGAATTGTGGCAGACGGCAGGCGGGTTCGAGGTCTCGAATGCCTTGGCACCGCCGGCGGCCGTCGGTGAATACCTCGGGGTATTCGGCACCGGACTGCGGTTGGCCGATGCGCTCGGCCCGGCCTTGCTGACCTGGTTGTGCATCGGGATCGGGGTCGCGGGCTGGTATGTCGCGGGGCTGATCCTGCTCGCCGCCGGTCTGCTCGCCCCGGTTTTCGTCGCCAAGGCGGAGTCCCGGCGAGACGGGCACACACTCGTGGCGGCATCGTAGGCCGCTACCCGGTGGCCGAGACCGCGGTATCAGCCGGACCGATCGATAGGACGAAGTACAGCTCACTGCGCCGAGCCACCCCGAGTTTTCGATAGACGCGGGTGAGATGTTGTTCGACGGTGCTGGTGGTGATGGTGAGCTTATCGGCGATCTCGCGATTGGCCTTGCCGCGGGCCGCCAGTTCCGCCACCCGGCGCTCGGCGGGACTCAGCATGGCGAGCCCGCCCGGAATCCGGCGCAGTGCGGGCATCGGTTGGGTCGGCTGCGTCGCGGTTTGCGGTTTGCCGTCGAGCAGATCGTGCAGCAGAACCTCGGCGCCGCAGGTTTGGGCGATGCGTGCCGCATCGCGGAGCAGTGCGCGGGATCGCTCATGATCGCCGACGGCGCGGTGTGCCTTGCCGAGTTCGCCGAGGGCCGTGGCCAATTCGACATCGTCACCGCCGGTGCGGGCGATCGCGGCCGACTCGCGCAGCAAGCGGAAGGCCTGATAGCGATCGCTGGTGCTGGCGAGCAGCCGGAGTGCGACGCCACCGGAGCGGTGCCGGTCCGCGGCCCCGAGCAGCTCGATATGTCTGGTCGCGAATTCCTGTGCCTGCCGGTGCTCGCCGAGTGCGAGATGGGCGGCCGCAATGTCATTGCGCCACGGCACCAGCCAGGGAAAGTCCATATTCCAGCGGTCCATGAGATAGCCGCAGCGGCGGAAACTGCGCAATGCCTCGTCGGCGCGTCCGACCGCGAGGTGATGGTGGCCGTGTGCCTGTAGATACGGCAGTCCGAAGCGGGATTCGAAAATGGTTCGGGGCACCGGCCTTTCGAGTTGAGTCGCGGCCTCGGCATGACGACCCGAGATCGTCAGCGCGTGCACCATCGTGGCGATCGGCGTGCCGATCCAGAGTCCGAGGTGTTCGGCGGGCACATAGTTCAGCGCCAGCGCCGCATCGCTGATCGCATCACGAATATTGCCCTTGCGCAGCATGGTTTCCGCGCGCAGCCCGGCGAAGATCGACTGCCAGGTCGGGGCGCGGCGGGCATCGGCCTCGGCGAGTAACGATTCGCACCAGGCCGCGGCGGTATCGAGCCGATTGCTGTAGATGAGGCAGTGCACGGCCGCGACCAGGGTTTCGATGGTGGTCGAGGTGAGGCGGTGACTGGTGAGCAATCGCTGTGCGAGCGTGGCGATCTCGTCGAGCCGATGGGTGAATAAGCCGGTGAGCAGATCTGCGCCGTGTCGATGCGGTGAATACTGGTCGGCGCACACCTTGGACGGCCGGGCTGGGGCCGCGAACAGTCGCGGGTGACGTTGGACGTGTGGGGGATAGGAGTAGCGCAACCAGGCGCGCAAGAAGTCGATCTCCGGCGTCGCCTCCTCCGGCTTACCGCTGTTGAGCTGACCGAGTGCGTGATCGGCCTGTTGCACCTGCCCGTGCCACAGCAGATACATGACGGCGGCCGGCAATTCGTGGTGCGGCACCCGACCCGCGCGCAGCGCCGCCTTCAACCGGGTGAACTGGCGCGAACGAGTCGACGGGTTGATCCGCCATTCCAGACAGACCAGCCGGATCGCGATGGTGGCCCGTTCGCCCACGTCCCGGGTGGCGCGATAGGCCAACTCCAACCGATCGACCGCAGGTTCGATCTGATCATTGGTGATCGCGTCCTCGGCGGCGGTGCGCAGTACCTCGACCGCCCACGGGTAACCGGCGGCACCGGCGTCGACCAGATGGTCGGCGACGGTGCTCGCCGGAAAACCCCGATGGTGCAGCAGTTCCGCCGCCCGACTGTGCAATTTCCGCCGGACCTCGTCGGGGGTATTGCGCAGAATCCGCGCACCGACCTCCGCATGTTCGAAGCGCGCGGTTTCGGCGAGTTGTCGAACGACGGTCCGCACCGCGGCCTCGTCCACCTCCAGCAGCTCGGCGACCAGGCCGACCGTGCTCGCGGTGCCGAGTACGGCCATGGCCTGACCGACCCGGGATTTGGCGAAGTCGGCCCAGTGGTCGCGGTGCGCTAGGGGGTCGCTGTGTGGCGGGACAGGCTGACACATTCTCGCAAGGCCCTTCGTCGAGGTGGTGAGCCCGACTGTGGGAGAGCACCATCGAAAACGAGCAGCTCGGGTGCACTGAGGATGCGGCATCGTCGCAGCGGGAAGGACGCGTCCACGCGCCCGATGATCCAGCCGGTGAACACAGGTTAATTCGCCCGCCCGATCCTGTCACGTCGACTGATGACACCTACGTAATATGAGGTGTTTCAATGCCTTTCGTGTCATCGACTCCCGGCGCGCGCGAGTACTTGCTGGTGGTAGGCCAGACAGGCGGCCGAGGTGTCATCGGCGGCCAGGAACAGCACCGTGCGTGCCGCGGCGAGGGCGCCGCTGTCGCGCGCGCTCACATACGCGTGCACCGGAGCCGCGGAGTACGGATTGTCCACCGAGGGATCGATCCCGACGATCGCTTCCGACGTGAACCCGAGTGCAGACGCCAGACGGGCACGGAAGGCGAGGGTCCAGGTTGGCGCGAGTAGCACCGCGCGGCCCTCGGCGAAATCGGTGGCGTCCAATCCTTCGGCCCTCAGGCAGTCGCGCACCGCCACCGCGGCCAATTCGACCAGATCGTCGGCACCGGCCTTGGTGCTCATGGCCGAGCGGCCGTTCGCACCCACCTCGCCCATCGCTACCCAGGCGATCGGATCGGCGGGACCGGCGGTGTCGGTGGTGTGTAGTGCACCGAATCCGCCTGTGGTGTTCGATGTTCCGAGCAGGATCGCGGCGGCGCTGGTGCTGTAGGGGAAACCGTCGACATGACGTTCGGTCGACGGATGCGTATCACCGGCGACCAGCAGCGCATACGACACTTCGCCGCTGACCAGGAAACATTCGGCGGTCGCGATCGCGTGTAGTAGGCCGGTCCCGCCGTTCATCAGATCGAAAGAGAAGGCGGGCACCCGGCCGGGCGCGTATTCGAGGCCGATGCCGATTCGCTTCTGGATCAGCGCGGACACTGCGGGTTCGCAGATGTTCTGATCGCGGAAGACTCCGGCATTGATCAGCATTCCGACCTGCTCGGGGGTGATGCCGGCCTGTTCCAGGCAGGAGGCGGCCGCGCGGGTCGCCAGTTCGAAATAGCTGCCGGTATCGAGATCGGCATTGATGGCTGCCGCGAGGATGGTGGTCGGCATGGCTCAGGCCTCCAGACGGGAGATGGTGGCGGCTAGGTGCCCGGAGACGATTCCGGATGCCTCCGGAATCATCAGCACCTTGGAGCCTTTGGGGATCTTCTGCTGCGCGAGATATTCGTGCAGGACCACGAAATGCGAGGTCGACGCGGTATTGCCGAAGTCGTGCAGCACATTCAGGGCCTGGGGCATCGGGGTGCCGAAGTGGCGTTCGGTTAGGTGCGAGATGTACTCGATGGCGGGTGCGCTGAATTGGTGGTGGATCCAGTAGTCGAACTTCTCGCTCTCCCAGGTGCGCCCGGTCTCCTCGAGAAACGTGGACATGCGGTTGATGGCCTGCAGATAGCGGCCCTCGTTCTGCATCGCGCGGTTATCGGTGTAGAGCGCGACTCCGGGGGCCTGGTCGCTGGGCATGCCGATGCAGTGTTCGGCGCCGTCGGCGGAGGTCATCAGTTCGACGTAGTGGATTTCGTCGTCGTCGTCACCGCGATCGTCGAGCATCACCGCGACCGCCGCATCGCCGACGGTCAGCGCGGCGAACTGCGGGTCGTATGGTTTGTTGATCTCGCGCGCCGCCGTCTCGGCGATCGGGGTGATCTGTTCGCCGCTGACCACCAGTCCATTGCGCACCACGCCGGCCTTGATCATCCGATCCAGCACCAGCACCCCGGTCATCATGCCCGCGCAGGCATTCGACACGTCGAAGTGCCGAGCCTTCGTCGTGCCGATCTCCTTGCCCAGCATGACCGCGAAAGACGGTGCGTAGCAGAAGATTTCCTTGCCGCGAGTGCGGGTGATGGAGGCCGAGATGACTACGTCGATCTCATCGGGGGCGTAGTCGGAGTGCGCCAGGCAGTCCTCGATGGCGCGCAGCGCCAGATCGAAGGAGGATTCGTAGCCCTCGTCGCTGGAGTCGTAGACCCGACGATTCTTGATACCGGTAATCCGTTCCAGATCAAGGGATCTCGGTACCGCAAGTCCGGCGATGATCTCCTCGGTGGAACGGACGGTGGATGGTGTGTACGAGCCGATGGACTCGAAACGCGTGCGCAGCATTACCCCTGCTTTCTGTGTCGCGTGATTTCCCTGTGTTGCCAGGAGTTTCGACGGCGCTGTCGTGGATCGCCTTATCCGGGCAGCCCGACCAAACTTGCGCTCACCTCGCACAATTGGCGGGCACGCGCATCGTCGCGGGCCAACCGCGACGGTTCGCGCTCGCGGGTCTTGCGGAAATAGGCGCCGGTCACCTCCGCGACGCTCGGATCGGTCGCGAGGAAGGTGAGTGCGGCGGCGCCCTCGGCCGCGGTGATGAAAAACAGCCGCTTGCCGAGCGCGATGATCGGTTGCCCGAACCACGGCAGCGAGTTCCAGATACCGGTCGCGACCGCGCCGGGATGGAAGGCATTGACCGTTACGCCGGTGCCCGCCAGCCGATCGGCCAGTGCGCGGGTGTAGAGCACATTGGCCAATTTGGACCGGCTGTAGGCCTTTTCGCCCGAATAGCCCTCGCGGAACCCGAGATCGTCGAAATCGAGGGTCGCGCCGTAATGCATCACCGAGGAGGTGAACAGAATGCGCGCGGGGGCGCTGTGCACCAGCAGATCGATGAGCAGTTCGGTGAGCAGGAATCCGCCGAGATGGTTGGTGGCGAAGGTCGCCTCGATACCGTCCTCGGTTTCGGTGCGCGTCGGGTGGTAGCCGCCCGCATTATTGGCCAGTACATCGATGCGGTCGTAGGTGGCTTCGACCGCCTTGGCGAGTTGGCGCACCGACGACTGCGATGCCATATCGCATTCCAGCGCATCGACGGCCCCCGCCCCCGCGGCCCGTACCAATTCCGCACTGTCGGCGAGCTTCTGCGGATTCCGGCCGACCAACACCAGCCGATCGCCCCCTGCGGCGAGCTGTTGCGCGGCTTCGAGACCGATGCCCGAGGTGGCCCCCGTAATCAGGATCGTCTTCATGTTCGATCACCTTGCCATTGATGGCATGTCCGAAATCCGCTCTCGGGGTGGCTTCGGCGAGTTGCCCGATGTGTGCGAATGGCCAGGTGGCCGCGGGCGGTTCATCGATTGTGCAGATCAGCGCGCGCGTGCCGAATTCGGTCCGATGATGCTGCGCCGGAGTTGTAGCCATCGTGCATGACTGCCGATAGGGGTGGATAGGGGGAGGTCGTTCCATCTGAGCGGCAATCCCCGATCCGGGTGCATATCTGGCTGCCACCACGACGGCATAGGCCGCACGGTCGGGAAACCGGCGCACCGGAAGTACAGTGACCGTCATCGGAACACCGAGGAAGGGCGGATATATGCGAGATGCTCAGTGGTCGCCGGCGCCGGAAGCCGTCGATCCTGCGCCCAGGCATATGACCGCGGACGAGTTTCGGGAATACGGTCGCGCGGTGGTGGATTGGCTTGCGGACTACTGGGACCGAGTGGAGTCCTTACCCGTCCTCGCACAGGTGAAACCGGGACAGGTGCGAGAGCAACTACCGGCCCGGGCGCCGGAGCACGGTGAAGATTTCTATGCGGTGCTCGAAGATATGGACACGATTGTGGTGCCAGGTCTCACACACTGGCAACATCCGAGTTTCTTCGCCTACTACCCGAGCAATACTTCAGGACCGGCAGTGCTGGCCGAATTGCTCACTGCCGGACTGAATGTGCAGGGGATGATGTGGCAGACCGGCCCGGCATGTACCGAACTGGAGCAGCACGTCCTCGATTGGCTGGCCGGACTGTTGGGGTTGTCCGATCGGTTTCTTTCCACCGGCAGCGGAGGTGGTGTCATCCAGGACACCGCCTCCAGTGCAATACTGGTGGCCCTGCTCGCCGCGCTGCACAGGGCTTCGAACGGACGGGCGACGCGTGACGGTGTGGCAAGCGGTCGGTTTACCGTCTACACATCCGCCGAAGGGCATTCGGCATGCGAGAAAGCCGCCCGCGTCGCCGGGCTCGGTGCCGCGGCGCTGCGAACGATCGACACTCGCGCGGACTTCTCGATGGACCCGGACGCACTTCGGAACGCGATGAAGCGCGATATTGCTGCGGGTTATACCCCCGCAATGGTGCTGGCGACAATCGGTACGACCTCGACCGGCGCTATCGATCCCGTCCCACAAATAGGATCTGTCTGCACGGAATTCGGTGCCTGGCTGCACGTAGACGCCGCACACGCCGGAGTGGCCGCCATATGCCCCGAACTGCGCTGGATTCATCACGGCGTCAACGACTATGCGGACTCGTACGCCACCAATCCGCACAAATGGCTGCTCACCACATTCGACTGTGACGCCTGCTATGTAGCTGATCGTAGCGGTATGCCGACGAGGGTGGCGAGTACCGGAACGGACAGTGCCAGAGCAAATCTCGAGTTCATCATGGCGGTGAGATTAGCAATGTCCCGTCGCAGTCATGGTCGCCGCTACCCTACCCGCGGAGTGACATCTCGCGTCGCTGATCCATAGCCGATAAAACGGCTCGGATAGAGTCACGGGCCATGACGATCAGCCAGGCGACCGGTTGCGCAACGGCCGAATCCCGCCTTACCCCAACAAGACTCGCGAAGATCGACGGGGTGGGCCTGGAGGCGGGCATCGGCTTGTTGCAAGCAGTGGTCGACGAGATTTACTGGCTGGACCGTTCACCCTTCCTGGCCGCATCCGCTCGGCCTGCTTTCCGTGCCGGATGTGGGCCTGAGCTGCATGCCTTTTCACCATTTTCGAAAACCGAGAATAATGGTTTCGGGACTGCCGGGCGTGCGGTGTGCGTGGCGTTCGCCCCCGAACATGGTCCGACGGCCATTGAGTGGGCCGCGTCCAGGGCCTTGCCGTTGCTGGCGCCCGACCGGGCGGTTTCGGCATTCGCGGCGGACAAGCTCGACGCATTGGCCTTGTTCGCGGCAGCCGACATCGAAACGCCGGAATTTGTGCGAGTGCCGCCGTTCGGCCGTGCCGCCGCGAGACAGTACTGGCCCGACGCCTGGGAGGCGGTGGTGGTCCAACGCCGCGAGAACAATCTGATCGGCAGGGGCACTCGTTTCGCGCGGAATCACGACGAGTTGCAGGAGTGTCTCGATGCCTGGGCCGCAAGGGAATTGCGAGTGGGCCGGTACGTAGACGGCCCCTCGGTAACCGTCACCGCATGCGTCGCCGGAAACGCCACGATCGTAACGGCGGTGTCGCATCAGCTGGTCGGCATCCCCGGGTTGACCACCGTCTGGGGCGCCCACTGCGGCAATCAGCTCATCGCCCCCGCCGATCTACCCGACGGCGCCTACGAAGCCATCCGCACGGCCGCGGCTCGGGTGGGGGATCAGCTTCGTCTGCGCGGATACCGCGGGGTCTTCGGCTTGGACCTGGTACTGGATGGGAATCGGCCGTTGGCCATCGAGATCAATCCCCGATTCCAGACGGTCGTGTCGTTGGTGCAGGCAGCCGAGCAGCGCGCAAACCTGCTGCCGTGCCTTGGTCTGCATGTGCTCGCCTGTCTGCTGCCGGAGCTGCCGGTGCAGACCGTCGTCGCGCCGGTGCCGATGCTCGGCCAGCTGGTTGTGCACGCCGAGCGCGACGGGCGGCTGGGCGCACTGCCGGAATCTGGAACTTATCGGCTGGCAGGCGGTGCCCTTGTGTCAGCGGAAAACCGTTGCCTGGCAGACCTTCCGGCCGGTCACGCATTGCTGTGGGCGCAAGCCCAACCCGGGGTGGAGGTAGCCGAGGGAGACGAGCTCGTCTTGCTCCAGCTCGCCGAAGCTGTCGCCGGCCTGCAGGCGCATCCGCACCTCACCGCGGCCGGGTCCCACTGGGTGAGGGCCGTGTCAGCCTGCGTCGAAGCAGCGTCATGCTGACCCGGCCACCGCTGACCCTGCCGGTCGACCAGATGCGTGCGGCGGGCCGACGTGCGATCGAGTTGATCATCGAGCGCATGAGCGAAGGTGAGTTCGGTCCGGTGCTCGTCCGCCGGTCTCGCGATGACCTCGAACAGAATTGGGATGAGCCGATCCCCGAACACGGCCAAGACCTGGTGGGGTTGTTGGAGCGGCTGGCCGGCGACGCTTTGCCGTCCGGTATGCATTCCGACCATCCGCGGTGCTTCGGCTTCGTGCCGACCTCCGGCAACTATCCGGCGGTACTCGCGGACGCGTTGGTGGCGGCTTTTTTGTCGGTCCCGGGGGCGTGGCTGGTCGGCTCCGGGCCCACCCAACTGGAGTTGGTCACGCTGCGTTGGCTGCGCGAACTCCTCGGTCTCGAACCGTGTTTCGGCGGACTGTTCGTCTCCGGTGGCTCGATCGCCAACCTCACGGCATTGACCGCGGCGCGTGACAGCTTGCTCGGCGGCGATCTCAGTACAGCGCGCGCCTACTGCTCGACCCAAGCCCATCCCTCGATCGCCCGGGCACTGCACATCGTCGGCCTGAAACGTGACCAACTCGTGGTCCTGCCGCCTGATGACCGGCTCCGACTGGACCCGGTGCGAGTGGCCGAGCGTATCTGTTCCGACCGCGCCGCTGGATGGCATCCATTCCTGGTCGTCGCGACGATCGGCACCACCAGTACCGGCGCCGTGGATCCGATCGAGGAACTCGCCGACGTATGCCGTCGAGAAGGGATGTGGCTGCACGCCGACGGCGCGTTGGGTGCGGCCGCCGCCGCCACCGCCCGCGGTCGCCGCACCCTGGCGGGTCTCAATCGTGTCGATTCGCTTACCTTGGACCCCCATAAGTGGCTCTTCCAGCCCTATGAACTCGGGTGTGTCCTACTTCGGCAGCCCGAGCAGTTGAAGGAAACCTTCGCGATGGCCCGGCACTTCCTCGACAGTGGCTACCTCGCGGTTTCCGAATCCGATGGCAGAGAACCGAATCTGTCCGACTACGGCCCGCAGCAGACCCGCGGTCTGCGTGCGCTCAAACTGTGGTTGTCGCTGAAAACCTTTGGCGCGAACGCCTTCCGCGACGCCGTCGACCAAGGAATTACTCTGGCCGAGCACGCGGCCGCACGCATCGGCAACCACCCCGAACTCGAACCGGCCAGCGAGCCGGGGCTGGGGATCGTCACTTTCCGATATCGCCCGCCCGGTGTGGCGCCGGGCGCAGAACTCGACTCCTTCCAAGCCGAGCTGGCGCGCACCGTGCTGGACGGCGGATTCGCCATGATCACCACCACGGCGGTGCGCGGCGAGACCGTCCTGCGCATGTGCACCATCAATCCGCGAACGAGCGTCCGGCACATCGACAACACCCTCGATCACATCGTTGAGTGCGGCCGAGTTCTCGCCGCTCGTACTGACCGTTCGGCAGCAAACGACGTGCCGCATTGACATCGCGAGCCGGGAGCATACGCGTCGGCATTACGGTGCGTTCGACTTGCGGCGTAGGCAGTTCGGTCGGCTCGCCAGTACTCGCGACCCGCGTGGCGGGTCTCGTCCAGCAGGTCGGCGAGTATCGGATCCGCCACCGCCCCTGGAGATGCCGCCCCGCGCTGTCGTGAACCAACTACGACGAACTGGACGTGTCGATCGGTCCAGCGCTGTTCGCCATTCGGCCGATCTGTCGGGCCAGGTCGTCGGGATGGGTGAGCAGTTGTTTCGCCGGTGTCAGCCAACACCGCGCGAGCAGGTCGTACCCGATCCGCCCGATCTCCGCATGTCGAGACCACTGCGCCCGGGCCCACGCCGGTTCATCGCGATATGCGGCGACACCGCTGAGGTGATTGCCGACCAGTTCGAACTGTAGATCGCGACGCAAACGCATGGCGGCCGGATCGGCCGGTGGCTTCGTGCGCAGCGTCTCGACCAGGTCCGCGGCCACCCGCAGCACCCTGGATTCGTTCCATCGCAGGTCGTGCCGATGTGCACGTGGCACGATCACCCACATGGCCGCGACCGCGACCAGCGCGCCGACCAGCGTCTCGATAAAGCGATCCCGGATGGGAACCAGTATCGGCCCGACCAGCGCACCGCCGATCAGCAACGCCAACGGCGTAATGAAGACGACGGCGATCCCGTAGTTGCGCACCACGAACAGATCTGTCAGGAACATCAGCGTCATGAGAACCAGCACGAGGACCACGCCCGACGGTGCTAGTGCGTGCAGCGTCGCGAACACGATCAGCCCGACGACTGTGCCGCCGACGCGATGCAATGCGCGCACGGTGCCGACAATGCGATCCGGCCCCAAGTTCAGCACCAGGACGCCGGTGATCACGGCCCAGTCCGGTCGGCCGAGATCCAACAGCACACTGAGGCCACCCGCGATCACGGCGGCGGCCAGCGTGCGCAGCGCCGTGGTCGCCGCATGCGAGCGGATGGTCAGGGAGCGCCGCAGTCGCTGACCGACGGTCGGACGGGTCATCGGTACCGGCGCGTCGAGTACGTCCGGTGCGGAGTCCGATATCCCGATGAACTGGCGATGTGCGGCCAGCAGCGTCCGGACGATTTCCGAATCCGGTTCGCGGGCAGGCAGACCCGCATCATGAACCGTGGCCCACGCCGAATGTAGCGCCGCACCCGCCGCGTGCCGCTCGGCGGCGGACGGCTGCCCGCCCTTCCGGTATTCGATATAGGTATCGACGGCACGCAAGGCCGATGTCATCGCCGCCTTTTCCGGCGCACGCGCATCGCGCAGCATCGGACTCATCGAAACCAGCACCGAACTCAGCACGCCGAGCGCGGTATATCCCACGATTACCGGCACCGAAACACCGGCGACGGCCATCCGCGTTGCCACCGCGCAGACCAGCACGAAGAAGAACATGCCCGGCGGTCCGGCCCGCGTCGCGACCATGACATAGCTCGCGACCAGCGCCACCACGGAAAGTGCCGCCACACCGACGATTCCGGCCGTCCCCGCCTGCCCCGAATCGCCGATCACCGCACCTAGCGCCGCTGTCGTGAGAAAGCCCGCACCCGCGATCAGCACTATCCGCCAACGCATTCGGTAGGCGCGCGCCTCGCCGTAGAGAACGGCGAAGGCACCCAGCGCGACGATCAATGCCTGCTGCCGTTGACCCGCCGCGAGCACGATCAGCGCGGGCAATCCGAATGCGAGCGCGGACCGCGCCGCCACCGGCCACCGCCAACCCGTTTGCGAAGACCTGAAAAGCAGCGCTCGCCGGCGCGGCGGTGTCGGCACCGGGTGGTGTGACGGATCGAAGCTCGGGTCGTCCACCAGGCCATTCAACACCAACCGACCATTGGGTTTTGTGTGTCGGGGCACGCGCTCGACCCTTTTGCTCTAGCGTTGGCAAGGTTGCTGCCGAGAGGGGTTATCGATGCGTACGGGGATGCTGGAGCTAGTGCAGTTGCGGGCGCTCGTCGAGGCCGGGGAGATCGACACGGTGCTGGTGGCAATGACCGATATGCAGGGCCGATTGCAGGGAAAGCGTTGTGCGGCAAGGTTTTTCCTGGACGAGGTGATCGGGCACGCGACCGAGGCGTGCAACTATCTGCTCGCGGTGGATGTCGATATGGCCACAGTCGACGGGTATGCGATCTCCTCCTGGGAAACCGGCTATGGCGACTTCGTACTGCGGCCGGATCTGAGCACCCTGCGGCTGGTGCCGTGGCAGCCGGGAACCGCGCTGGTGCTGTGCGATGTGGAGCATGTGGAACCCGCACGTCAGGCGGTCACGGTTTCGCCGCGGCAGATATTGCGGGCGCAATTGGCGCGGCTGGCCGAGCGTGGGCTGCGGGCTTATGTCGGGACCGAACTCGAGTTCCTGGTCTTCGACGACAGCTACGAGGACGCGTGGAACTGCGGCTATCGCGATCTGCGGCCCGCGAACCAGTACAACGTCGACTACTCGATGCTCGGGACCGCACGCATCGAGCCGCTATTGCGTCGCATTCGCAATGAAATGGCCGGTGCGGGACTGTATGTCGAATCGGCCAAGGGTGAATGCAATCCGGGCCAGCACGAAATCGCCTTCCGCTATGACGAGGCGCTGGTGACCTGCGACAACCACAGCATCTACAAGAATGGCGCCAAGGAGATCGCCGCCCAGGAGCGGCGCAGTCTCAGCTTCATGGCGAAATACAATGAGCGCGAAGGCAATTCGTGCCACATCCATATAAGCCTGCGCGCCGATTCGGGGGCCGCGGTATTCGCCGGTGACGGCCCGCACGGCACCTCCGCACTAATGCGGCATTTCCTCGCCGGACAACTGGACTGCCTGCGTGAGTTCACCTATCTGCTCGCTCCGAATATCAACTCCTACAAGCGATTCATGTCAGGAAGTTTCGCCCCGACCGCACTGGCCTGGGGACGCGACAACCGGACCTGTGCGCTGCGCGTGGTGGGCCAGGATCTGTCCCTGCGGATGGAGAACCGGATCCCGGGCGGCGACGTGAATCCGTATCTGGCCGTCGCCGCGACAATTGCCGCCGGATTGCACGGTATCGAGCACGCGCTCCCGCTCGAGCCGGAGTTCCATGGCAATGCCTACCGGTCCCAGCGCCCGCGGGTGCCGCGTACGCTGCGGGAAGCGGCGCAATTGTTCGGCGAGAGCAAGGTGGCACGAACAGCGTTCGGCGACGACGTGGTGGACCATTACCGGAATGCGGCACAGGTCGAGCTGGACGCCTTCGACGCCGCGGTCACCGATTGGGAGCGAATCCGTGGTTTCGAGCGGCTCTGAGCAGATCCGTCCGATCATCGGCCTGCCGACCTACCTGGAACAGGCCCGGTTCGGCGCCTGGGATGTCCCGAGTGCGGTACTGCCGCACAATTACCTGCAGCTGGTCGAGCGCGCGGGCGGTATACCGGTGCTGCTGCCGCCCACCGGCGTGGCGCGCGCGGAGCTGGTGGATCGACTCGACGGGCTGGTGCTGACCGGCGGTGCCGATATCGATCCGGCCCGCTACGGTGCGCCGCCGGATGCGGCCCTCGGCCCACTCCGCGCCGACCGCGACGATTCCGAATTCGAGCTGTTCGCCCTGGCGCGCGCGGCCGGTCTGCCGACCCTCGCGATCTGTCGCGGCCTGCAACTGGTCAATGTCGCCTTCGGCGGCACGTTGATCCAGCACCTGCCGGATCTGCTCGGCCACGACGACCATTCCGGTACGCCGGGCGGTTTTCACCCGAACCGGGTCACGACCGTGCCCGACAGCCTGGTCGCCACGATCGCCGGACCGGAGGTGAAGGTGAATTGCCACCATCACCAAGCAGTCGCCGTCCTCGCCGATGGTCTGGTCGCGACCGCACATGCTTCGGACGGCACGATCGAAGCGGCGGAGGCGACCGACGGTCCGTTCCTGGTGGGTGTGCAGTGGCATCCGGAGGCGGACGCGACCGATACGCGGCTGATGCGAGCACTGGTCGAGGCGGCGGCCACCTATCGAAAGGAACGTAATTCGTGACGACAACGCAGGTGGTCAACCCGGCGACCGAGCAGGTCGTCACGACGCTCGAGCTGCTGAGTGCGGCCGAGGCCGATGCGGCCATCGAGCGGGCGCAGCGTGCCGGTGCCGATTGGCGCGCGGTCGCGCCGGGGGATCGTGCTCGGCTGCTGCGTCGATTCGCCGAGGCTGTCGATGCGAATCTCGAGCAGCTGGCCCAGCTGGAGGTCGCCAATGCCGGACACACCATCGGCAATGCACGCTGGGAGGCGGGCAATGTCCGCGATGTATTGCATTTCGCGGCGGGGATTCCGGAACGTCTGCTGGGCAACCAGATTCCGGTCGCGGGCGGGGTGGACATCACCTTCCACGAACCGCTCGGCGTGGTCGGGGTGATCGTGCCGTGGAACTTCCCGATGCCGATCGCGGCATGGGGGTTCGGGCCTGCGCTGGCCGCAGGGAATACCGTGGTGCTCAAGCCCGCGGAGCTGACGCCGCTGACCGCTATCCGGTTGGGTGAGCTCGCGCTCGAAGCGGGTGTGCCGGAAGGGGTTTTCCAGGTGCTGCCCGGAAAAGGGGCGGTGGTGGGTCAGCGGTTCGTGACCCATCCGGCCGTGCGGAAGGTGGTCTTCACCGGGTCCACCGAGGTGGGCAAGGAGATCATGGCCGGATGTGCGCGTCAGGTGAAGCGGGTGACGCTCGAACTCGGTGGTAAGAGCGCGAATATCGTTTTCGCCGATGCCGATTTGGAGCGTGCGGCCGCGACCGCGCCCTACGGTGTTTTCGACAATGCCGGACAGGATTGCTGTGCGCGATCGCGAATTCTGGTGCAGCGCAGTGTTTTCGACAGATTCTTGGCGTTGTTGGAACCGGCGGTTCGTGGCGTTCGGGTGGGTGATCCGGGCGATGAGTCCACCGAAATGGGGCCGTTGATTTCGGCCGCGCATCGGGACCGGGTTGCTTCGTTCGTCGAGCCGTCCACCAAGGTCGCATTCACCGGCACGCAGCCCGACGGTCCCGGATTCTGGTATCCGCCAACGGTTGTGCTCCCCGACGCGCCATCGGATCGGGTGCTCACCGAGGAGGTCTTCGGGCCGGTGGTCGCAGTGGTGCCGTTCGAAGACGAGGCCGATGCCCTTCGCATTGCCAATGACACCGAATACGGTCTGTCCGGCTCCATCTGGACCAATGATGTCGGCCGGGCGCTGCGGGTGTCGCGTGGTGTGGAGGCCGGGAATCTGTCGGTGAATTCGCATTCCTCGGTGCGGTATTGGACGCCGTTCGGCGGATTCAAACAGTCCGGCCTCGGGCGCGAACTCGGACCCGATGCAGCACTTGCCTTTACCGAGACCAAGAACGTCTTCATCGCCACCTAGTTAAGGAGATGTGTTGCAGCGCTTACAGGATCGAGTCGCCGTCGTCACCGGTGGTGGGAGCGGTATCGGCCTCGCCACGGTGCGCCGTTTCGCGGCCGAAGGCGCCAAGGTCGTCGTCGCCGATGTCGATGCCGCCGCGGGACAGGCCGCGGCCAGTGCAGCGGGGGGCCTGTTCGTGAAGGTGGACGTCACCGACGAGGCTCAGGTCGAGGCCATGTTCCAGACCGCCGTCGACACCTACGGCGGACTCGATATCGCCTTCAACAATGCCGGAATCTCACCGCCGGAAGACGATTCGATCCTGACCACCGGCATCGAGGCCTGGCGTCGGGTGCAGGAGGTCAATCTGACCTCGGTGTATCTGTGCAGCAAGTACGCCATCAATCACATGCTGGAGCGGGGGAAGGGCTCGGTGATCAATACCGCGTCGTTCGTCGCGGTCATGGGTGCGGCGACCTCGCAGATCTCCTACACCGCATCCAAGGGCGGTGTGCTGGCGATGAGTCGTGAACTCGGAGTGCAGTTCGCGCGCAACGGTATTCGGGTCAACGCGCTGTGTCCCGGACCGGTGAATACGCCGCTGCTGCAGGAGCTGTTCGCGAAGGACCCCGAACGCGCCGCGCGCCGCCTGGTGCACATCCCCGTCGGGCGCTTCGCCGAGCCGGAGGAAATCGCCGCGGCCGTCGCATTTCTGGCCAGCGACGACTCCTCGTTCATCACCGCATCGCAGTTCCTGGTGGACGGTGGCATCTCCGGCGCGTACGTCACACCGTTGTAAAGGTACGGTTGATCCGGGCGGACCGCTGAGCAGCGAGCCAGGGTCCGCCATACGTCGCCGATCAGAGGGAGGCTCGTGAGATGAGTACGGAAGATGGGCGATCGCCCGGGTTGTTCAGCCACGACGCCCTGTCGCCGGAGCCGTCCGTCCAAACCGACACCGGCGGTGCCGATTTTCGCCCGGTGTTCAGCCGCAGCGACGGCAGCGGACCGGGATCGTATCCGCAGCCGGATCAAGGGAATTGAGTACGCGTAGCGCCGGATCATAACGGCGCTACGCTCACAGCGATAGCAAGGGCATGGGTAACGCCACAGCGTTACCCTGCACATATGGTCGACGAAGGGCAGTTCCCGAGCGCGCATTTATCGGGCACCGCCCGGGTGGAGGCATTCAGCGATGGCGTGATGGCCATCGCGATCACCCTGCTGATCCTCGAGATTCGGGTGCCCGAGCACGAACCGGGCCACCTGCTCGAAGCGCTCGGCCACATCTGGCCGTCGTATGTGGCATATCTGGCTTCATTCCTCACCATCGGCATCATCTGGATGAACCACCACAGCTTCTTCGGTCGCCTCCACCATCTCGATCACGTGATCCGTTGGTGGAACCTGATGCTGCTGCTCGGCGTCTCCGTGTTGCCTTTCCCCACTGGCCTTCTCGCCGAATACGTGGTTCACGGCGAACATCGCGACGCCGCCGCGGCCGCCGCCGTCTACGGGATCGCGGGCGTCATGATGACCATCCCCTGGGCCCCCTTGTGGTGGCGCCTGGTGCACCATCCCGAACTCTTCGAACCCGGCTACGACGCAGCCTTCGCCCGCCGCGAAACCACCCGCGCCTACCCTGGCATCCTCATCTACGCCCTCTGCATAGCCGTAGGCCTCTTCTGGCCCGTCGTCGCCCTCATCCTCTACCTGCTCATCGCCATCTTCTACGCCATTACCAGCCAGGGGTGGGCGAAGCAGTCCGCGCAGGACACCGAATAGGTCGACGTGTGCGTCTCACGGTCGAGCCGGCATATTCGACTGCCGCCATCGCGGCCCAGGCTCGGCTGTGTGGAACTCCCGTTGCGCACGCCGAGCCGTTTCTCGTTGAATGGGATGGCATGCCCCTGGCAATGCCTGTCGTGGCCGGTGCCGCTGCGGTAGGTGGTCGGCAGGTGCGCCGATGCCTGCGGTGGCACGCGGAAATTCGGCGGCGCGTCCGACGTCGAAGAGCCCAGGACGGTCTTCAGGGAAGGTGCATCAGCTGCCCAGCGAGCGTGAACAGGCGGCGGGCGAGCCGCATGACAGGGAGCCCCAACGGAATGAGGAGCACTGTCACGCACAGCACCGCGCCGACGAGCCAGACCACGGCCGCGAGGATCCCGACTACCGTGCCGAGCACGGCTGTCACGATCCCCAACACCACGCCGAGCAGGCCCTTTAGCAGTTGCATCATGACCTCCTGCTCCCATTCTGCGCTCTTTCGAGCGCGGTGCCGAGTTCGAGGCCGCCGGATTATGTTCGGGCCGTGATGGGCCGTTTCGTCCGGTATCGGCCGCCGTCGATCGACGCGGCGCGACGGACGAATCAGGCGTGCCCGTCTCGGCCGAATTACACGACAGGGCTTGCAGCTACAACCCGGGCGCCGAATGGGATGGCAGAATCCGACGGTGCCGAGCTTGGCCCGGATAGGGTACGCATCGGCTCGTGCGTGCGGCGCGTGCTTAGACTGACGGGGAGAAGGAAGGACCGCTGATGAAGCGAAATCTGAACTGCCCCTGCGGCGAACAGATCGTCGGGACGGATGAGGACGACCTGGTCGAGAAGACCAAAGCGCATCTGGCCGCGAACCACCCGGGGCACGACTATTCCCGGGACGAAATTCTGTTCATCGCTTACTGATTCACCACACCCCGGCCTTTCGTCACGCGAACACGTTCGTGACGAAAGGCCGGGTGAGGTGGATTATTTGGGGGAGCCCAGGCGTGCGCCGCCGTCCACCCGAACCACCACGCCGGTGGTGAAGGTGTTGTCGGTGAGGAATTCGATGGCCTTGGCGATATCGTCCGCGCTGCCGATCCGGCCGACCGGAGTCTGCGCCGCGATTCCGGCGAACACCTCGGCGCGGGCATCCTCGGGGAGAAAACTCCACCATTCGGTGTCGATCACACCCGGGGATACGGCGTTCACGCGGACGGGTGCCAGTTCGACCGCGAGCACGGGGACGATGGCCTCGACACCGGCATTGACGGCGGCCAGTGCGGCGGTTGTCGGCATGGCGCCGCCCGCGGATGCGGCGGAGACCAGTGTGATGGATCCGTCCTGCGCGAGGTGCGGCAGCGCCGCCTGAATGGTGGCGACGTGCGGCACAAGTTTGCCGGAGACGTGGGCCTGCAAATGGTCCAGGCCGAGTTCGCGGAACGGGGTGGTGCCGGACGGTCCGGTCACGGTAACTACCACATGGTCGACCGGTCCGACCTCCGAAAACAGCTGTGCCAATTCATTTTCGGCACGCGCATCCACGACCTTGCCGGTGACCTGCGGGCCGAGGTCGGCAAGTGCGGCGGCGAGTCGTTCTTCGTTGCGTCCGGCGATGACGACCTGCGCGCCGTGCGCGGCGAGTCGGCGAGCGGTCGCCAGGCCGATTCCAGAGGTTCCGCCAACGATGACGACTTTGTTGTTCACAAGATCCTCCTGAAGTTCGAATCACGATGATTTTCGAACCACCGTGCCTCGTTAATATATTCGAGGCACAGTGTCTTGTAAAGTGATGTGCATGACGGGAACCCGCGGTCGACCCCGCAGCGAGGACGCCAGGCGCGCGATCCTGCACACGGCGCTGCAGCTCTGCGAGCGGGACGGCTACCAAGACCTGACCATCAAGGCCATCGCGGACGGGGCCGGCGTCGGGCGGCAGACGGTGTACCGCTGGTGGCCGGATAAGGCCTCGATTCTGATCGAGGCGCTGATCGGATTGGCCGAAGAGCATGCGGCGCTGCGGGTTTCGGACGAATCGGTGGATGTGCTCGTCGCGGTCGAGCGCCTGCTCACGGCCACGTTCGAACTCGCCCAGAAAGTGACGGGTCAGGCGCTGGTCGGTCTGATGGCCGACGCACAGCGCGATCCAGCCCTGTCCAAACGATTGCAGGACACCGTGATCGGCCCGCGACGAGCGACACTGCGCGCACTGCTCCAGCGCGGTGTCGACGCCGGAACGCTGACTGCGTCGGTCCCGCTGGATCTCGTCGTCGATTTCGTCTTCGGTGCTATGTGGTACCGACTGCTCAGTCACCATGCGCCGGTGAACGCCGCGCTCGCGGAGGATGTCACGCGCAGTGTCGCGACGATGCTCGCGCCGTGAGATCCTTTGTAATCCTGAAGATCTTGGGTTGTCCATGAGTCTGCGCATGCCGGACCATGTATTGGAGACCGGTGATGTCGCGGCCCGCGAAGAAGCGGACTATCCGGACTGGACCCTGGTCTCCGCCCATGTGGGGACGTTCCCCGCTGCGCCCGCCCTGCCCAAGCCGGCGCCGGACAAACCATCGGGTGAGGCGCCCGGGAACCAGGCGGCCACGTGAATGCCACCATCCATCTCCAGGGCAGTGTCGGGTACGGCATCGATGACCCGATGAGCCCAGGTGACGGCGTCGATGCGAAGCTCATCACGTTGGTTTTGCCCGCCGCCCTGTTCGACCACATCAAGCAGGCGCTGGCCATGTTCGGCGTGCGGCGGATGGTGGTGTGCCAGGTCTACCGGGTGGACGACCGGGCCAGTCGAGTCGAACGCTATCGGGGCCAAGAATTCGTCACCGATGTCGAGGCGGGGCTGCGCATCGAATTGCTTGCCAAGAATGACGATGTCGCCGATCTGGTCCGGTTGATCGATCGGATCGGTGAGAATGCCAGGCCGTCCGGAATTCAGATCTGGATGATCGACGCGCGCTCGTTGTGAATCGTCCTCGCTCGCGAGGATGAGGGGCGTGTCATCCGGGTGCGGAAGGCGAGTTGGTCCGCTCGCGGAAGACGCTGGGTTCGCTATGCCCCAGAAGGGCTGGCAACGAACAGCATTCGTCGCCCAAAAACGCAAGTGTGACCATGATCACATTTGCCATCGATTCCGCAGGTGGCGGCGGGCCCGTCGCCACCTCGGCGGGCCCGCCGCTTGTTTGCCCAGTTTGGAACGTGGGTACCGGTTAATTCCGTGCCTGAACTCGGAAAAATCGGATCGGGCCGGTCGAACGAATCGAGGCCCGTGACCGGGGCTGGTGAGGAGGCGCAGGTGACGGATCGCGAATCGGAGAAGAAAACGCTACGCCGATCGGTCGCCGCGTCCGCGATGGGCAATGCCACCGAATGGTTCGACTACGGCGTCTACGCCGCGACCGCCACCTACCTCACTGACGCATTCTTCCCGGGTGAACTCGGCACCCTCGGCACCATGCTCGGCTTCGCCATCTCCTTCCTGCTGCGCCCGCTGGGCGGCATGGTCTGGGGACCGCTCGGCGACCGACTCGGCCGAAAAGTCGTGCTGGCCACCACAATTCTGTTGATGGCGGGTGCGACTGGATGCATCGGTCTGCTCCCGACCCATGCTCAGATCGGTTGGTTCGCGCCGGTTCTGCTCATCGCCCTGCGGGTGGTGCAAGGCTTCTCGACCGGCGGCGAATATGGCGGTGCCGCAACATATCTGGCGGAATGCGCCAATGACCGCAGGCGCGGATTCCTCGGCAGCTTCCTGGAATTCGGCACCCTCGGCGGATTCGTCGGCGGCTCGTCGGTCGTGCTGCTGTGTCAGCTCATCTTCGGTTCGGATGCGATGCACGACTGGGGTTGGCGTCTGCCGTTCCTGTTCGCGGTGCCGCTCGGCCTGATCGGCTGGTATCTGCGCTCACATCTGGACGAGTCGCCGGTCTTCGCCGAGGTGGCCGATAAACCGCACCCGCCGGGCGGCGTATGGGAGGTGCTGACTACCTATCGCCGCGAAACCCTGACGCTGATCGGCCTGGTGGTCGCCCTGAACGTGGTGAACTACACCCTGCTCACCTATCAACCGACCTACCTGCAGAACACCATCGGCGTCGGCGAATCGACCACCACCGCCATGATGCTGATCGGGCAGTTGGTGATGATGATCGTGCTGCCGTTCTTCGGCAGGCTGTCCGACCGGGTCGGCCGCCGTCCGCTGTGGCTGGTCTCGCTGGTCGGACTCGCGGTACTCGCGCTGCCCATGTACTGGCTGATGGGGCAGGGAACCGGTTGGGCCATCACCGGATTCATCGTGCTCGGCCTGCTGTACGTGCCGCAGCTGGCGACCATCAGCTCCACCTTCCCAGCGATCTTCCCGACACATGTGCGCTATGCGGGTTTCGCCCTCGGCTACAACATCTCCACCGCCGCATTCGGCGGCACCGCTCCACTGGTCAACGAGGCCGCGATCGAATCGACCGGCTGGTCGCTGTTCCCGGCCGCGTATATGGTCGGCGCCAGCCTGATCGGACTCGTCGCCTGGTCGTTCCTGCGCGAGACCGCGGGAACCTCGTTGCGCGGCACCGTTGTTCCCGACGCTCAGGTGCTGAAGCCGCCGATCGCGGCGCAGCCGGTCTGAACTCGGGAATCTGCTGGGCACGCACCGACGCGAGTAGTGTCGGCATTGCTGACGGATTGCCGAGTTCGCGCTCTGCGGGTCGGTGACCGTGGGCGAACACCTATCGGATTGGAGACGCTCGTGCAGATTCAGGTCAACACCGGCAGCAATATCCACGGCGGCGCGTCGCTGGCCGAGCGCGTGGAATCGACGCTCTCCTCGACACTCGATCGCTTCGGTGAGCAACTCACCCGACTGGAAGTCCACCTGACCGATCTGAACGCCGATAAGGGCGGCCCGGATGATAAGCAGTGCGTATTAGAGGCCCGGATATCCGGTCAGCCTCCGGTCGCGGTAACCCATCGCGCGGCTTCGGTCGAAGAGGCTTATACCGGCGCCGCCGACGCTATGGCGAACCTCCTCGACAGTCGTTTCGGCCGCCTGCATCACACGAAGGGTGGCGAATCCATCAGGCACTTGGGCGTCGAATAATAGTCGACCTCGGCCATATTTCCACCAGTGGGAAGGTTGTGCGATATAGGCGCAGCAGGTTACCCCCCCGACTGCGGTCGTAACCATTCTCATAGGTAACTCCGCCGCGTCCCGAACTTGTTGATGCCGAACAGATTAAAAAGCCCACACCAGCACAGAACTCGTGTGTAATACCGATCGGTAACTGGTGTACGGGGGGCTGATCAGGGTTCGGTGATGTCTGTGAGCGCCGTCGATATCGCGCATCGATCGGAGGATCCGATCAACCGTCGGCGTACGGGAGCCTTCTGGTTCGGTCTGGTGTTGACGGTGCTCGGCACCACCCTGCACCTTCCGATGTATCTCATGGCCCGCGATATGGGCTATCGGTTGGTGGGCATGCCCATGGACGGCGCCATGATCACCGGGATGATCCTGATCGTGATCGGTTTGGGCGTCACAACTTACGGTCTGTTTCCGCGGCGCGCGGTGCACGATACGGTGGCCGGGCTGCGGGTGCAGGCACTCGACGACGCGCCGATCAACCGGGTGCATGTGGTGCTACTGCTGATCATGGCCGCCGCGATCACCATCGACGTGATGAAGCCGACAACCCTGGCCTTCGTCGTTCCGGGTGTCGGCGCGGAGTACCACCTGCGCACACCGGCGAGTCCGCACCTGGACGCGCTACCGGTGGCACTGCTGCCACTATCCGGTCTCACCGGCACGGTGCTCGGGTCGTTCCTGTGGGGCTGGCTCGGCGACCGCATCGGGCGCAAGGCGGCGATCCTGCTGGCCGGAATCTTCTTCGTAGGAACCGCGATCTGCGGTGCCATGCCCAGCTTCGAGCTGAATGTCGCGATGTGCTTCATCATGGGCCTGAGCGCGGGCGGCATGCTGCCGATCGCCTTCACGCTGCTCTCGGAGACCATCCCGGCGCGCCACCGCGGTTGGCTGCTGGTGCTGATCGGCGGCGATATCGCCGGCGCCTACGTCATCACCAGCTGGCTGTCATCGACGATCGGCGAGACCTACGGCTGGCGCAGCCTGTGGCTGATCGGCTTGCCCACCGGACTGCTGCTGGTGCTGCTGGTCCGCTGGATTCCGGAGTCGCCGCGGTTCCTGATGGCCATCGGCAGGCACCGCGAGGCCGAAGAGGTGCTGCGCACCTACAATGCCGAGGTCATCGCGGTCGAGCAGCCGGAATTCGCCGCCGAGGATGATCTGCAGGGCGGGTTCGGTCAGTTGCTGCGCCGCCCCTTCGCCGGAATGACCATCGTGCTAGCTCTTTTGGGACTCGGGGTCGGACTGGTCACCTACGGCTTCCAGCTCTGGCTGCCGACGAATCTGCGCAGCCTGGGCTTCACCGGCGTCACCGCCGACAAGATCCTGCGTGACTCCGCGCTGATCGGCTTCCCGCTCAACTTCCTGGTCGCCTACTGCTACCACCGCTCCACCAAATGGACACTGATTACGCTCAGCGCGCTGCTCGCCGTCGCGCTCGGCGGGTTCGTAATCCTCGGCGATCACGTCGCCGACAACACCACTCTGCTGTATGCCCTTCTCGTGGTGCCGATCTGGGGTTCCAGTTCGGTAGTCGCGGTCATCGTGGCCTACGGCGCGGAGGTTTACCCGACTCGGATCCGGTCCCGCGGCAGCGGTGTCGCGGCGGCGATGACCAAGGCGGGCGGTGTGCTGGTCGTCGCGCTGGTGGTGCTCGCAGTCGCCACGCCGTCGATCGCGGTGACCGCGCTCATCAGCGCGGCGCCGATCGCGATCGCGGCGGTGGTGGCCGTCGGGTTCATCGTCGAGACCCGGCGCAAGCCACTGGAACAGATCACCGCCGACGAGTTGGGCGTCGCGGCGGCATAGCAAGCACAAGCACTGCTAGGTGAGGTAATGATCGACACTGCAACAGCGTTGGAACCCGCACTAACCGGCTCGATGCGCAATCGCCTGATAGCGGCCACAGTCCAACTCATCTCGACCGAAGGACTCGCCTCGTTGACCGTGCGTCGCGTGGCGCGGATATGCGGGGTCTCGACCATGGCGATCTATTCCAACTTCAGCGGTATGCCCGGCTTGATCCAGGCGGTCGGCTCGGAAGGTTTCGCGCAATTGGTCGCGCGGCTGGACGAATGCGAGATCACCGACGATCCGATCGCCGAAATCCTGGTGCTCGGCTTCATCTTTCGCGATGAGGCGCTGCGCAAACCCGAGCTGTTCCGGCTGATGTTCGCCACCGAGTCACCGAAGGCGGAGGTCAAGGTGCACCGCGGCAATGTGCTGGCCGATAGCAGCGATTCCGACTTCGAGAACTTCTCGGAGAGCTTCGATTTCGTGGTGCGCGCGACCCGGCGGGCACTGGAGGCGAATCTGTTGCACAGCACGAACGAGCGCTCGGCCGCGGCACAGTTCTGGACCGGGCTGTACGGGTTCATCCAGTTGGATATGGCTGGCCTGTATGGCGACCAGGGTGTGTCGGAGGTGCTGTTGCCCTCGATCGTCAACATTCTGATCGGTATGGGCGCCGAACGCGCGACAATCGAGCGGTCGGTGGCGCGTGCCCTCGAACAGGTCACCGCGCTGACCGGTCCGCACACCTGATCAGCCACGCAGTTTGACCGCGAGGCGCTGGGCGCGGGCCATTGCGCGCTCGGCGAAACCGTTGCGCTTGGGCAGCAATTCGAGTTGCAGCAGTAGCTCGTTCAGATCCCAGGTGGCCTTGCTGCGCCAGATGAGTCCGGAGCGGAACTGCCAGATGTCGACCACGAACAGGTCGAATTTCTTATTGGTGCCAGCGAATCCGGGCGGGTCGATCATGCCGAGGTGGGTGCCCGTCATTCGCCAAGGCACGATTGCCGCCAGCGCGTCCGAGGTGACGACCGGCTCGAAGACGGTGGTGTAGTTGACATCCGGAAATGCGCGTTTGGTGTCGTGCACGAACTTCGCGACCCCGGCGCGGCCGATGATCAGCTCGCCCTCGGACGGGTCGAGCCAGCGGGTGTCCTCGGTGACGCAGGCTGCTACCGCGTCGCCGTCGCCGGTGTTCCAACCGGCGATATAGCGCTCGACGAACTCGCGCAGCCAGTCGGTGTCCTCGATGGGCTCGGCGGCCGGGTCGAGGGCGAATTCACCAGAGTTCATGGCCGCCACCGTACTTGGATAACAATGTCATGGGTTCGAATAACAATGTAATTCGAGCCCATGACATTGTTATTATTCGAGTCGGCTGGCAGGTGCTCCGACGTATAACAGTGTCCGCCTCGGCAATAGCAATGTCATGGCCTGTCCGATAACACCGTAATTTCACTATGTGGACCACAATCGGCCGTGGTTGCAACAGGTTTCAGTCATTTTGCGCTGCCGATCGAATATCGAAAGTATGCTGCCTACCGTTCAATGCTCAGGGTAGAAATCGAGGACTGCGCAATGTCCGATGCAGCAATCGTCGGTATCGGCTGTCGATTTCCGGGTGGGATCGATGGTCCGGGTGCCTTTTGGGATTTCGTGATCGGCAAGGGCGACGGCATCGTCGAGGTGCCGCCGGATCGCTGGAGCCTGGACAAGTTCTACGATCCGGATCCGGATGCGCCCGGCCGGATGTACACCCGCGGCGGCGGATTCCTGACCCAATCGCTGTGGGAGTTCGACGCCGACTTCTTCGGCATCTCCCAGCGCGAGGCCTCGATCATGGATCCACAGCAGCGGCTGCTGCTCGAGGTCGCATGGGAGGCGCTCGACGATAGCGGGATGGCCGGGCGGATCGCCGGCCGCGATGTCGGCGTCTTCGTCGGCGGCTTCATGAACGACAATGCGGTGGGCCGCAACGTGGTCCGCTCCGCGATCAACAGTCATACCCCGACAAGCTCCTCGCACACCCTGCTCTCGGCGCGCATCGCATTCCTGCTCGACCTGCACGGTCCGACCATGACCATCGACACCGCCTGCTCGTCGTCGCTGGTGGCACTGCACCAGGCCGTCCAATCGCTGGCGCTCGGCGAATGTAGCGCCGCCATTGTCGGCGGCGCCAATGCCATGCTGCAGCCGGAAACCTTCATCTCCATGTGCAAGGGCCGATTCCTGTCTGTGGACGGTCGCTGCAAATCGTTCGACGCTGCCGCCGACGGCTACGGCCGCGGCGAGGGTGCGGGTGTGGTGATCCTCAAGCCGCTCGAGGCCGCGGTGCGCGACGGTGACCGTATCTATGCTGTTGTCCGCGGCAGCGGCGTGAACCAGGACGGCCGCACCTTGGCCATCCCGGTCCCCAATCCCGAAGCGCAGGAAGCACTTGCCCGGCGCGTGCACACCAGCGCAGGCATCGCGCCACATGAGATCGGCTACGTCGAGGCGCACGGCACCGGGACACCGGTCGGCGATCCGGCGGAGATGACGGCCCTCGGCAAGGTGTATGGCGCGATCGATGGCCGGACCGAGCCGCTGCCGGTCGGATCGGTCAAGAACAATATCGGTCATACCGAGGCGGCGGCGGGCGTGGCCGGAGTCATCAAGGCCGCGTTGACCGTTCACCACCGGACGATCGCGCCGCAGGCCCGGCTGGACCAGCTCAATCCCGAGATCCCGTTCGACGAACTGCGGCTGCGGGTGCCCATGACGGCCGAACCGCTGCTCCGGCCGCTGGTGGCGGTCAATAGCTTCGGCTACGGCGGCACCAACGCGCACGCACTCATCGGGCCCGCGCCCGTCGAAACCCGTTCCGATGCAACCACAATGCGGCAGAACAGCGTGCCGATCCTACCGCTGTCGGCGCGCAGCGAACCGGCGCTGCGCACGCTCGCAGCGGGGCTGTTGGCCGCGGCTGACACCGAACCGCTCGACGTCCTGACCGAGGCAGCCTGGGTGCGCCGCGCGCATCACCCGTTGCGAACCGCCTTCCGCTACCGCGAAATCGGCGAATTGCGTTCCCAGCTGGCCGAATTCGCCGCTGGCGGTGGTCAACCGCCCGCTCGTGCCATCGCGGAAGGACACACCGACCCGGTATTCGTCTACAGCGGTATGGGACCGCAGTGGTGGGCCATGGGCCGCGACCTGCTCGCGGGGCAAGGCCCGGCAGCCGAATTAGCGCGCGAAATCGATGGGAAATTCACCGAACTCGCGGGCTGGTCGATCCTCGAGGAGATGGGCCGCGACGAGGCGGAGTCCCGGATCTCACGCACCGAGATCGCGCAACCGGCCAACTTCCTGCTTCAGGCCGCGCTGACGGCCGAACTCGCCGAGTTCGGCATTCGACCCGCCGTCACGGTGGGACACAGCGTCGGCGAGGTGACGGCCGCCTACGTGTCCGGTGCGCTATCGCTGGCCGAGGCGGTCACGGTCAGCTACCACCGGTCCCGACTGCAGGCCACAACGGCGGGGACCGGCGGCATGCTGGCGGTCGGGCTGGCCGAGGCCGAAGCGCGCGAACTGCTGACGGACGTCGACGGCGTGTGTATCGCCGCGGTGAACAGCCCGTCGGCGGTGACCCTGGCCGGGGACCGCCAGGTATTGGCCGCCCTCGGCGAACGTCTCACTGCCGACGGTGTTTTCGCCAAGGCGCTGCGGGTCGAAGTCCCGTACCACAGCCATCTGATGGACCCGATCCTCGATGATCTGCGAACCGCACTGGCGGCGCTCGCACCGGGTGATACCACCATCCCGGTCTACTCGACGGTCACCGGTACGCAAGCGACACAACAGGATTGGGGTCCGGATTACTGGGCTCACAATGTCCGCGACCAGGTCCGGTTCGCGGACGCGATCGGCGAACTGCTCAATGCCGGACACCGAGTCTTCCTGGAAGTCGGCCCGCACCCGGTATTGAGCGGAAGCATTCGGGAAATCCTTGTACAGCAGGGCGTTACCGGTGCCGCTATCAGCACGCTCACCCGTGGCGGCGACGACCGCGAGAACACACTGGCCGCGATCGGCGAGTTGTACCGAGCGGGCGCGCTGGACGGTGACCGCCTGCCCGGCGCGATCGATCCGGGCGCCGGGCATGTCGACCTACCGCGCTATCCGTGGCAGCGCCGGTACGTATGGACCCAGGAGCCGGAAACGGAGCTGGATCGGATCGGCACACCGAACGGATTCGCGATGCTCGGCGATCGCACCGCGTCGGTGGCCACGGAATGGGAAGTGCAACTGTCGGTTTCGAACCTGCCGTGGTTGCGTGATCATGTCGTGGCCGGTGCCGTGGTGCTGCCGGGTGCGGCCTACCTGGACACCGCCATGAGCGCCATCGCGTTACGCACCGGCCGGGAGTCGTTCGGGCTGGAATCCGTCGAATTCATCAGCCCACTGGTCATCGACGAGCACGATGTGCCGGTCGTCCGGATCGGCGTGGAAGAGAGCACCCGCCGGTTCACCATCCAGTCCCGACCCGCTAGCGGTGGGGGATGGACACCCAACGCGCATGGACGTCTCATCGAGGCGGATGCCGACGCCACCACCGTCGCTACCGCGCCGCAGGCGGACGCTGTCGAAGTCGCCGTCGACGAGCTGTACGAGAGCATGGCCGAGCACGGACTTCGCTACGGCCCTGCTTTCCGGTTGTTGAGCGAGGTCTGGGTTGGCACGGATAGCGTTGTCGCACATCTCGATTCGTCGGTAACCACGGGGCACCGGCACCTTGCCCACCCGGCGATAGTCGATTCGGCACTCCAGTGCTTCGCCGCCTTGTACGCGAGAACAGCTGCCACACAGGCAGATTCCGGCGCCGGCGCCGATGTGGTTGTGCCGTCCGCGATCAACGGGATCCGGTGGACCGGGCCGATGCCGGCCGATCCGGTCGTGGTCCTCACCCGCGTATCCGATGATCCACTGCGCGCCGATATCCGCATCGCGTCCGCGAGCGGCGATGTCGCACTGACCATGTCGGGGGTGCAATTCCGCGCGCTCACCCCGCGGTCGTCGCTCTACGAGCAACTCGACCGGCTGTTCTACGAGCCGGTGTGGGAGATCGTGACGGACACCGCGGAACCGGCACCGCAAGACCTGCCCGGTGACGAAGAGTTCCTGCTCGTCGTCAACCTCGGTGCGGAAATCTCCCAGCGGGCCAAGGAAATCGCCAATATGCGCATCCGGGCCGAAGTGGTGACGGTCGGCGAGCATGCCTCGGCGGCCGACACCGAACAGCTGCTCGAGCTGCTGCGGACCGCACACGCCCGGCCCGAGGTCGAGTGCCTGCGACTGGTTGTCGTCGCCGGGGCAGAACTCGACGGCATGCGCAATGTGTACGGGCTCGCACAGGTCGCGCAGGCGCTCAAGGCCCTGCTGTCGGACGAACTGCCTGTCGTGATCCACGCGGTCGTGGTCACCGAACACGCGCTGTGCCTGCCGATCGACCGGTTCGCCCGGCTCGAGCATTCGGCCCTGACCGGCGCGCGCCGCGAACTGCTCAACGAACTTCCGGCCGGACAGTGGCGGCTGGTCGATACCGAACCCGCCTCCGCGGCGGCCGACATCCTCGAGCAGATCTACACCGACACCACCACCGACGAGGTGGCGCTGCGCGCGGGCGCGCGCTGGACGATCCGCTGGCGGCAGACCCTCACCGACCGGTTGGCCGGCTGGGATGTGCCGCGACCGCTCACCGATCCCGAGCAGTCCTTCCGTCTCGATATTCCACGTTCGCGCCTGCTACCGGAACTCGCCCTGCGCACCTGCGAGCGGATCGCACCGGGACCGGACGAGGTCGAAATCCGGATGCAAGCGGTCGGCCTGAACTATAAGGACACCCTCAAGGTGCTGGGTGTACTCACCGAAAAAGAGCTGGACGGAACATTTTTCGGCACCGAGATCGGCATGGACGGCTACGGCGTCGTGACCCGCGTCGGCGGCGATATCACCGATATCGCACCGGGAGATGAGATTTCGGTCGTGGCACCCGGAATCGTCCAGCGCTATGTGACGATTCGCCCCGACACCGGCGCGACAACTCGGATGGATATCTTCCCGCCCGGCACCTTCGACCCGCTGCACTGCACCTCGGTAATGCCGCTGTTCACCGCCGAAATCGGGCTCGGTGAACTGGCTCGGGTGCAGCCGGGCGAAACGGTGCTGATCCACGGCGCGGCGGGCGGTATGGGCATGGCCGCCGTTCAGGTCGCGCTGCGGATGGGAGCGCGGGTGATCGCCACCGCCGGCACCGAGGAGCGGCGCGCCCAGGTGCGGGCGCTCGGCGCACATGAGGTGCTGGGTTCGCGGTCGATCGGTTTCGTCGACGAGGTGCTGCGCCTGACCGACGGTGCGGGCGTCGACGTCGTCTACAGTTCCGCGCCCGGCGAGATCCTGCAGCAGAACTTCCGGGTGGCGGGCGAGTTCGGCCGCATCGTGGATATCGGCAAGGCCGATATCTACGGCTCGGGCACTATCGACCTGCGCCCCTTCGACCGGAATCTGGCCTTCTTCGCCGTCGATATCGACCGCATCCTGGCCCGGCGACCCGAGCAGGTCCGCCGGGCGGCCCGGCGCGTGGTGGACGCGATGTTCCACGGCGAGTACACCGCATTGCCGAACACACCGTTCGCGCTGCACGAGCTGACCGCGGCATTCGAAACTGTGGCACGCTCCGCCCAGATCGGCCGGGTGGTGCTCGATCTGCGCGAAGCACATCCGGCGGTGCGCCACATCCCCGGCGAATTCGAATTCGACCCCGCCGCAAGCTATCTGGTGTCCGGCGGCTTCGGTGCCTTCGGCCTGGCCACCGCACGTCAGCTGGCGCGTGCCGGAGTACGGCACCTGGTGCTCGTCGGTCGCAATGGCGCGTCCACCGACGCGGCGCGAGAACAGTTGGCGCGGTTCACGAACGAAGGAATCGATGTGCGCGAGGAATGCGTCGACGTCGCCGACTACGACGCGGTCGCCGACCTCGTCGCGCGCATTCAGGCAAGCGGTGCACCGTTGCGCGGTGTGATCCATGCCGCGGGCGTGGTCAACAACACCGAGATTCCTGAGGTCACCACCGAATCCCTGCGCGAGATCTTCGATCCGAAGGTGATCGGCGCGACCAATCTCGATAGAGCCACCACCGCCGCAGGCGTCGAGCTCGACCTATTCGTGCTCTACTCCTCGGCCAGCGGCATTGCCGGGCTCTCACCCCAATTGGGTTATGCGTCAGCCAATTCCGCGCTCGATGCACTCGCCTGCGCGCGACGCGCACAGGGCAGGCCCGCGCTATCTGTGGACTGGGGATTCATGCGCGGCGACGGCGGTATGGCCGACTCCCGCGCAGTGTCCCGCTATGCCGAAATGACCGGATACGGCTCGTTGGATATGGATTTCGCGACCCTGCTGCTGCGGGAATGTCTGCGGTTCGACATCACCCAGCTCGCCCTGCTCGATATCGACTGGGCGCAGTGGGCACTCGCGCATCGTTCTTCGGCTCGCGCGCCTCGTTTCGTCGAACTGGTCACCGCCGCGGGCGGTGGCGCGGCGGGTACAAGCGCCCTGCGCGCCGAAATCCTGGCGCTGGACCCGGAATTTCGCGGCGAGGTGGTCGCCTGTCTGCTCGCCGAACAACTCGCGGTCGTACTCGGCGTCGATGCGGACACCGTGGACCTGGCCACTCCGACCATGGAGTTGGGGCTGGATTCGCTGATGGCCATGGAATTCGGTGCGCGCGTGGTGAAAAGTCTCGGCGTCAAGATGTCGGTCCTGTCCATCGGGGCCGGGCTCTCGCTGGCGGGCCTCGGCGTCAAGATCGCCGCTCAGATCGCGCACGAAGAAGCAAGTACCGAACCGACAGCAGCGTGAGGACTACTGCATGACAACTGAGAGCATCGATCCCCGTGCGCTCGCCCGTGCCCTGATGGCCAAGCACGATGCGGGCAATGGCGCGACCACTGCGACGGCGCCGGGACCCGACCGCGGTGCGGCCGATGTGCGGACCGCTCGCGGCCCGAGCCTGCAGACCTCCTTCCGTGATCATCCGGGTGTGCTCGAAGCCAATGAAAAGTTCGCCGCTTTCGACGCCTGGACCCGCGAGGCCGGTGTGCTCAATCCCTACTACCTGCCGCACGACGGCATCAGCGGGGCGGTGACCAGCTTCGCGGACCGTGACATGCTGAACTTCAGCAGTTTCGGCTATCTGGATCTGGCCGCCGAGCCGCGCGTGCATGCCGCCGCGATCGCCGCGATCGGGCGTTACGGGACATCCGCGGCCGCCGTCCGGATGGTCGCGGGGGAGTTACCGCTCTACGGGGAGTTGGAACGCGAGCTCGCGCGGATCTACGACACCGAGGCCGCCATCGTGACGGCGAGCGGCTTCCTCACCAATGCGGCGGCGGTCGCCTTCCTGCTCGGGAGGCGCGATATCGCGGTCTGCGACTCACTGATCCATAACAGCATCGTCTCCGGCACCGAATGGGCGGGCTGCAAGCGAGTCACCTTCCGGCACAACGATCCCGAATCGCTGGACGCGATTCTGGCGATGTCCCGGCGCAGCTTCGATCGGGCCCTCGTGCTGATCGAGGGCGTGTACAGCATGGACGGCGATGTGGTCCGGCTGCCCGAAATCATCGAGGTGGCGCGGAAATACGACTGCTCGATCATGATCGACGAAGCGCATTCCTTCGGTGTTCTCGGCGAGCGTGGGCTCGGCGCGCGTGAGCTGTTCGATCTGCCCGGCGATGCCGTCGATGTCTGGATGGGCACACTGTCGAAGGCGCTGGGCAGCGTCGGCGGCTACCTGGCGGCCAATCGCGAACTCGTCGAAGGGTTCAAATACTCCGCCGCCGGTCTGAGCATGTACACGGCCTCACCCGCACCGTCCGCGGCGGCGGCCGCACTGGAGGGCCTCGCCGTCCTACACGACGAGCCGCAACGCGTGGCGGCACTGCGCCGCAACGCCGAGTACTTCCACCGCCGGGCCCGCGAACTCGGCTTCGACACCGGCAACGGCCAGGCCACACCGATTACCCCGATCATCACCGGCGCGAACGAACCCGCGGTGCGCGCATCGATGGAACTGCTGGAGCGCAATGTGATGGCCAACGCCATCGGGCATCCGGTGGTCCCCGAGGGCGAGGCGCGCTTGCGGTTCTTCATCAACTGCCGTCATACCGAGGCGCAGCTCGATCATGCGTTGGACACCCTGCGGTCGGTGTTCGACGGTCTCACCACGGAAGAGAGTCACCACTCGTGAAATTGTCGGTCAGTTCTTCTCTGCTGCGAAAAGCGTTGGTGCCATTGGCATCGTTGACGCTGATGGCGGTGCTGTTCGTACCGGCCCACTCGGCCATGATCGCCCCGGTCGAGACCGATCCGAGCAGCCCGCTGGCGAGCCGGTTCCATTTCACCGAGATGCCGATCGCGCTGCCGCCGGGGCTGCCCGAGCGCAAGATCCGGCATATCGAGCCACGGTATGAGCATGTCGTCGCCTGGATGTCCTCGGTCAACTCGGCGGCGGCGATCAACGATATCGATGGCAACGGTCGCGCCGATGATCTGTGCCTGGTCGATTCCCGATCCGACACTGTCATCGTGACGCCGACGCCGGACAGCGACACCAGCCGCTACGCACCCTTCGTGCTCGATCCGGCACCGCTGCCGACCGACGACCGGATGGCCCCGACCGGCTGTGTCCCAGGCGATTTCGACCACTCCGGCCGCATCGGTCTGATGGTGTACTACGGCGGACGCACCCCGGTCCTGTACCTGCCGCGCACGGGTGCCAAGCACCTGGACAACAAGGCATTCCGGCCGGTGGAAATGGTGCAGCCGCCGACCACCGCGGACGGCAGTTACCAGGGCGCGCGCTGGTTCACCCTGGCCGCCTCCGTCGCCGACTTCGACGGTGACGGCAACCCGGACGTCTACCTCGGAAACTATTTCCCGGACAGCGATTTCATCGGTCCGGACGGTCAGCACAGCCTGACCCTGAACGAATCCTTCTCCAAAGCGACCAATGCCGGGACCGACCGCATCCTCACCTTCCAGCAGGGCACCGGCGGCGCCGAGCCGACCGCGGTGTACCGCGAGGTGGTCGATGCGCTCCCGGAGGGGAAGGCGAACGGCTGGACGCTGGCGTCGGCCACCCAGGACCTCACCGGCGACCAACTGCCGGAGCTGTATGTCGCCAACGATATGGGTCCGGATCGCCTATTCGTGAACAAGTCGACACCGGGTCACATCGGTTTCGGCCTCGCCGAAGGTGAACGCGGCCCGACCGACCCGAAGTCCTTTGTGCTCGGCCATGATTCGTTCAAGGGCATGGGCGCGGACTTCGCCGATCTCGACGGCGACGGTATGCCCGATCTGTTCGTCAGCAATATCGCGCAGCGATGGGGCATCGTCGAGGCCAACCTCGCCTTCTACAACACCGCAGCCGATCCGAAACAAGCTGCGGCGCAACTGGAGTCGGGCATCGCACCGTTCAAGAACCAGGCCGTGGAGAAGGGCATCGCCTGGGACGGCTGGTGCTGGGACACCAAGGTCGCCGATTTCGACAACAGCGGCCGACCGCAGATCGTGCAGTCCAACGGCATGTTCAAGGGTTCGAGCACCCGGTGGCCGCAGGTGCAGGAAATGGCCACGATGAACGACGATTTCAGCAAGTACCCGTGGGCCTGGCCGAAGTTCACCGAGGAATCCGACCTGGCGGGCAATAACCGCATCGGTTTCTTCGCCCAGGACGACAACGGCAAGTTCACCAATATCTCGCCCGCCCTCGACACCTTCGCGGCGACACCCACCCGCGGCATCGCGGTCGGAGACTCGATCGGTACCGGCAACCTCAGCTTCGCGGTCGCCAGGCAGTGGGAAGCGCCGGTCTTCTACCGCAATGACGCACCGGATCCCGGGCAGTACCTCGGCCTGCGGCTGCTCACTCCGCCGACCACCGCTGCCTCCGGCGAGACGACGGTCGCGGGCAAGCCCGTGCTCGGGTCTCCGGCCCTCGGCGCCGAAGTCACGGTGACGATGCCGGACGGCAAAACCCATGTGGCACAGGTCGACGGCGGCAGCGGGCACGCGGGTAAGCGGTCCACCGATATCCACGTCGGACTCGGCGATATCGCTCCCACTACCGCACTGTCGGTACAACTCGCGTGGCGCGATAACCACGGCGCCGTGCGCACCCAGCAGTTGCAGCTGCAACCGGGGCAACACACCCTCGTTCTCGACTCCGATGCCCGGGAGGTGCACCAGTGAGTGTTCAAGGAAACGGTACACATTCGAACGGAACAGCCGTCATCGAAAACACCAACGGCTCCGCGCCCGAGCCCCCGCCGTCACCGGCGCAGGCCTGGCGGCGAAAGTGGTTGGGCGTCAATATCGAAGGGCGTGACCCGCGCTATCTCGCGCTGCGCAACTTCGCGGCCTCGCTGACGATCTTCAATATTCTGGGATTCCTGTGGCTCGGATTCGAGCAGCCGTGGCTGTGGCCGTTCCTCAGCGCGGGCACCGCGTACGCGGTGGAGATGATCCTGGAAACGCTGGCGGCATGGGCCTATCGCCGCCCGGCGGGCTACCGGGGCAACGGACTTCGCGGTCTGATCGTCTTCCTGCTGCCCGCGCACATCACCGGTGTCGCCTTCAATTTCCTGATGTACGCGGCGGACCAATTCCTGCCGATCATGTTCGGCATCACGGTCGCGGTCGGCACGAAATGGGTGCTGCGGGCCAAGGTCAACGGCAAAGTCAAGCACTTCATGAACCCGTCGAACTTCGGGATCGTGGTTGCGCTGCTGGTCTTCCCGGCGATCGCCGTTGTCGGTCCGTATCACTTCGTCGAGAACGTCTCGGGTCCGGCCGACGCGCTGATCGTGCTCGCTCTGCTCGGCGCGGGCACCATGCTCAACGCCAAGCTGACCAAGAAGACACCGATGATCATGGCCTGGCTCGGTGCGTATGTGCTGCAGGCGGTGGTGCGCGGTCTGCTGGACCACAACATCTCGATCATCGCGGCGCTGCTGCCGATGACCGGTATCGCCTTCGTGCTCTACACCAACTACATGATCACCGACCCGGCGACGACACCGTTCGCCAAGCGCGATCAGATCATCTTCGGTGCCTCGGTCGGCCTGATGTACGGCGTGCTGATGGCCCTGCACGTCTCGTTCGGCTTGTTCTTCGCCCTGGTGATCGTCTGCGCGAGTCGCGGACTGTTCTGGTGGAGCCGGAATATTCGGGAGTGGCTGGCCAAGCGCGCGAGCGTCGCGGTGGTGGACGTCCAGGAGGCGGAACCGGAGCCGGATGAACTGGCGGCGGTTGGGTCGGGTGAGTCGGCGGCAGGTGAGTCGGAAGTACCGGTGACAGCTGAGTCGGGTGAACTGGCGGCGGTTGAGTTGGGTGAGCTGGCGGCGGTTGAGTTGGGTGAGCTGGCGACGGTTGAGTCGGGTGAGCCGGTGACAGCTGAGTCGGGTGAGCCGGCGGCGGTTGAGTCGGGTGAGCTGGTGGCGGCTGAGTCGGAAGTACCGGTGACAGCTGAGTCGGGTGAGCCGGTGACAGCTGAGTCGGGTGAGCCGGCGGCGGTTGAGTCGGGTGAGCCGGCGGCGGTTGAGTCGGGTGAGCCGGCGACGGTTGAGTCGGGTGAGCTGGTGGCGGCTGAGTCGGAAGTACCGGTGACAGCTGAGTCGGGTGAGCTGGTGGTGGCTGAGTCGGATGAACCGGCGGCTGTTGCCCCGGAGAAAGAACCGGCTCGGTCCTGACAACCCGGAACCACCACCACCGCAACAGAATCGAGGTCATATGCCATCACTGATCGGACCACTTCGCTCCACCCTGCTCGGCACCGATATCGAGCAGGAACCACTGAAACGGCCCGGCTTTGCGACGCCGAGTCCGGCGACCGCCGCCGAACTGGAGCGGGTCGCCACCCACCTGTCCACCAGCATCCACGTCGCCGTATGTAGTAAGAACAACGCGGAGTTGATCGAGCAGATCCAACAGCTGCCCGAGCAGTACCAGGGCTTCGCATTCGAAGGCGCCGCAACGGGTCTGGCCGCCGTCGATTCGATCACCCCGTTCAGCCATCGCGCCGCGGACCTGTTCACCGGCCCCGCGGCCAAGCACGACCTGACCATGTATGTCGGCGTTGGTCTGGCGATGGGCAAGATTCCGAAACCGATTTGGAAGAAGGTCTTTCCGAAGCATCCGGTGTACCGCTGGCTCGCGATCGACGGATACGGCTTCTACAACGCCTTCTTCCGCACCGAGAAATACATCAACCGCCAGCACGTCGACGAGCGGTATCCGTCCTGGATGGGAGATACCGCACCGTTGAAACGGGCTTCTGATCAGGGCATCGGACGCGCACTCTGGTTCATCAGCGGCGGATCGGTCGACGGCGTCGCATCGCGGATCGCGGAGTTCGACCCGAGCAGGCATGCCGACCTGTGGAACGGCATCGGCATCGCGACCACCTTCGCAGGTGGTGTGGAAGTCGCCGACCTGGAAGCTATCCGGTCCCTGGTGCCGCAATTCCATCAGCAGTTGGCGGCGGGCTCGACCATGGTCGCGAAGATCCGGCAGCAGGCCGACAGTGCCACCCCGCACACCGAGGTCGCGGTGCGGACCTACACCGGTCGCACCATCGACGAGGCCGCGGCCCTGATCGATAAGGCGTTCGTCGGCATACCGGAGGACGGCACGGCCACCAGCTATCACGCCTGGCGTGACCGTCTCGGTGAGCTGGCCGTACCCGGCGGGAGTTGAAAATGACTGTGCGCTGGACGGATAAGCATGTGATCGTCACCGGCGGCTCCGACGGTATCGGGGCCGCCGTGGCCGCCGCGTTCGCCATGCGCGGCGCGCGCGTCTCGGTCATCGCTCGGCGGGAGGCGCCGCTGCGCGCCACCGCCGAGCGGATCGGAGCCGACTGGCGCAGCGCCGATGTCACCGACCGATCGGGGCTGGCGGTCGCCGTGAAAGAACTGGAGGAACGCAACGGAGCCTGTGCGGTGATCGCCTGCTGCGCGGGCCTCACCCTGCCCGGACTCTTCCTCGATGTCGACAGCGACGAGTTCGGTATCCAGAGTGATGCGAACTATCTGGGTTCGGTCAATGCCATTCGGTGTGTACTGCCCGGCATGGTCGAACGTGGCGAAGGGCATGTTCTGCTGACCAGTTCGACGGCGGCTTTCCTCGGCATCCCCGGATATTCGAGCTACGGTCCGACCAAGGCCAGCGTGCGTCAGCTCGGGCTGTGCCTGCGCTACGAGGTCGAGCCCGACGGGGTGACGGTATCGGTGCTGTACCCGGCCGACACCGACACTCCCGGACTCGCCAGGGAGAATCTGCGCAAACCGGCTGAAACCAAGGCGATTACCGGTTCGATCAAGCCGATGCCCGCCGACAAGGTCGGCGAAGCGGCGGTACGCGGGCTGGAGCGAGGCCGCCATCACATCACGGTGGATCCGCTGACCACGTTTTTCATGCGGTGGGCCAATCTCCCGGAGGATCTGTCCCGGCCGTTCTTCCGTCGCAGTATCGCCCGCGCACGTCGACATGCACAGCAGGAGCACGCCTGATGTCCACCACGGTCAGCGGCGGGGAAGCCTCGTTGCGTGCACGGTTACACCGCATTTTCACCGCGGGCCCCGGCGAAGAGGGGCGACCGCTGCCGCTGCGCACGAAGATCGACTACGCGCTGTGGCTGACCCGGCCGGAAATCGCGCCGATGTCCGGTGCTGTCATGGTGGCCGATGTCCTGTTCAGTGCGCACACCGCAGCCGAGATCTGGTCAGCGCCGATGATCGTGGCCGCGGTGATGCTGGCCGCCGCCATTCAACTGTTGCACGTCGCCAATTGCCTGGCCGATCGCTGGGTGGACGTCGAATACAAATCCAAGTTCTCCCGCATCGTTCGAGATCTCGGCGTGCGATTCGTGGCCTGGCAGATCTACCTCACCACCGCCGGCATCGGTGTCGCGGGCGTCTACCTCGCGGTGGCGACCGGACATTTCGATCTGCTGCTGATCATTCCGGTCGGAACTCTGTTGCTGCTCGAATATTCGCTGCCGCCATGGCATTTCAAGGCCGCCGGATTCTGGCAGATCCCCTGGACCTACATCATGACCATGGTCTTTCCGGGCGTGGTCGTGCTCCGGTTGTACGACCGGCCGATCGAAATGCCCGCGCTCATTGCCATTCTCGGCTTGGGGCTGACGACCACCGGAGTTTTCGTCGCGAACACCGCCGAGGACATTCCGGAAGACACCGAGCACGGATTCCGGACCTCGGTGGTGGCGCTGGGTCTGCGTGTCTCGCTGTTCGAGTCGATGACGCGGGTCACCGTCGGCGCCGCACTCGTGGCGGGGTCCGTCGTCGCCATGGTGGGATTCACCTGGACATTGATCGTGTATGCCGTTGGCGTGCTGATCGTTATCGGCTATCTGGGCCGGACCCAGCTCGGCACCTGGGGTAAGCCTGTGGAGGACGCTATGCCGCTCGTCCGATCGCAGGCGAAACTGTTCGTATACATGGTCGCGCTTGTTGCCTGGGCGGCCGTCGTACCCGCGGCCGCCGTGTTCTGCCAACGGTGAGCGAATCACGAGAGACCATGGAGCCAAGATCGTTATGACCACCGAGATTCGCTCCGATCGTGAGGCTCTTCTCGTCGAACTGGTCGATGAGCACGGCCGAGCGATCGGAGCACGTTCCGTTGCCGAGGCACACCGCCCGCCCGGGCAGCTGCACCGCGCCTTCTCGGTACTGCTGTACGACGCGTCCGGGCGGATCTTGCTGCAGCGTCGCGCTGCGGTCAAAACTCGTTTTCCGCAACGGCTTTCGAACTCCTGCTGCGGCCATCCCGCCCCCGGCCAGGACGTGATCGCCGCCGCATCGATCCGGCTGATGGAGGAACTGAACCTGACCGTCACGGAGCTGACCGAGGCGGGCATCTACCGCTATCGGGCCGCCGACCCACGCGGCGATCAGGTGGAGCACGAATGGGACCACGTGCTGGTCGGTGTCATATCCGGCGACCTGCCGCACCCCGACCCGGCCGAGGTCTCCGAATGCATCTGGGCCGACCCCATCGACCTGCTCGAAGACATCGCGGCGGCAGCCGACTCCTACACGCCGTGGCTGCGCGGTGTCCTCGATATTGCCACGCGTGCAGCCGATTTCACTCATGCAGACAGCAAGAAGGCCTGCTACCGGGGACTCGGCTAAGGCGCACCTGAACAAGCGAGCGCAGCCGCGGAACATCCCGCACGCCGACTACGGCGCTTTCGATGCTAGGCACCGTTGATACTGGACCGGCGACGAGATCACAGCAGGCTTATGAGCCCCCACAACACGCCCACCAGGACTAGGAGCAGCAGCGGGATCATTCCTCTGAGCTCTGGCCAGTTCGGACGCCAATAGCGTTGCGCCACAGGCATGGTCTGCAAGCTGCGCGATAGGCGAGGGATGCGGTAGACGATGATCAATATCGTCATCAACGCAATGTCCAGGACCGCCAGCACCAAGACGAGGTTCGTCATCGGTCTCACCCTCTACACTTGGCAATGATTTGCCTTGCAGCCTAAATGGATTGGCAAGTCGCTGCCGTTTGTAGGCGAGTGGTGGGGGCAGAGACGTGAGACATGACCTATGGCCGATCGAACTCGCCATCATTGACGCCAGCGGTGAAGGCATCCCACTCGCCAGGAGTGAACACCAGTGCCGGGCCGGTCGGGTTCTTGGGAGTCCCGTACGCCGACCATGCCCCTGTCCAGATGCGCCACCGCTATGCAATCCTGGCCCCCGCCACTGTGGCTACTCTTGAACCACTTGGGGCGAGGTCGATGGTCGCCAGCATTATCTGGTTCACCTCGTACGCGCCAAGCGATCGGACGGGCGAATAGCGGGGCGAGTTTGCGGGCGCCATAGCCGAGCAACGCCCACGTTCGAACTCCTTCGCAACTTCCGTAATAGGTCTCGGCTTGGTCGGGCATCGAGCGCCTCGCGCCGGAGGACCCCATACGCCTCACGGTACCTGTCCAGATCCGCTGGTCGCTCCAGGAAGATGCCCCCGGTGAAACTCTCCACGTAGACGGGGCTGGGCTCCTCGGGCTTGCCCTTCCGATCCACATCGAAATCCAAGATCAGGAACGGGCCGGTCGACAGTCCAGCCCGGAACGGAAGCACCCGTATGTCTACATTCGGATGACTGCTCAGGTCCGCAGGGTTCCGCAGTTGTGCCGCCATCACTTTCCGTGACCTGATGACGGTTCGTAACACCGACTCATGCAAGACAGCTGTGTACGTCGCTGGCTTGTTCCTCCGAGTGAGTCGATCAACGTCGCTGACAACGAAAACGCATGAGCGAGAACATATCTCGACACCCAGGAGAGCCCGATGTGCATCTGAGTGTATTCCTGCATGGCGCCCGATTCGACTTCGCCGCCTGCCTCACCGCGGCTGATCTTCGTACGTGAGCACCAGGCGCAGCATTACGTCGACGCCGTCACCGTCGACCTCTGCGGCACCGGCACCTACCCGAGGCTTCCATCCGAACGCCCCTACCTCGCCCCCCAATCTCGTCAATAAGAGTGTAATGATATGCCCGGATTGGGAACAAGATCAGGTGGAACTGGTGGCGGCGGCTTCTCGGGCGATGCCGCCATGGATTCCACCTGATCTTGTTCGGGGGACTACTCGAGCACCAGGAGAGGCTGAGATGACGAGCAGCGAGCTGGCCGACATCGCTATCGAAGCGATGCGATTGCAGAACGGATATGCGCGTGCGATCGACACGCGCGACTGGGATCTCTTTCGGGCGTTGTTCACCCCCGACGTTGTCGCGGAGTATCCGGGCATGCCGTTCGCGGGGATCGAGCAGTGGTTGGAGTTTTTCGTGCCCTTTCACGACGACTGCACATGGATCCAGCACGCCATGACCAATCACGTCGTGGGTGTGGACGCCGACGGTATCTGGGCGACTTGTTACGGGTTCGTCGAGTGGACGATGCGCGATCGACCGAAACTCATCAATCGCTCACGAACGCTATACCGTGACCGATTGATTCAGCAGAACGGATCGTGGGTCATCGCCCGGCGCAAGTGCGATCTTCTGATGCATCAGCCCGATGCCCCCATTCCTGATGGCATCACCTACCCCAGCTCCGTTCTCGACCTTGCCGACATCTCGTAGACCCATAGGCGCGCAGCCGATTTCACGGCTTCCAGGTCGTGGCACCTCGCTGAAACCGCATCGGTGCCACCGGCGACTCCCGGCGCTACCCGCGGGGGTCGAGAACCATCGGTAGGGCGAGCGGCCCGCAGGTGATGAATTGCGGGCTATAGGGAATGGCGGCGGGGTCGCAGGCCAGGCGCAAGCGCGGGAACCGGTTGAACAGGGCGGACAATGCCGTACGGCCCTCCAGTCTGGCCAACGGCGCACCGAGACAGAAATGCGGTCCCCGGCCGAACGCCAGCTGGTCTCGGTGATCGTGGTCTATGTCGAAGTTATCCGCGCTCGGGTAATGACTCGGATCCCGCCCGACGCCGCCGTACCATCCCACAATGGCCCCGGCGGGAATATCGACGCCGTCGATCGTAACGTCCTGTAGCGCATACCGGTTGAACATGTTGCCCACCGGGGAGCGGAAACGCAGCATTTCTTCGACGACATCCTCCCACCGGTCCTCGGCCCGAGCCTTGGCCAGCTGCTCGGAGTGGGTACACAGTGTGACCATCGCATTGCCGAGCAGATGCACCGAGGTCTCATGTCCGGCCATGATGACCAGCCACAACATGTCGACCAGCTCCTTGTCGGTCAAACCGTTGTCGGCATTGGCCTGCAGCAGGGCAGAGGTCAGATCGTCGCCGGGACGTCGGCGCTTACTGTTCAGCAACTCGGTGAGGTAGCCGACCATGGCACCCATCGCGGCCTGAATCTCCTCGCCGGTGCTCAGATGCGACATGATCGTGGTCGCCCAGCCGCGGAATTGCCGTTGATCGGATGTCGGTACCCCGAACAGTTCGCAGATGACCCGCACGGGGAACGGCATGGTGACGTTGGCGACGAGGTCGACCTCGGCGGTGGGATCGGGAATGTCATCGATGAGTTCGGTGATGATTCGCCGGATCCGAGGTTCGAGGGTGGCGACCCGGCCCGGGGTGAACGCCTGGCCGATCGTCTTTCGCAGCCTCCGATGTTCGGCGCCGTCGAGGTTGAGCATGTGATCGATGTCGGTAAAGGCTCGCATCGGCCAATCCGCGGGAATCGTACCGTCGTGCAGCGCCGGGCAGTTTCGCGCATTCTTGCTGAACAATGTGCCGTCACCGGCGAGGATCTCACCGACTGCCTGGTAGCTCACCGCGACCCAGGCCGCGACGTTGCCAGCCAATTCGATCGGAACGACCGGACCGCGCCGGCGGATTCGCTCGAACGTCTCGAACATTGGCTCGCCAGCGGTCGGCAGCTGAATGACGGACTCGTTCATTGTGTCTCCAAGGGTGCGATCGGTCATGCGAGACCCGGCCGGTGTGTGCCCGACCAGTGTCGCGCGCGGCCGCTCATCGGACGGTGGGAACCGTGATCCGTTGCCTCGCAACGAAACTTTGACGCCACCTCGCCGAAGTTCGGGCAACCGCCATCAGCGCCCACCTGCCCTGGCCTTCGGCACCGTCATCTTCCGGCCAGGTGTCCTCGATGACGAGGCGGCCGGATTGCATTGCCTGCATGCACTTTCCTGTGCAGTGTGCTCGATATCCACACGCGCGCAGCCATTTTCACGGCTTCCAGTTCGTCGCCCGCAGCCAGGTCGCCAGATCCATCAGCTCCGGGTGCTCCGACCGCAACGCCGCGAGATCGAGCGGCTCGTCCGGCCGCTCGTTGAAATAGCCGAACATCTTGCCCACCTGCTCGTCGAATGCGCGGACCTGTTCGACCGGCACCTGGAAACTGCGCGCGGGCAATCCCGCTGTCCGGCCGAATGTTTCGGCGATCTGCGGTGGAGTCAGCCGGTCGCCTGCAATGGGGACCGTGCGGCCGAGGAAGTCCGTCGGCCGGTCGAAGGCGATGGCGGCGAAGGCGCCGATATCGTGTACCGAGATCAGTGATACCGGAATATCCGCACGCACAGCGAGATTCAGTACGAGCCCGTCCGCGTCGAGCACCGGACGGTTGAACGCGTTGAAATTGTCCATGAAGAAGACCGGACGCAATACGGTGGCCGGAAGGTCGAGTGCTTTGATGTGTGCTTCGATCGCTTCCTTTGCCGCGTAGTACTCGACACCTGAATTCTCGCCCGCACCCTTGAGCGAGCTGTATACCAAATGCTCGATGCCGGACTCGGCGGCGATCTCGGCCACCGCCTTGCCCCGCCGTTGTTCGGCCGCAATGCCCTCGGCGGTGATGTGCACGCCAGTCATCATGGTCAGCATCAGGAAGATGCCGTAGGTGCCGTCCATGGCCGCTCGCACCGACGCGGTGTCGTCCAGATCGCCTTCGATGAGGTTCGCACCGCTTTCGCGCAATGCGCTGGCTGCGGGCGAGGTCAGATCACGCACGAATGCGTGGACTTCCCAACCGCGTTCGAGCAGTTGTCCCGTGGTCGCCCGGCCCTGCTGTCCGGTCGCGCCGATGACGAGAACCGGTCCCTTGCTGCCTGTCATGCCAAACTCCTTGTGCTGGGTGATCGTTTCTCGATCTCCTGTTGCACTCGACGCTAGAGACGGGCGGTGGCGCGGTCCTGTTACCGATACTGCTACCCACAGAGGGCATGTGATGACAGATAACGACCGCGCCGAACTTGCCGCATTCCTGCGTGCGCAACGCTCCCGGCTGCGGCCGACCGATGTCGGGATGCTGCCGGATCTGGAACCGGGCCGACGGCGCACGCCCGGCCTGCGTCGTGAAGAAGTCGCCGAACTCGCCGGGGTGAGATGTCGGTTACACACTCCGAGTGTCCAACTCGGCAAACGTGCAACCCACAAGGGATCTCGATGACCGACAAGCATCGCGCCGAACTCGCCGACTTTCTCAAGGCGCACCGCTCCCGGTTGCAGCCCACCGATGTCGGTCTGCCCGGGGATCTGATCCCGGGGCGTCGGCGCACCCCGGGCCTGCGTCGCGAAGAGGTTGCTGAGTTGGCCGGGGTAAGTCTCACTTGGTACACGTGGCTCGAACAGGGCCGCAAGATCGCGGCGAGTCCGCAGGTGGTCGACGCGCTGGCCAGGGCATTGCGTCTCGATGACGGACGGCACCGCCATCTGCGCCGCCTCGCCGGTCTCGCCGATCCGGTCGCCGCGCCTCAGCCTGGAGAGGCGATATCGCGCCTACAGCGTCTGGTCGATTCGATGATGCCGAGTCCTGCGGTAATCCACGACGGGCACTTCGATTTCGTGGTCTGGAACGAGGCCTACACACGCCTGCGCCTCGACCCCGCCGAATTCGACCCGGATCACCGCAACCTGCTCTGGATGATGTTCACCCACAAGGAGAACCGCGCCGCCATGCGCAACTGGGAGCCTGCGGCCCGCGCGGTCCTCAGCCAATTCCGTGCCCTGGTCGGCCGCCGCCCCGACGACCCCCGCCTCACTGCCATCGTCGGCGCACTGACCGAGGCCAGCCCCGAATTCCGCACCTGGTGGTCGGAATACCCGGTCCAAGACTTCCGCGCCGCCACCATCGGCATCGACCACCCCGAAGCGGGCCCGGTGAACTTCGAACTATTCCAACTCCGCCTCGCAGAAAACCCGGATCTCCTTCTGGTACTACAACTCCCAGCCGCCGATACCGATCACACCACCATCGCCACCCACCTCACCTGACCCGCGGCTGCGCCCTCCCCAGCCGAATCCCACTGAAGCCGAGTGAGCTTGCGGTCACCGCATCCCGGAACGCACACAGGTTGGCCAGCATCCGGAGTTGAATTCCCGCCTGCGCGTGCAGCGCTAGAAGGTCGCCGACCTGTTCGGGCGGTCCGAGCGGATCTGACCCGGGTCGGGGTATACCTCAGTCGCCCTCAGCGGCGTCGCCCTCGTCTGGCCAGCTGTCCTCGATGATCAGGCGGCCGGATTGCATTGCCTGCGTGTACTGTTCGGCGACTACGGCGGTGGGGTAGGTGGGCCAGTAGGAGATGGCGCCGGTGGGTTTGTCGATGACGCAGACCGAACCGCCGATGGCCGGGGGGAGTGGGGGTTTGTGTGGGTCGATGCCCGGTGGTGGCGGGAAGATGGCGACGACGGTGAAGCCCACCTCGAATTCGGTGAGCAGGTTGCTGATGCCGTCCTCGGTGGGCAGGTAGTGGTCGGCGAGGCGTTGTGCCTCGGGGAGATCCACCGGGATGTTCGCCTCGGTGGGGTAGGCGTGGATATCCATGCCTGAGAATTTACGGCCAAGGCGAACGGGTGGTCATTCGAAGTGGACGGTGGCGATCATCCGGCGGGCCAGGGTTTCCGGATCGGAGCTATCCGCCGCATCCTGTAGTGCCCCGTCGCGCCATAGTGCCGCGAAGCCGTGGACCAGCGACCAGGCGGCGAGGCGGATGGCTTGTTGCTGCTCGACGGTGTTGTCGGGTTGCATGAGCGAGACCCCGGAACGCAGCGCCGCACCTGCCGCGGTGCGGGCGGCGACCAGGCGCTCGTCGTCGGCGTGCAGGAGCTCGCGTCGGAACATCACATCGAAATGGCCCGGATGTTCGCGGGCGAAGCGGGTGTAGGCGACCGCGACCTCGCGAAAGTCCGGTCCGGCCGCGGTCAGCTGTTCGGCGAGCAGATCGAAACCTTCGATGGCGAGCGCGGTCAGTAGTCCGGCGCGATCACCGAAGTGGTGCGCGGGGGCCGCGTGCGAGACATCGGCGCGGCGCGCCAGCCCACGCAGGGATATCGCGTCGATGCCATCGATCGCGATCTGGTCGGCGGCCGCGGCCAGGATGGTGGCCCGCAGATCGCCGTGGTGGTAGCCGCTCTTCGCCATGTCTCGATGGTCGCCGAAAATCTAGTCATTGACAAGTTCCCGGCCGAAACCCTAATCTAGTCACTGTCAAGATTAGGTGTTCGACCCACAGGAGACTCTGATGGCACCGCTGGTTGTACTCATCGTCATCGCCGGACTCGCGCGGTTCATCGGCTGGCTCGGCAACCTCGGTTGGCTCGACTCCTGGCCACACGCCGCCGCACTCGGACTGGCCGCGATGTTCGCCCTCACCTCGAGCGCGCACTTCGTCGAGCCGAAGCGCGGCGCACTGATCGCCATGGTTCCGCCGCGGTTGCCCAATCCGGCGGCCTGGGTGAGCTTCACCGGCCTGCTCGAAATCGGCGGCGCGATCGGCCTTTTGATCCCGCCCATCGCCAAACTGGCGGCTGCGGGCCTGATCCTGCTGCTGATCGTGATGTTCCCGGCGAATATCCGTGCGGCACGGGCGGATATCGGCATCAAGACCATGCCGCTGCCGCTACGCACCATCGTGCAGTTCATCTTCCTCGGGGCAGGCGCGCTCGTCCTGCTCGGCTGACCTCTAAACCACCGTCGGCACACCGGATTCCGGTGTGTCGACGCTTCTTTGTGTCGGAGCCGCACGGGCTGCTGGTGTAGTGATACGCATCGTGTGTTGCGGCTTGATCGGCAGCACTGCGACATCCCTTGATAGCGACATCCCTAGATTTGGATACCGACCTGCGACAGTTGCTCGGCCTGACTCGTGCCGAGGCCAGCGGTCCGCAGCGCGATGGCGTGGGGGTTCGCAGCTGTATCCTCCGACAGGCACGAGTTCCGCGGCCGAGGAGGGTATCGATGGCATCACTGATTCCCGCGACACTCGGCTGGCTGGTCCTCGGCTACGTCGGCATCATCACGCTGGGTCGGCTGATGTTGTTGCGGGACACGATCATCGATCAGCTCATCAATAGCAACCTGCTCTGGAGCATCGCCGCCCTGCTGTGCTACCGATGCGCCCAGGCGAGTGTCACCAGTCCGGTCTACGTCCTCGCGCTGGGATGCGTGGTAATGACAACCATGCACCTGTTTGTCATAGCCCGATATATTCTCGCCGAGACCGATTCGACAGTGGTGTGGCGGCGGCTGCGTCGGTGCGGTTTCGTCGCCGCGGCGGCCACTGTCGTCATGTTGCTCGCCGGGATGATGGCACAGGACAACGGACGACCGGTCGATCTGAGCGCACACGGGCCCGCGGCTATCTTCGGGATCGCCTATGCCGCACCGCTTGCGGTCAGTATGGTCGTTTTCCTGCTCTCGGGCATCCACGAGCTGCGCTTGGGCGACCTCAGCGCCAAGATGCAGGTGGTCTGCTGGATTCTGGGCATCAGCGGCGGCTTCGTCTTGAGTAGTCAGGCACTTTCCACCGCGCAGTTGCTGACGGGGCGACCCGCCCTCGGTCCGCATTTGCCGCGTGGAGAACTCGATTTCGTGCTCTGCGTGACCCTCAACGTGACCCTGCTCGCCATCCCTTTGCTCAGCGCGCTACTCTCGCTGGCCGGTTGGGATCGCGACGCTCGAATCTGTCGCCGACTGCGGCCGCTGTGGCGCGACCTCACCGCGGCGGTCCCGGAGATCGTGCTGCCCGCCGACGCACGACACGGGGCGGATTCGGTCACCCGACTGTTCCGCATGACCGTTGAAATCCGCGATGCACTGCTGCACCTCGGCTCATACCTTCCCGCCGAGACCGCGAAACCGCAGCATCAGGTCGAATCGGACTGGGAGATAACCGATTACGCTCACCGCTTGGCACACGCCGTACGCGCCAGAAAGGCAGGCGAACTCCCCGCCACCGTCGGATCCAGCTCCCGGCTGGCCATAACCGCACACGATTTCGACGCCGAACTCCGGCATCTGCTCGGCCTGGCCCGCGTCTGGCCGAAGACGGCGGTGCGTTGAAGTTTGCATCAGGTGCCGCACACCACGCACGGCCATAGGCTGTATCCATGACCTACAAGATCGTTTCTCGGCAGTTCGACCTCGATGTGGACGGCTCACCGCTGACCGGCTATCTGGCCCGCCCGGAAGGTGACGGCACTTTTCCCGCCGTGCTGGTCGGCGCCGAGCTGTGGGGACTTACCGAGGACGCGCGCCGGATCGTCGATCGGGTCGCTGAACTCGGCTACGTGGCCTTCGTGGTGAACGTCTATCACCGCTCGGGTCCGGAAACGGCCGCGGGACTGGCCGAGACCGATGAGAACCGGACGCGTGCCTTCGGCCTGCTCGGCGAGCTGACCCGCGAAGGTGTCGAGGCCGACTTCCGGGCCGCCATCGCCTACGCCCGCGAGCACGGTGGCGCCACCGATAAGACCGGTGTGCTCGGCTTCAGCCTCGGCGGCCACCTTGCTTACTTCGCGGCCACCCGACTGGAACTGGATGCCGCAGCGATCTTCTACCCGGGCTGGCTGACCACCGCGGGCACCGCCCTGAGCAGGCCGGAGTCGTTGCTGGCCGCGACCGAGAACATCGCCAAGGGGGATGTGCGGATGCTGCTGTTCTTCGCCGAACTCGATCACGTCATCGATGCCGAACAGCGCGAACAAGTCGAGGCGGCCTTGAATCAGGCCGGTGTGCGGCACGAATCGGTGGTCTTCCCGGGTGCGAAGCACGCCTTCTTCTTCCCTGGCCGGGAACCGTACGACGAAGCCGCCGCTCAGGATTCGTGGCAGCGGACCGCCGAACTGTTCGCCACCGAATTGGCCTGAGACCGAATCGAATACGACGAGAGCCCGACCGGCCCTGTCTCCCCCTCCGAAGACAGGCCCGATCGGGCTGTAATGAATATTCCTCGGAGAACTTGACAGGGCCTTAAAGGAGCCTTAATGGAGACGTGTCAGGCGGATCAGTGCCGCTTGGCACCGAGTTGGGCCAGGAACTCGGCATTGGTCGGAGCCTGACGCAGACCCTCCAGCAGCAGGTCGATGCTCTGCTGACCGTCCACTGCGGCGAGGGTGCGCCGCAACAGGTGCGTCGCCGCCAATTCATCCGGGGTGAGCAGCAATTCGTCCTTGCGGGTGCTGGAGCGTGCGATATCGATGGCCGGGAAGACCCGGCGGCTCGCGGTCGCGCGATCCAGTTTCACCTCGGCATTGCCGGTGCCCTTGTACTCCTCGAAGATCACGGTGTCGGCCAGCGAACCGGTCTCCACCAGCGCGGTGGCGATAATGGTGAGCGAGCCGCCGTTCTCGAAATTGCGTGCGGCGCCGAGAAATTTCTTCGGCGGCGCGAGTGCGGCTGCATCGACGCCGCCGGAGAGTACACGTCCGGAGGACGGGGCAGCGTTGTTGTAGGCGCGGGCGAGGCGAGTCAGCGAGTCGAGCAGCACGACGACATCTCGGCCCATTTCGGCCAGGCGCTTGGCATGTTCGATGGCGAGTTCGGCCAATGCGATCTGCTCACGCGGGGTTTGATCGAAGGTGGCGGCTGCGACATCGGCGGGAACCGACCTGGCCAGATCCGTAACCTCCTCGGGGCGCTCACCGACCAGTACGAGCATTAGTTCGCACTCCGGGTGGTTCTTCGCGATTCCGTGCGCGATCGCTTGCAGCACAGAGGTTTTGCCCGCCTTCGGCGGTGCGACGACGAGTGCGCGCTGACCTTTGCCGATGGGCATGACCAAGTCGGTGACCCGGGTGGTCATGGCATGCGGTTCGGTTTCCAGCCGCAACCGCTCATTGGGATAGATGGGAACGAGATTCTCGAAATTGGGCCTGGCCGGGGCCCGCTTGGGGTCCTGTCCGTTGACCGATTCGATGCGGGTCAACGGGTCGAGTTTGCCGCTGTGCGCGGGTTCGGCGATGCCGACGATGAAATCGCCACGGCGCAAACCGAATTCGCGAATGAGCCGAGGTGGCACGTGCACGTCATGCGGGCTGGGGAGGTAGCCGTCGACCCGGAGGGTGGCGGCGCGGTTGTCGGTGATATCGAGGATGCCGCTGACGGATCGGACGGGGTGCGCAGCGGTCTCGGCCGCCGTATCCCCGTCTTGTGGTACGGGAAATGCGTTGTCTTTCATGGTTTTCCTTTGCGTGGGTACGGCGAGCGGCCGTATGAGGCAGCGGCGATCGGGGTCGCTGCGGTGAAATGCCCTCTAGGCTCCGGGAACGAGGTGGACTACCATCGTGATCGGGGAATTGAGAGATCTTGTGGGGGTCCGGCGCTGATCGGCCGGGATACCAACATCCACAAGGACAAGGCCGAGGGTACATCGTCGAACGGCTGTTGCGCAACGATTACAGCCCGACTATGGCAACCGGAAAAGGCCACATTTTCGTATCGGTAGCCGACCATGCGAACGGTTCGGCGGTGTGTCTCGTATCAGTCCATATCCGGCCAGACCGACGGAAGGTAGGAGCTGCAATGGCCGAGTTCGAACCGTTCTACCGGCAAGTCCAATCGCACTACGACGTCTCCGACGACTTCTACCGGCTATTCCTCGACCCGTCGATGACCTACAGTTGCGCCTACTTCGAGCACGACGATATGACCCTCGAGCAGGCTCAACTCGCCAAGATCGATCTCGCGCTCGGCAAATTGGATCTGCGGCCCGGGATGACCCTGCTCGATATCGGATGCGGTTGGGGTGCGACGATGTTCCGTGCGGTCGAGCGCTACGGGGTGAAGGTCGTCGGTCTCACCTTGAGCCGCAATCAGTACGAGCACGTCCGCTCGCAGATCGATCGGCGCGGTGTGGCAGGCGTCGAGATTCGGCTGCAGGGCTGGGAGGAGTTCGACGGGGGTGCGGACCGGATTGTCAGCATCGGTGCGTTCGAACATTTCCGCCGCCAGCGGTATCCGGCGTTCTTCGAGTGCTGCAGCCGCATGCTCCCGCCCGACGGCCGGATGCTGCTGCATACGATCATCGGCCATACCCTCAACGACCTGCGTCGCATGAATATTCCGGTGACCCGGGAGGCCGCGCTTTTCCACATCTTCATGAAGCGCGAGATCTTCCCCGGCGGACAGTTGCCCCAGCCCGCCGAGGTCACTCGCTTGGCCGGGCAGGCCGGACTCGGCACCGAACAGATCCAGCCGCTGCGCCTGCATTACGCGCGCACGCTGGATCAGTGGGCCGACGCGCTGGTGGACCATCACGATGAGGCGGTGCGGATCGCCTCGGAGGAGGTCTATGCCAGATACCTCGAGTACCTCACCGGATGTGCCCAGTACTTCCGCAGCGGGCACCTCGATGTCATGCAGTTCACAATGGTGAAGTGAGCCTCGAGGCTCCGGCGGTGAAGTGAGCCTCGAGGCTCCGGCCGTGAAGTGAGCCTGGGGCTCGGCGTCAGAGTACGGCCTGGGTCTGAGTGACCTTGGCGACGAGTTTGTCTGCGTCATTGTGGATTTCGGTTTCCACCACGATGAAAGACCGGCCCGCGTGTAGCGGTCGTGCCGTCGCGGTCGCATAGCCGGAACGCACGGCCCGCAGGAAATTCGTCTTGGACTCCACCGTCGTGGTCCCCTGCTTGCCCTCCGGCAGATTCAGGAACGCACACACCGCGGCGGTCCCATCGGCAAGCGACATCAGCACCCCACCGTGCATTACCCCGCCCAGCGTGCACAGCGACTCGTCCCACGCGATCCGACTGCGCACCAGTGCGACACCGTGTTCGAGCACCTCGACCCCGAGGCGCTCGGTGAACGGCATGGACTGGTGAAAGAGCTTGGTGCCCACTTCATCGATCATGGAGTCAGCTTGCCCGATCCACCCGCCGTGCGTCGATTACTCCAGAGGTAATGAGCAGTACGAGCAGCGCCGTCGCGCCGCCGCAGACCAGCACCGTCCCGGGTGAGGTCCGATCCACGATCACCCCGCCGACCAATGCACCGACACAGAAGGTCGCCTGGAACGAGGCGGTGAACAGCACCGACGCCACCTCGGGGGCATCGGGCTGCGCTACGGCGAACCAGGTCTGCAGTACCACCGGCACACCGCCGTATCCGATACCCCAGACGATGAGCAGCGCCACCGCACCGAACTCCCAGCGACCCAGCGTCGGCAGCAGTAGCATCGCGGCCGCCATCGCACTCGCCGCGAAGCCGAGCGCGAGGCGGGGACGACCGAGCAGAGTGCCGCCGAGGAAGTTCCCGGCAATGCCCGCCACACCGTAGATCAGCAGCAGCACCGTGATCGTGGCAGCGGTCACGTCGGTGACCTGCTCCAGGAACGGCGTGACGTAGGTGTAGCTGCCGAACTGCGCGATCACCACGAAAAACGTTGCGAGCAAAGCGGTTCGGACTTCCGCACGGCCTAGACCGACGCGCAGTGTGGTCAGGCGAAGAACCTGCTCGGCGGGCAGCGCGGGCAATGCGACCGCGAGCATCACCAGCACCACCCCGGACAGCACGCCCAAAACCACGAACGCGGCCCGCCAGCCCGCGATATTCCCGACGAAGGTGCCCACGGGCACGCCGAGCACCGAGCCGAGCGGGACGGAGGAGAAAATCACCGCCGTCGCCCGGTGCACCGACTCCGCCGGCACCAATCGTCCGGCCAGTCCGGCCGCGATCGACCAGTAGCCGCCGATGGTGATCCCGATCAGTACGCGCGAAGCCAGCATCACCCAGAACTCAGGCGCGCTTGCGGCCACCGCATTGGCGATCACCAGCAATAGCGTGCAGCCGCACAGCAGCAATCGGCGATCGATCCGGGCTGCCGCGACGGTCACCATGGGCGCGGCGATCGCGGCCAGCAGTCCGGGCAGGGTCATCATCAGCCCAGCCATGCCATCGGAGATCGTGAAATCGGCTCCAATCGAGGTCAGCAGGCCGATCGGCAGAATCTCGGTGGTCACGATCGAGAAGATGCCGAGCATGACCGCGACGACGGCGAGCCACCGGATCAGCGGCGGCCGGGCGACGGTGGGGGAGGGCGCAAGGACTGTGGACATGTGCTCCAGTCCAGCAATCCCGCGCGCCGAGTTCTGGCGGGTTCCAGCCGCGAATGCCGCTGTGGTGCCAACTATTCGGCGCGAGTGCGGTGCCCGGCGTCCGTCAGGAAGTCGACGGAGCCGATCGCTGTCGCGTCGACTGGCTTCAGCTCATGCGGGCAACGACCGCGCGCGGCAGATGTGGCAGCACCACATCGATGAGTCGCCACGGCCACCCCGGCACGCAAGCGCGAATCTTCTCGTGCTCGATCGCCCGCACCATCGACGCCACGCCCTTCGCCAGTGGCGCGACCATGCGCGCGTCACCGGCCTGCGCCGCCATATCGGTGGCGATGAATCCCGGAAGCAATGTGGTCACCGCGATCGGTGAGTTGGCGAACTCGACCGTGAGCGCCTCGCCGAGTGCGGCCAGTCCGGCCTTGCTCGCGGAATACGCGGCCTTCTTACCCGGCAGCCCGCGCACCGCGCTCATCGAGGACACCAGCACCAGGTGTCCCGACTCCTGGGGGCGGAAGATCTCCAAGGCCGCCTCGGTTTGGGCGAGAGCGCTGACGAAATTGGTGGTGGCCGTGGCGATATTGGCATCCGCACGTCCGGTGCCGAGCCGCGCGCCCTTGCCGATACCCGCATTGACGATCACCCGATCCAGTCCGCCGAGTTCATCGCGCAGTTCCGCGAAAACCCGTTGGACGGCCGCATGGTCATCGACGTCGAGCGCGCGGACCGCGACGGTAATGCCCGGGTGCGCGGCGGTGAGTTCGTCGCGCAGGGCTTCGAGCGCATCCAGGCGTCGGGCGCACAGGGCCAAGTTCCGGCCCTTTGCGGCGAAATCCCGCGCCATGGCCGCACCGAGTCCGGCGCTCGCGCCGGTGATCAGGATCTTGCTCCGCGTCATGGTTGCGAACCATAGCGGTTACTGAACGCGAGTCAATATCCCGTGGGGTTCGACTCAGCCGCCGAATGAGCCGGTGCTCGGTGGCAGCATGTGCCAAGCGCCGCAGTTCACGGTCTTGAAGGCGACATCGGTCGGCGCGATCTCGGCGCGGACCGGACTGTTCCTGGTGAACTCGTTATTGATGATGTAGTGCTGATCGGTGTTATCGCCCTCGACCTTGCGCAGCCGCCGCCAGTCACAGCCGACGGCCGGGTCGGGAGTGCCTTGGCCCTCCCAGACGCCGGGGAAGATATCGACGCCGACCAGATAGACACCGTCCTCGGTGATGGTGTTGCGGGGCTGGGCGGCCGCGGTGCCGGTGCCCAGCAGTGTCACGGTGGACGCCATCGCCCCCGCGATCACGAGCGTGCTTGCACGCATACTGCTGTCTCCTCGAATTGCTCTGGCCGCCACTGGCGGCTGACCTGCGGAGATCCCCGTATCTCCGGGGCCAAGGTCTACCAGACTCAGTGGTCGATTTCGGGGGAATCGTCAGATTTCGGTCGGGCGTGATTCCACTTGGCCGGATTCCCGCGATATCTGTTGTATGAGTGGTATTTGTCCGGTGGTCGATGTCGTGGGCCGGCGGTCGACTTGCGGGATGGCATGTGCTGGGCTCTGTACCGACGATGGGCTCGCCGCCGTGCTAGCCGCGGACCGGGCGCTCCTACATTGGCGCGCCATGCGTGGACTCGGCGATTCGGGCCTCGCCGAGCACGCGGTGCAGGAGACGCTGCTGCGAGCCTGGCGCTCATGCTCAGTGTTCGATGAACGCAAGGGCACGGTGCGCACCTGGCTGCTCGCGATCGAACGCAACGTCGTGATCGATATCGCCCGCGCCCGCGCCGCCCGGCCCGCGGATACCGGCTGGGATGAGATCACCGAACTCAGCGATGTCCGCTTCGCGAAGCCGGACTTCGCCGAGCGTCTCGTCGACGGCCTGCTCGTCGCCGATCTACTCGCCCGGCTGCCCGAATCGCAGCGCGCGGCGGTGGTGGAGGTGATCCTGCGGGACCGGGCCTATCAAGAGGTGGCCGACGACTTCGGAGTTCCGGTCGGCACGGTCAAGACCCGGGTGCACTACGCTCTGCGGTCTTTGCGCCGCTTGCCGATAGGCGCTTGAGCCCGCATCCGGTTGGCAAACCCCGTCTAACGGCGGTGTGACCCGAGTTTTGGTCGTCTGATCAGCGCTAATACGCTCGAATGTGCCGATAACATTTTGATAACGGAGCTTGCTTTGCTGATGCTGGCGTTGCCAGAGTGAACCACTGGGTTTGGTGTTACTAGTGGGAAGGGAGGGGTGCTCCGTCCCGGGGCACCGACACCGCACATGAAGCCAAGCATCATCAGTACCGGTATCTGCGGCGCCGTCACGGCCGCCGTGGTGGTGACGCTCTCGGGGCTGACCCCCGCCGCGATCGCCGATCCGACATCGCCGGACATGTCCGTGAAACTCGCAGGCAAGACAATATTCCTCGACCCGGGTCATCAGGGTCCCAACCACGCCGAGAACTTGGCGAAGCAAGTCGGCGACGGTCGCGGCGGCACCAAGGACTGCCAGACCACCGGCATGACCACCGTCAACGGCGTGCCCGAGCACACCGTCAACTGGAAGGTGGCCGAGCTGGTTCGGGCCGCCCTACAGGATCTGGGCGCCAAGGTGGTGCTCAGCCGTCAGGACGACTCCGGATGGGGCGGCTGCGTCGACGAACGCGCTCAGGCCGCCAATGTCTCCGGCGCCGATGTCGCGGTGAGCATCCACGCCGATGGCGCACCGGCGCAGGACCGCGGCTTCCATCTGATCGTGCCGCAGCTGCCGATCCCGGATCCGAAGGTCGATCAGGTCCAGTCCGGACTCGGTCTCGCGGCGAGCAAGGCGGTGCGCGACGCGTATATGGAGGTCGGATTCCCGGCCGCGAATTATGCGGGCGCACAGGACGGTCTGCAGACCCGTGCGGATGTAGCAGGTCCGGCAATGACCACCGTGCCAGATGTATTCATCGAGATGGGCAATGGCGCCAATGTCGAAGATGCCGCACTGCTGGAGACTCCGGAGGGGCAGGTCAAGCACGCCCTGGCCATAACGACCGGCCTGGTCGGCTTCCTGCTCGGCGCGCAGCAGCAGGCGACGACGGCACTCGGCACGATTCCGGCGCAGACCGGGTCGACCGATCGGCCGGCCTCGGCTCCGCTGTCGAATACACCGCAGGAACAGTCGGTTCCGCAGGATTCCGCCGCAGTTCCTGGTGGAGCACAGGCTGCGGCCGTCCCCGAACCCGCAACGGTGCCGAATGCCGCGGGGACGGTGCCGACCGCCCCCGCATCGTTGAATCCGCCGCAAGGGTATGCACAGGCACCGGGGTACGCAGAGCTGCCGAACTCGCCGGGCACGCAGACACCGGGGTCGGCGCAGTCCCCCAGTGCTCCGCAAGCAGGCACACCACAGTCGCAGGGGTTCGGGGTCTCGCCCAACACCTCACAGTCGCAGGGGTTCGGGGTCTCGCCCAACAGCCCGCAGTCGCAGGGGTTCGGGGTCTCGCCCAACAGCCCGCAGTCGCAGGGGTTCGGGGTCTCGCCCAACAGCCCGCAGTCGCAGGGGTTCGGGCTCTCGCCCAACACCCCGCAGTCACCCGGTTTGGGTCAAACACCCGGTTCCCAGTTCTCGCCGGGCCAGACCGCGCCGAGCACGACCGGCACCCTGCCAGCCCTCGTCGGCACGATCATGCAAATGATGCTGCCGTTGGCGAAGTCCCTCGGCATGGACAACACCGTGATTACCTCGGAGCTGATCAACCTGGCCTACACCTTGGCCAGCACCCTGCTCGGTCCAACGAAGTAACACGGCCGCCGGACTGTGGACAAGTCGCGAGTGGCCCGCATTCGTAACTACCACGGAAGCGAGTCCTACGAGCGACGTTCGCCGCCCGTCTCGCATCCGCGCCGAAGGCGCGGCCATCGAACACTTCGTCAGCGACTGCTCGCAGGTCGCTCGAAGGTTCGGACGCGAGACGGGCCGCGAACACGCAGCGCCGAAGGCGCTGCCAATAGACTCAGCCGGGTGGCTCAGCGGATTCCTGTTCTCATAGTCGCCGGGTTTCTCGGATCCGGGAAGACGACGCTGCTCAACCATCTGCTGCGCAACAACCGGGGTACGCGGATCGGGGTGGTGGTCAACGACTTCGGAGCCATCAATATCGATTCCATGCTGGTGGCAGGCCAGGTCGATGCGATGGTGTCACTCGGCAACGGATGCGTCTGCTGCGCGGTGGATGTCGGCGAACTCGACGATTTGTTCACCAGGCTCGCGCAGCCGCGCGCCAAGATCGACGTGATCGTGGTCGAGGCCAGCGGACTTGCTGAACCGCGCAATCTGATTCGGATGGTGGTCGGTAGCGAGAACCCGCGCATCCGCTACGGCGGTTTGGTCGAGGTGGTCGATGTCGAGCAGTTCCCGGACAGTCGCGAGCGTCATCCGGAACTCGCCACCCATCTGCGCTTGGCGGATCTGGTTGTACTCAACAAAGCCGATCGAGTGTCGCCGGAGCGGCTGGACGGGTTGCGGCAGGAGATCGCCGAACTGATCGGGCAGGCGCCGGTTTACGCGACCACCCATGGCCGCATCGACCCGGGCCTGTTGTTCGACGAGCCGCTGCGGGAAATCCCGCGGGTCGCCGAACAATTGAGTTTCGACGAACTGCTTCACGACCACGACCATGACGATCTTGTCGAGCGGCCTGCAAGCAGTCGCTACGGGCCGCACCGGCATCTGCACGACGACTACACCAGCGTGTCCTTCACCAGCGACCGGGAATTGGATCCGCGCCGCCTGGTCGAATTCCTCGAGGATCCGCCGCCCGGACTGTTCCGCGCCAAGGGATTCGCCGCCTTCGGGGTCGCCGCCGAGCGTCGGAAGTTCGTGCTACACATGGTCGGTCGCCATATCGTCTTCGAACCGGACTCCTGGTCGCGCGGCGAATCGCGCACGACCCGATTGGTGCTGATCGGTGCGGGGCTGCCCGCCGACGCGGCTTTGGCGCGGCTGCACGATACCGTGCACACCGCCGCCGAACCGCTGGACCAGCAAGCCATGCTCGGCGTCTGGCGCTATACCCCGCACTGATGCCCGAAAGGTTGGCGCGTTCCGCTAGAAGCTGGCGCGTTCGGTACTTGGCGCGGCGATCGCACGGACATAGAACTGACGTATTGCCCCGCCGCGCGCGGCATGTGCGCAACGGAGCGAACGTGGCGCGTGCGGTGTCGGTTCGACCCACGAACCGTGATCGACCGTATTTGTCTCTACGACCGATTGGAGAGTTCCGTGTCAGAGACCTGGGAGAGTGCCACCGCGTACGTGGTCGCGGCGTTGGAGGCCAAGGGCACCGCGACTCGCGATGATTTCGATGTGCCCGCCATCGTCGCCGCCACCCGAGATATCGCCGATGGCTGGGATTTTCGTGCCATCGAGGATTCGACCTTCTGGCGGATCGCGGCGACCTTCCTGAAGGTCTGACCGAGCACGGGTGACGGTACGGGATGCGGCGTATCAGGCCGGTAGTTCCGATCGGTGTATGAGCTGGGTCATGGATCGACGGCGGGCTGCCCGCCGCATCGAACCCACATCCGAATATCCGAGCAATTCGGCTTGGCGCGATCGGCTCAGCGTGATGCCATTCGCGCTCGACTGCGCGAGGCGGGCATCACGAGCTCGCTCCAATTCCGTCCGCCATGTGGTACCCGCCTCCGTCAGCCGACGCTGCAGCGTCCGCGGACTGGTGGCGAGCCGGTGTGCTACCCGATCCAGCGATACCGCACCCTCGGCCAATGTCTCGGCCAGTGCGGCCGCCACTCGATCCGGCCATGCGGTCGCCAAGGGCGGCGGTGGCGGCAGGGCGTTGGCGAGCGGCCGCAGTACGGTCGCCAGTACCGGATCGCTGGTGGTCAGCGGCAGTTTCATATCGGCGGCGCGGAAGGTCATGGTATCGACCGGTGCGTCGAATTCGATGGCGGTCGTGCCGAACACCTCGACGTAGGTGTCGATTTTGTCCGGTGCCTGCTGCCGCAGCATCACCCGCAGCGGAATGAGCGGATCGCGGACCACGCGTCGCGCGCGGCTGAGCACCGCGGTCAGTCCCCACAGCTGGGTCAGGTCGCGGCCGCGGCCCTCGCCATTGATCATGTCCAGATAAAGCGTGACCTCGTGCTCGTTCTCGGTGACCAGGTCGAAGCGATGATTGGTGGTCACTGCGGCCACGTAGGGACCACAGGTGGCCAGGCCCGCACCGAGCGTCGGCGCGGTGGAGAACAGATAGTCGTAGAGGCCGAGACTGTTGAGTTTGTAGCGGCTGGCCACATGCAATGCGACATTCGGATCACCGAGCCCGTGTTCGCCCAGTTCCCACAGTCGCGAGAAGGTGTGACTCGGCAGGTGGACGTCCTCGCCGACCATGGTCCATTCAGGTAGGCCGGTCTCGCGGATCAGCCGATCCCGATCCAGCCCGGCGTCCGTGAGTTGCGAGATGACGAATCTGTGCAGCAGTACCTGATCGGTTCCCAATGCGCCCCCTCTACCGCGGACCGACGTATCTTGTCCGGGGAGAACGCTATCCCGCGCCTATTGAATCGTCACTGAATTCGCGTCACAGTGTTGTTTCGGGTAACAACAGCAGGCGCTCACGTCGCGGTTATGCACAGGCAATGGGCCTTTACCCGCAGGCGTTCACCCATTCCGAGAGTCCGTCGGCGAAGAGCTGGCGCTTCCAGATCGGCACCTCGTGTTTGATCCGATCCACCAATTCCGCACAGGTGGTGAAGGCTTCGGCGCGGTGTGGGGCCGCGACGGCGACGACGATCGCGAGATCGCCGATGGTCAACTGGCCGATTCGGTGGACGGCCGCGACCGGGAGTCCGGAGCGCTCGGCGAGTTCCGAACAGCAATTTCGCAGGAACCGTTCAGCTTCCGGATGCGCCGAATATTCCAAAGCGGAAACCGCTTGTCCGCCATCGTGATTGCGCACTTTGCCGGTGAAAACCACAACGGCGCCGTGTTCCGGTCCGGTCACCGCCGCCTCGACAGCCGCCGGATCGAGTGGCTGATCGCTGATACCGGCCAGGTGTACGGCCGCGAATTCACTTGTTGTCATGGTTGCCGCCTCCGGCTACTTGCGCGAGCAGATGATCCAGCAGCGGCTCGAGCACCGCCATACCGTCTTTGACCCCACCGGGAGAGCCGGGCAGATTCACCACCACCGATCGGCCCGCCAGTCCGGCCACCCCGCGACTGAGCGCGGCAAGTGGGAATTTCGCGGTGCCGCGTTGCCGAATCGCCTCGGCGACACCGGGCAATTCGCGATCCAGGACGGCCAGCGTCGCCTCGGGTGTCGCATCGGTGGGCGAGGCGCCGGTGCCGCCGGTGCTGATCACCAGCGACGGTCCGAACCGCAGGGCATCGGCCAAGCCGATATCGATTTCGGCGTCGGCGTAGATCAGCGGGCCGCGCACCGAGAAGCCGAGTTCGCCAAGCCATTCCGCGAGAACGGGACCGGTGGTGTCCACCCGGGTGCCGCACGCGGCGCCGGTGGAGGCGACCAGGACGACGGCGGAGCGCTGATCGAAATCCGAGATCTCCTCCGGCGCAACGTCTTCCGTGTCGGGCTCTGGTTCGTCGGAAAGCGCGGGAATGTCCACGAACTCCCGCTCCGCGGGCCGCTCCCAATGTCCGTGCTTGCCACCCTCTTTGGTGAGCAGTCGGACGCCATTGAGCGTCGCGGCCGGGTCGACCGCCTTGACCATGTCGTGCAGGGTGAGTCCGGCCACCGCCACGGCGGTCAGTGCTTCCATCTCGACACCGGTGGGGCCCTTGGTCTTCGCGCTCGCCTCGATCGTGATGCTGTCCTCGGTGAAGCCGAATTCGACCTTCACCGAGGACAAGGCCAACTGATGGCACAGCGGAATGAGTTCGGAGGTCTTCTTCGCACCCGCGATACCGGCGATCCGCGCGGTCGAGAGCACATCGGCCTTCGGCATATCGTCGGCCCGGACCAGTGCGACCACCTCGGCGGTGGTCTGCAGCTCACCGGCCGCGACCGCGATCCGAGTGGTGTCGGATTTCGCGCTCACATCGACCATGCGGGCGCGACCGTCCTGATCGACATGGGACAACTCGCTCATAATGACCACACTCGCACAGGTGCGCCGACCGGCAGCGAGGTGACCTCGGCGGGCACATCGATCAGGACATCCGCCCAGGCCATGCCCGCGATTAGATGCGAACCCGGGCCGGAGGCGACCTCGACGGCCGTCGGCCTGCGATGTAATCCGGGCGCCGCGGCGTCCTCGCGCACCAGTTGACCGCGCAGGAATTGGCGTCGTCCCTCGGGGGAGCGCACCGCATTGCGCAGCGGCACCTCGTAGATCTCCACCTCGGGCAAGCCAGCGATGTGACGCAGTATCGGCCGCGCGAACACCTCGAACGACACCATGGTGCTCACCGGATTCCCGGGAAAACTCAGCACCGGTACGCCGTTGACGACGGTAAGCCCTTGTGGTCCACCGGGTTGCACCGCGACCGAGCCGAATTCGCCGCCCAGCGGTTGCAATACGTCCTTGACCACCTCGAAATCGCCTTTGGACACCCCACCGGAGGTGAAGACGATATCGGCGGATTTCGTTGCGGCGGAGAGCAATGCGCGGAACTTCGCCGGATTGTCGGTACTGTGCTCCACCGAGACGACGTTGACGCCATTGGCGCGCAGCGCGGCCGCGAGGGCGATGCCGTTGGAGTTGTAGATCTGACCGGGGCGCAATGGTGTTCCGGCGGCGACCAATTCGTCACCGGTGGTGATGACCGCCGCCCGAATCGGTTGGAAAACCGGCACATTCGGCAGTCCGACCGCTGCCAGTGCGGCAATATGGCGGGGGGCCAGCGTGGTGCCCGCGCGGGCCAGCAGCTCGCCGGTGCGCACATCGGTGCCCGGTTCGCGCACGAACTCACCCGCCGTGCGGCCTTGTTCGACCGTCACTGTCGCGTCGTCACTGTGCGCATCTTCTACCGGCACCACACAGTCGGCGCCAGGCGGAATCGGCGCACCGGTCATCACCTTCATCGCGGTGCCGTGCGGCAATGGCGTCTGTCCGGCAGCGCCCGCCGCGACCACACCGACCAGCGGCAGCGTCACCGGAGTGACCACCACCGATTCGGCACGCACCGCATATCCGTCCATCGCCGAGTTGCGGAACACCGGCAGGTCGACCGGTGCGTGGATATCGTCGGCCAGTTGTCGGCCCAGCGCCGCGGGCACCGGGACGGATTCGACCGCACGGGCGGCCAGCGGGCGCAGTAGCGCCTCGATGGTGTCTCGGTATGCGTCGACGGACCGAGCGGTGGCGGGCGGGCTGGGCCGGTGGCCACCGGAGGTGTCGGCACGCGAGGTCATATGGTCAGCCTAATCGCCGAGCGGTAGCGAGTTCTCTTGTCGTATCGCACGAACGCTCACCCGTTGAACTCGGAGTCTGTGAGCTCGAGATGGTGCGGTCCGCCCATGGGCACAGCGTCCGGACCGGTCATAATGGACTGGTGACGTTGGTCGAGATGGGGATTCCTACCGTGCGGCCCAGGCTGCCCTCACTCGACGGACGGCCCGATACGCCGTATCTGGTTGATCGATTCGGGCGCACCGCACGCGATCTGCGCGTATCGATCACCGAGAAGTGTTCGCTGCGATGTACCTACTGCATGCCCGAGGAGGGCCTGCCCGCGATTCCGCAGGACGAACTGCTCACGGTCGAGGAGATTGTGCGACTCGTCACGCTCGCGGTGCGGGAGTTGGGGGTGCGCGAGGTCAGGTTCACCGGCGGTGAGCCGCTGCTGCGCCGCGATCTGGAGCGGATCATCGCGGGCTGTCATGAGCGAGTGCCCGAGGTCCCGCTGTCCATGACGACCAATGGCGTCGGGCTCGCTCATCGGGCCCGCGCTCTCGCGGCCGCCGGGCTGAGCCGGGTGAATGTTTCGCTGGATACCGTGGATCGGCTCGGCTTCGCCCGCCTGACCCGCCGCGATCGGCTCGAATCGGTCTTCGCGGGCATCCGAGCGGCCAGAGATGCCGGATTGGCGCCCATGAAGATCAATGCCGTACTGATGCGCGACACCCTCGCCGGGGCGCCGGATTTGCTGCGCTGGTGTCTGGACGAGGGCTGTGAACTGCGGTTCATCGAGGAGATGCCGCTGGACGCCGATCACGAATGGGCCCGCGCCAATATGGTGACCGCGGCCGAATTGCTCGCGGTGCTCGGTACCCGGTTCACCCTGACCGAGGTCGGACGGTCGGATCCCGCCGCCCCCGCGGAGAAGTGGCTCGTAGACGGCGGTCCGGCGGCGGTCGGCATCATCGCGACGGTGACCCGCAAATTCTGCGACACCTGCGACCGGACCCGGCTCACCGCCGACGGCATGCTGCGGTCGTGCCTGTTCAGCGATCAGGAATTCGATGTGCGCCAAGCGCTGCGGATGGGCGCGGACGACGATGAGATCGCGACGATCTGGCGCGGCGCCATGTGGAACAAATGGGCGGGACACGGGATCGATGCCGAGGATTTCGTCCCGCCGGAACGCACGATGGGAGCCATCGGTGGTTGAGATCCGCTACTTCGCCGCGATCGCCGACGCCGTCGGCAAGGACCGGGAAACCCTGGACTTTCCGGCCGACGCCACCATCGCCGACCTGCGCACCACCCTCGCCGAGTCCTACGGTCCCGACCTCGACAAGATGCTCGCCGTCTGCGCCTACCTCGTCGGCGACGAACTCACCCGTGACCCGTCGGTCGCGCTGACTCCGCGAGTCGACGTCCTACCCCCCTTCGCCGGTGGCTGACGGTGTGTGTGGGCAACTAGGTGCTCCTCGACCGGGTTAGCATCTGCGCCAATGCAGTGCGCCGGACCGGATCAGGAGTCGATATGCCCCAGCCCCCGAATCAGGTACTTGCGCAGCACCCGGTGGTGGTGCGGTTCCACCAGGTGCGGGGCGAGAGTCTGCAACTGCGGGTGGCGGACTGGATCACGAAGTTCGCCGGGTCTATGCGGTTCGTCTATATCCACGCCATAGGTTTCGCGATCTGGATGATTTGGGCCGAACAGAGTCCATGGCCGACGCTGACCCTGGTCGTCTCCCTGGAGGCGATATTCCTGTCCACCTTCGTGATGATCGGCCAGAATCGGCAGGCCCAGTTCCAACAGATGAAGGCCGATCACGACTTCAACGAGCAGGAGTTGGAGCTCAAGACCAATACCGAGCTGACCAGGGCCATTCATGAGATGACCAAGGAACTGCACCGCAGGCTGCTGGAGACTCCGAATCCGAAGTAGTCAGCGCCACCACGTGTCGAGCGGGGTGACCGGGACGGTGCGCTTGTGCCGGGTATTCACGAAGATCGTTTCGAGCTTCTCGGCGACCTCGGCGGTGACGTCCTTGCCCTCCAGGTAGTCATCGATCTCGCTGTAGCGCAGGCCGAGTGCCTCCTCGTCCGGCAGGGCGGGGCGGTCGTCCTCGAGATCGGCGGTCGGCACCTTGGACCAGATGCTCGATGGTGCGCCGAGTTCCTGCAGCAGCGCCGCGCCCTGGCGCTTGGTGAGGCCGGTGAGCGGCGTGATGTCGACGCCGCCGTCGCCGAATTTGGTGAAGAAACCGGTGACCGCCTCGGCTGCGTGATCGGTGCCGACGACGAGCATATTCTCCTGGCCGGCGATGGCGTACTGGATGACCATGCGTTCGCGGGCCTTGATATTGCCGCGCACGAAATCGCGCAGTTTGTCCACCTTCTGGGCGACGGCAGTCGGCGCAGTAGACGGGATGGATGAACTCAGCGCCGAGGCCACCTCGGCGGCAACGGCATTGGCGCCGGGGCGGATATTCACCACCACAGAGCGGTCGGGCTGGATGAACCGCAGCGCGATCCGCGCATCGGCCTCATCGGCCTGCACGCCGTAGGGCAGTCGCACCGCGATAAAGGCGGCATCCGCGCCGTCCGCACGCAGTTCCTCGACGGCGAGCTGGCACAGTCGTCCGGCCAGCGCGCTGTCCTGACCACCGCTGATGCCGAGTACGAAACCTCGTGCGGGACTTGCGTTCAGATAGTCCTTGAGAAAATCGACCCGACGGCGTACCTCGAGCTTCGGTTCGATATTCGATTGGACGCCCAACTCGGCGATGATCTGTTCACGCAGGTTCCCCATGACGCATCACTCTACTGGCCGCGCCGAGATGACAACCCGTCGAACGAACGCCTCCCAGTTATCGCCGATCCGACAGCGGTCGTAACCCAGGACATGCATTTGATGCATCACCAATGCGGCGCCGAGCAGGCCGAGCAGACCATCGGCGACCAACACCACATCGTCGTCGATCCGCGCTTGCCGCAACAGCATCGTCACGTGCGCACGCAGCAGTCCGTAGGGCGGGCCGGTGAAACGGTCGCCCGCCTCGCCGATTTCCGCGGCGCGATGCAGTTCGCCCGCGACCTCTATATCGAGTAGCCGGGCCCGGCCGAAGGCGACCAATCGCTCCACCGGTGCGGCGCCCGGTCCCAGCGGTGGTGGCCCGAACATGAACTCTTCCTGGAACTTTCGCTCGGCGTGGTCCAGGAGCGCGCGCAACAGCCCCGACCTACTGCCGAACCGTCGGAAGACGGTGCCCTTGCCGACGCCCGCCCGCTTGGCGAGTGCGTCCATGGTCAGGCTGTCCACACCTTGTTCGCGCACGATCTCCTGCGCCGCGTCCAGCAGTAGCTGGCGGTTGCGCGCGGCATCAGCGCGTTCGTGATTTCCGGGCAGGGGCGCACCGATGCCGAGCAACGGGCGCTCGGGCATCATTCCGTCCGGCATGGATGTGCTGTAGCTCACAGGCCTCTCGCGGTTCTCCCGGGAATGGAATCGGACCATGGTCCGGTTAGTGTAGGCAAAAGACCGGACACCACATTCAGTACACCAGGAGTCATCCATGAGCGAGCGAATCAACAACACAGCGCCCTTGGCGGACGGCGAAGCCGGGACCCGGACCCGGATCCTTACCCTTGTCGGCAGCCTTCGCGCCGCCTCGATCAACCGCAGGCTCGCCGAGGCCGCGGCTCAGACCGCGCCCGACGGCGTCGAGATCTCCATCTACGGCGGCCTCGGTGATATCCCCTTCTACAACGAGGATCTCGACGTACCCGGCTCCGTACCCGCCGCCGCACAGGCGCTGCGCGACGCGGTCGCCGCATCCGATGGCCTGCTCCTGGTGACGCCCGAGTACAACGGCAGTATTCCCGCCGTGCTCAAGAACGCCATCGACTGGGCCTCGCGCCCGTACGGCGCCGGAGCGATCAAGGATCAGCCGGTCGCCGTGGTCAGTGGTTCGATCAGCCCGAATGCGGCCAAGTGGGCGCACGGCGATGTGGTCAAGGCGCTCGGCGTCGCGGGCGCCCGGGTTGTCGAGACCGCCCACCTGCACTTCGCCGGATTCGGCGAGCGGTTCGCCGCATCGCATCCGCGCGAGGATGCCGAGGCGCTGACGCAGCTCGGCGCGACCGTGCACGAACTGGTTCAGGCGACCGGCGAACTGGTGTCCGCCTAAGCGCCGAGGTCCCGCCGGCAGGGTCGCCCCCGACTCCATCCGTGGAGTACGGGGGCGACCCTTTTCGTTCGTCGAAAGAGGTTTGCTGGAAGGGCGCTACGGTATGAAATTGTGATCTGCGCCACTGTTGTGTCGGGTTGCGAATCGAGCGTCCAGGTACTTACCGCTTGGGAATTTCATCTTTGTGACTCGCAACATGTCGTGTTGTATGAATCTGTCGGCCACTAGGTGTAGTGTCTTCGATACTGGAAGACGGGATGAGATCAGCTTCGGCCGCGAGCGGCTGAGCAGGGATTTCAGGTACGGATCCAGGAGTTTGCGCAGCGTAGTCGGATCAAAGCGCCGCTAGCGACTCTTGCAGGTCGCTCGCAACGGTCAGCATACGGATCACAGGCTGTGGATCAGGCATAGGAGAGAGGGACATCAATGACCATCACCGTGTACACCAAGCCCGCTTGCGTCCAGTGCAATGCCACCTACAAGGCGCTCGACAAGGCTGGGGTGGACTACGAAGTCATCGACATCTCCGAGAACGACGATGCGCGTGATTACGTCATGGCGCTGGGGTACCTGCAGGCGCCGGTCGTCGTCGCCGGTGAGGACCACTGGTCCGGCTTCCGCCCCGACCGCATCAAGTCGCTCGCGACCGTGGCTGCCTGATCGCATCCAGCTTTCTGGTGTATCCGATGGAAGGGGGAGGAGGTAGCCATGTCTACAGGGACAGCGCTGGTCTACTTCTCCAGTGCCTCGGAGAATACGCACCGCTTCGTCGAGAAGCTGGGACTCCCGGCGACTCGCATACCACTGCACACCGCTGACTCACTGCGCGTAGACGAACCATACGTGCTGATCGTCCCCACCTACGGGGGCGGTCGGCACGTACTGGGGGGAAATAGATCCGATAGGGATTTCGTGCCGCGGCAGGTCGCCAAGTTCCTCAACGATCCGCACAACCGTGCGCTGCTGCGCGGCGTCGTCGCGGCGGGCAACACGAACTTCGGCGATACCTATTGCTATGCGGGCGAGGTGATCTCGCGCAAGTGCGGGGTGCCCTACCTGTATCGCTTCGAACTCATGGGAACCGCTGAGGACGTCGAGCGCGTCCGCGAGGGATTGGGATTGTTTTGGCAACAGCAACGACAGCACCGACCGGCAAGACAGCTCGCTTAGAGCAGCCTCCGGTCCGTACCGCCGAGACGGGCGAGGTCATGGACTACCACGCCCTCAACGCGATGCTGAACCTGTACGGCCCCGACGGAAAGATCCAGTTCGACAAGGACCGCGAGGCCGCGCACCAGTACTTCCTGCAGCACGTCAACCAGAACACCGTCTTCTTCCACAATCTGGACGAGAAGCTGGACTACCTGGTCGACGAGAACTATTACGAGGCAGAGGTTCTCGACCAGTACAGCCGCGCGTTCATCAAGTCGCTGTTCCAACAGGCCTACGCCAAGAAGTTCCGGTTCCCGACCTTCCTCGGCGCGTTCAAGTACTACACCTCCTACACGCTCAAGACCTTCGACGGTAAGCGCTACCTGGAGCGGTTCGAGGACCGGGTTTGCATGGTGGCGCTGACGCTGGCGGCCGGCGACGAGGTGCTCGCGAGCAAGCTGGTCGACGAGATCATCGACGGGCGCTTTCAGCCGGCCACCCCGACCTTCCTCAACTCGGGTAAGAAGCAGCGCGGTGAGCCGGTGTCCTGCTTCCTGCTGCGCATCGAGGACAATATGGAGTCGATCGGCCGCTCCATCAACTCGGCGCTGCAGCTGTCCAAGCGCGGCGGCGGAGTTGCCCTGCTGCTCACCAATATTCGTGAGCACGGTGCGCCGATCAAGAAGATCGAGAACCAGAGCTCGGGTGTCATCCCGATCATGAAGCTGCTCGAGGATTCGTTCTCCTACGCCAACCAGCTGGGCGCTCGCCAGGGTGCGGGCGCGGTGTACTTGCACGCGCACCACCCCGACATCTACCGGTTCTTGGATACCAAGCGGGAGAACGCGGACGAGAAGATCCGCATCAAGACACTGTCGCTGGGTGTGGTGATCCCGGACATCACCTTCGAGCTGGCGAAGAAGAACGAGGATATGTACCTCTTCTCGCCCTACGACGTGGAGCGCATCTACGGCGTGCCGTTCGCCGATATCAATGTCACCGAGAAGTACTACGAGATGGTCGACGACAAGCGCATCCGCAAGTCGAAGATCAAGGCGCGCGAGTTCTTCCAGACCATTGCCGAGCTGCAGTTCGAATCCGGTTACCCGTACATCATGTTCGAGGACACGGTGAACCGGGCCAATCCGATCGCGGGCAAGATCACCCACTCGAATCTGTGCTCGGAGATCCTGCAGGTATCGACTCCGTCGCTGTTCAACGACGACCTGTCCTATGCCAAGGTGGGTAAGGACATTTCCTGCAACCTCGGCTCGTTGAATATCGCCAAGACGATGGATTCACCCGACTTCGCGCGGACCATCGAGGTGGCGATCCGGGCGCTGACCGCGGTATCGGACCAGACACACATCTACTCGGTGCCCTCGATCGAACAGGGCAACAACGAATCCCACGCGATCGGCCTCGGTCAGATGAATCTGCACGGGTATCTGGCTCGCGAGCGGGTGCGCTACGGGTCCGAAGAGGGGATCGACTTCACCAACATCTACTTCTATACCGTGGTGTACCACGCGATTCGGGCCTCGAACCTGATCGCGAAGGAGCGCGGTGCCTACTTCGGCGGCTTCCCCGAATCCAAGTACGCCTCCGGTGAGTACTTCGACAAGTACACCGATCAGGTGTGGGAGCCGAAGACCGAACGGATCGCGCAGCTGTTCGCCGATGCGGGCGTGCACATTCCGACCCAGGACGATTGGCGTGAGCTGAAGGCCTCGGTCATGCAGCACGGCATCTACAACCAGAACCTGCAAGCCGTCCCGCCGACCGGCTCGATCTCCTACATCAACCATTCCACCAGCTCGATTCACCCGGTGGCGTCGAAGATCGAGATCCGCAAGGAAGGCAAGATCGGCCGCGTCTACTACCCGGCCCCCTACCTCACCAACGACAACCTCGAGTACTACGAGGACGCCTACGAAATCGGCTACGAGAAGATCGTCGACACCTACGCCGCCGCCACCCAACACGTGGACCAGGGCCTGTCGCTGACCCTTTTCTTCAAAGACACCGCCACCACCCGCGACCTCAACCGCGCCCAGATCTACGCCTGGCGCAAGGGCATCAAAACCCTCTACTACATCCGCCTGCGCCAAATGGCTTTGGAGGGAACCGAAGTAGAGGGCTGCGTCTCCTGCATGCTGTGATTTGCGGCTCTGCGGCAACGGATTCCGTTGCCGCAGGCCTGCGTCCGGTCATCGTAAGGCTCAGCCGAAGAGTTGGAGGGGAGTTACTACGACGGTGAAGGTGCCTACACACCAGAGCTTGATCAATTGCCAGAGGGTGGGGAAGGTGCCATCGGGGTAGCGCAGGCGCAGGTCGAAGAAGGCTTTGCCGAGGGTTGTGCCGGTTATGCGCTGGATGAATGTGCGGTGCACGAAAGATGTTGCGACGGCGGCGGTTACGGCCAAGGGTATGGCCTGCTTGGGGTCTGGGGAGTATTCGGTGATCGTGAGCCAGACGGCGCCGCCGATTGCTGCGTGCAGCAGCAGATCGATGGCGAAGGCGATCAGCATCGACCATCTCGGCTCTTCGATGGTGCCGTCGGGGCGCGGCCGACCGGCGTTCAACGACATCGAATCGTATTTTGTCGCTTCAGGGTCGGGTACCGGCTCGACGTAGCGCAGTGACCCGTTCGGGTCGTGTGCGAATTGCGACTGCATAGCCGGAGGCGGCGCGTCCGCATAGTGGCCCGGATTGCCATGCACTACAGATATCTCCCAGGTCATCGTGTCGTGAGCTGATCGCCGACCATTGTGTCATCGGTCCCAGTGGTGGGAAGTCCGAGGTCCACAGGCACAGCGGCTTGCGGACCTCCAGCGCTTACCGCAGGGCTGGGGCTATTTCGCGTTCGAACAGGTCGATTCCGCTGGTGTCGTAAGCGGCTTCGGGGAAGTTGAAGATGGCGTAGCCGAGGCCGAGATCACGGACGTCGGAGAGGGTTTCGATGATCTGTTCCGGGGTGCCGACGGTGCGGGAGGTACGAAATATGTTGTCGACAAAGGCGGTCGCCTGGTCAGCGCCGACGACGGTGGCCACGCGGGCATGCACGGCGGAAAGACGTTCTTCGACTTCGGCTTCCGTTGACCCGATGATCGTGTTGAAGTTCGAGGATCGGACGATGGCGTCGAAGTCGGTGCCGACATCGGCGCAGTGCGCGCGCAGGATTTCGGATTTGCGGGTGAACTCTGTGGGATTGCCGCTGAAGTTGGTGTATTGGGCGTACTTTGCCGCAATGAGCAGGGTCTTCTTCTCCCCGCCGCCGGCGATCCACAGCGGAATTCCTTTTTCCTGCAGCGGAAGAGGGCGGACAATGGCACCGTCGACCTGGTAGTACCTGCCGTCCATGGTGGCCGTGCCCTCGGTCCACGCCTGTCGGAAGATCTGCACGCCCTCGTCCAGGCGACCGAGCCTCTCAGCGGTCGACAGGAAACCATAACCGTAGGCGCGCCATTCGTGTTCGTACCAGCCGCCGCCGATACCCATCTCGACCCTGCCGCCAGAGATCAGGTCCACTGTCGCCGCGATTTTCGCGAGGTAGACGGGATTTCGATAGCTGATCGAGGTGCACATCTGGCCCAGTCGCACTCGCGACGTCGATGCGGCGAGCGCCGACATCAATGTCCATGCCTCATGCGTTGCCTCCTCGGTCGGCATCGGCACCGTATGGAAGTGGTCACAGACCCAGATCGACTCCCAGGTGTCACTCGCATCGATTCGATGGCCGAGACCGCGCAGCACTCCCCACTGCGCCGCCGGGTCGATGTCAACCAGATCTAGCCACCACCCCTGCGGAATGAAGATCCCGAATCGCACAGATATCTCCTTCGTGTGTTTGCAGAATCTGCTCAGCACAGGGGCCGGGTATTTCTCGTGGTCACCCCAAAAACTGCAATGGGGTCGCGACGACGGCGAAGGCTGAGAAGAGCCAGAGTTTGATGAGTTGCCACAGGGTGGGCTGAGTTTCGTCCAGGTAGTGGAGCCGGAGGTTGAACAGGGACTTGCCGAGTGTGGTGCGGCCGATGCGTTGGATGACGGTGCGGTGCATGAAAGATGTTGCGATCCAGGTGACTACGGCCGCAGCCACGGCCTTGTCCGGGTTGGCGTATTCTGTGACGACAAGCCATGCGGCTGTGCCGACGCCGCTATGTAGAAGCATGTCGATCATGAAGGCGATCGTCGTCGGCCCGCCGGGGTTCTCGATTGATCCGTCCGTCCGACGGCGTCCTGCTGTCAGCGAGGTGGACTCGCGGTCGGGCTTCTGTGTCGGGTCGACGTAGCGCAACGACCCGACCGACGGGTGCTCGAAGCGCGCCTTCACCGCGGCAGGAGTATTCATACCGCAAGAGGTCGCCGGTTGCTCGTGGCCCCATTCGCCGATGACCGAGTATGCGGGCAGGATGCGCTCGGTTCGGTCGTCGGTTGGTGACGGCCTTGTCTCAGGACCGGTCTGGCGGCTGTCTGTCGAATTATCGTGGTACACAGTCGGAATCCCCCCGGAGTCGTGCATTCGCAGTCACCGCGAATCGTATTCGATGCCATTGTGCCAGCAGTGTCGTGCCGAAAGCGGCGGCCGCCGTCGGGGCGGCCGCCGCTTTGGCGGTGGCCTCAGCGCAGGGGCGAGGCTATTTCGCGTTCGAAGAGGTCGATTCCGCTGGTGTCGTAGGCGGCTTCGGGGAAGTTGAAGATGGCGTAGCCGAGGCCGAGTTCGCGGACGACGGACAGGCGCTCGGTGATCTGTTCCGGGGTGCCGACGGCGGGGGAGGTGCGGAGCATACCGTCGACGAAGGATTTGGCCCGGTCGTCGCTGATCACCGTGGCCAAGCGGGCTTGCAGGGTCGAAAGGCGTTGCTCGACTTCGGCTTCGGTGGATCCGATGACCGCGTTGAAGTTCGAGGAGCGCACGATGGCATCGAAATCGGTGCCGACCTCGGCGCAGTGCGCGCGCAGAATTTCGGACTTGTGCGTGAATTCCTCGGGTGCGCCGCTGAAGTTGGTGTACTGGGCGTACTTCGCCGCGATTCGCAGCGTCTTCTTCTCACCGCCACCCGCGACCCAGATCGGAATACCGCCCTCCTGCAACGGAAGTGGCCGCACTATCGCACCGTCGACCTGGTAGTACTTACCGTCCAGCGTGGCCTTGCCCTCGGTCCAGGCTTGGCGGAAGATTTGCACGCCTTCGTCGAGCCGCCCGAGTCGCTCACCCGCCGACGGGAATCCGTAACCGTAAGCGCGCCACTCGTGTTCGTACCAGCCGCCGCCGATGCCCATCTCCACCCGGCCGCCGGAGATCAGATCCGTGGTCGCGGCGACCTTGGCCAGATATGCCGGATTGCGGTAGCTGATCGCGGTACACATCTGCCCCAGCCGAATGCGTGATGTGGTGGCCGCGAACGCCGCCATCAGCGTCCACGCCTCGTGCGTGGCCTCCTCGGTCGGCACCGGCACCGTGTGGAAGTGGTCGTACACCCATAGCGATTCCCAGGTATCTCCGGCATCCGCCCGCTGGGCGAGATCGCGCATCACCCCCCACTGCGCCGCCGGGTCGATATCGACCAAATCCAGCCGCCACCCCTGTGGAATGAAGATGCCGAAGCGCACAGATCTCTCCTTCGTGTGTTTACACAAAAACTAGCCGCAACGATCCTCGCGGGCCTCCCAAGATTGGCGCAGAGTTCGACTCGGCCTGCGTCGAATCACCTCCCGACCGGGAAATCGCTGGCGGGGCAGGCGCGGTACGGGTAATGCTGAAGGTCGATGAACAACGAAAGACAACAGCGACTCGGCATCGACTTCGGCCGGGTCATCCAGGGCGCGGCCTTCGCGGCGGGCGCCGCGGACACCGTATTTCTGTCCGGGGGTATCGAGCAGGCGCTGGCATCACCGCCGAGTGCAGACGCGTTCGAGGTATTGGCCCGGTTGGTGCGTCGGTTCGACGGTCAGGCCTGGGTCATCTCGAAATGCGGGCCACGGGTTCAAGAACGCACCCTGCAGTGGCTGGACCACCACGGGTTCTACGACCGCACGGGCGTGCCGAAGGACAATGTGCGGTTCTGTCGGGCCCGGTCGGATAAGGCGAAACACTGCGCGCAATTGGGGATCACACACATGATCGACGACCGCATGCAGGTGCATGAGGCCCTGCGCGATCTGGTGCCGCATCTGTATCTGTTCGGCGTACAGGATGGGCCGATACCGGACTGGGTCGAGCACACCCTCACCTGGCCCGATGTCGAGATCGCCGTCGGTGCCACGCTGACAGCCTGACACCGGATGTGGGTCCGGTCATATCCGAGCGGGATATCGTCGATCTTTACGCGATTCGAGTGTGAACACCCGCCTCAGCGCATGTATCCTTCAACCGGAAGCTGTGCGGTCGGCCCGATCCGGGCGGCGCCTTCGAGTAATCCGCAGTGGTGACGGCCCTGTGGCGGCATTGAGGAGGTGGGGTTGCGATGCGCAGCGAACCTCCCAGTCGAAGGCCGCGCGGCGCCGCCCCTTCGTAAAACCGTCCTGCAGTAGTCGGTCCAGGGGTTGGTGCCCGCGGTGTGACTTCGTTTTCGATTCACTCGCTTACTCGCCCGCGTGCTGAGGACCTCCCATGTCGCAGACCGATCTCATCGAAGCACGTCCGACGCTGTCCGCATCCCTGCAGGACATCGTGGACACCCATCGTGTCGCCGCCGCGCTCGACTGGCTCGACAACCAGCAGCCGCATGTCATAGCGGACGAGCTCGCGCGCATGGACGCCGTCCAGGCGGGCATCGCCTTCCGTCTGCTCGACAAGGATCTGGCGCTCGCCGTGTTCGAGGAACTCGAACCCGTTGACCAGCAACAGATCCTGGAGGGTCTGCGTGATCAGAGCTTCCGCGATCTGGTCGAGGCCATGGATCCTGACGACCGAGCCAGGATGCTGCGTGAGGCGCCGGCGAAGGTCGCCAAGAAGGTGCTGGCCGGACTGAGTGCGCGTGAACGCCGGATGACCGCTTCATTGCTCGGCTATCCGGAGGGTTCGGTCGGGCTGTACATGACGCCGGAAGTCGTTGCGCTGCCGCGGAATTTGAGTGTGCCGGATGCTTTGCAGACCGTGCGGATAAAGGGCATCAATGCCGAAACGGTGTACACGCTGCCCGTCGTCGACGCCGGTCGCCGACTCACCGGCATTGTCGAATTGCGCGAGCTGGTACTGAGTCGTCCCGACGCCATGGTGTCGGATCTGGTCGTCACCGAGCCGACATTCGTGCGCGCGACCGACTCCGCCGAGAAGGCGGCGCGGCTGATGCGCGAAACCAATGTCATCAACCTGCCGGTCGTCGACAGCGAGGACCGGCTGGTCGGACTTCTCACCATCGATGACGCCGTCGAGGTCATCGAGGCCGCCGACAGTGAGGATGTCGCCAAGCAGGCGGGTTCCGCACCCTGGGAGGGCCACTACATGGCGGCCAAAGTGTTCCAGCTGGCCCGCTACCGCGCACTCTGGTTGCTGCTGTTGCTGTTCGCGGCCACCCTGACGGTCAGTGTCACCGACTTCTTCGAGGGCACCCTGCAGCAGGCGGCGCACCTCGCATTGTTCATACCGCTGCTCATCGGCGCGGGCGGGAATGCGGGGGCCCAGGCGGCGACCGCGTGCGTGCGCGCGCTCGCCGTGGGTGAGGTACGCGGCTCCGACCTGTTCAAGGTGATCTGGCGCGAATGCCGCGTCGGCCTGGTCCTCGGCATCATGCTGGCCACGGCGGGCATCGCCATCGGCGCGCTGTTCGTCGATCCGGGCACCGCCCTGGTCGTCGGCATCACGTTGGTCATCATCTGCGGCTGGGCCGCGACCATCGGCGGCACGATGCCATTGCTCGCCAAGCGATTCCGCATCGATCCGGCGGTGGTCTCGGCCCCGATGGTCACCACCCTGGTCGACGCCACCGGCCTGATCATCTACTTCACCACCGCCAAACTGGTCCTCGGCATCTGAGGCGAATCGCCCTGACGCACAAGGCTTGCCGTCTCTCGAACGTGCGTGTCCGCGTGTCTCCCGTGTGTCGGAAAAGCATTCCGACCGAAGCTTGGCAGTTGTCAGAGCCGAACGCTATTGTCGAACATGCTTTCGATGTCGAGTGGCCAAGGGGAGGGTTCGACCATGAGTACCAGCGGGAAGTCTCTTGAACAACGGGTATGGGAACTAGAACTGTGGCGCGATCACCAGATCACCCGGGATACTGTGACGGTGACGCAAATCCACGAGCAGTTAGCTGCTATCCACGCCAGCATGGGCGGCATCCGCACCAGCATCGGTGATCTGGATGGCCGTTCGGTCGCGTCGCGCTTGATTTCGATGAATGTCGACATGGGAAATATGGCTTCGCGTCAAGACGTGATGGATGTACGACTGGCATCGATAGAGTCGGATGTGGGCACACTCAAGTCGGATGTCGGCACACTCAAGTCGGATGTGGGCACGCTGAAGTCGGATGTGGGCACGCTGAAGTCGGATGTGGGCACGCTGAAGTCGGATGTGGGCACGCTGAAGTCGGATGTCGGCACACTCAAGTCAGACGTTGCTCAGATTCTGCAGATTTTGCGGAAACCCAACGACGACAAGTAGTTTCAGGCGAAGAAATCTGGCTCGGCTCCTCTGGGGCCGAGCCAGATTTCGTTGCGGTAGCTCAGAACTCCCAGTCTTCGTCTTCGGTATTGACGGCCTTACCGATGACGTAGCTGGAGCCGGAGCCGGAGAAGAAGTCGTGGTTCTCGTCGGCATTGGGGGACAGGGCCGAGAGGATGGCCGGGTTGACTTCGGTTTCGTCCTTGGGGAACAGGCCCTCGTAGCCGAGGTTCATCAGCGCCTTGTTGGCGTTGTAGCGCAGGAACTTCTTGACGTCCTCGGTGAGGCCGACCTCGTCGTAGAGGTCCTGGGTGTATTCGACCTCGTTGTCGTAGAGCTCGAAGAGCAGCTCGAAGGTGTAGTTCTTGAGGTCTTCGCGCTCGGCCTGGCTGAGCAGTTCCAGACCCTTCTGGTACTTGTAGCCGATGTAGTAGCCGTGCACCGCCTCGTCGCGGATGATCAGGCGGATCAGGTCGGCGGTGTTGGTGAGCTTGGCCCGCGAGGACCAGTACATCGGCAGGTAGAAGCCGGAGTAGAACAGGAAGCTCTCCAGCAGGGTGGAGGCCACCTTGCGCTTGAGCGGATCGTCGCCGCGGTAGTACTCCAGCACGATCTCGGCCTTGCGCTGCAGGTTTCGGTTCTCCTCCGACCAGCGGAACGCGTCATCGATCTCGCGGGTGGAGCACAGTGTGGAGAAGATGGAGCTGTAGCTCTTGGCATGCACCGACTCCATGAACGCGATATTGGTGAGCACCGCCTCCTCATGCGGTGTCACGGCGTCCGGGATGAGGCTCACCGCACCGACCGTGCCCTGGATGGTGTCCAGCAGCGTCAGGCCGGTGAAGACCCGCATGGTCAGTTGCTTCTCGTCGGCGGTGAGGGTGTTCCAGGACGGAATGTCATTGGACACCGGCACCTTCTCGGGCAGCCAGAAGTTGCCGGTCAGGCGATCCCAGACCTCGGCATCCTTCTCGTCGGGCACCCGATTCCAGTTGATGGCCGACACCCGGTCGATCAGTTTCATCCTGCCTCCACACCCTTCCCGAGCACGCTGCCGTCACGGAATTGCTACGCCCTGAACACTACTCCTTGGGGGTGACAAGTCCGTGCAGCACAACACCTTGTGTCGCAGCGGCGTCTTTCGCGATGGCGCAGATGCGCCGGTGACCACCGCGTGCGGCACCCATTGTGCGGCACGCGATGTGAAATCCGTGCATCGATACCGGCGCTGTCATCGTGGTCGCCTGCCGTTTGCCATCCGGACCGTCGCGGGCCCGGTGCACCGGGGATGCGTGGTTGTGGTGTCGGCGCCGAGATTGCCGCAATTGCTCGGTGACAACCGCTGGTGCGCCTGGCAGCCTCGGCCGCACCGAAGTGGGCGCAGTGTCACATTTTCGCTCGCGGGTGTCGGAGCCCGGCAGTAGCATCGGTCCGACTGTGGCGGCGACCGAGAGGGCCAGATGTCCGCACCGACCGATCCGGATATGTCCGATCTGCTCGGCCGACTCTCGCGTGTGCCGAGTGGCCGCCGGAGCAAATGGGTGGTGCTCGGCGTTTGGATCATCGCCCTGCTCGCACTGGGCACCTTCGCTGGAAAGCTCACCGGCGCGCAGAAGAACGACAATGTCACCTGGCTGCCGGACAGCGCCGAATCCACCCAGGCATTCAAGCTGGCCGAGAAATTCGGCAATAGCGATCAGGTTCCGGTAGTACTGGTGTACGAGCGCAGGGACGGGATCACCGAGGCCGATCGACTTGTGGTCGGCGCCGATGCCAAGCGGTTTCGGCAGGTCGAGCATGTGGTGTCCGATGAGGTGCTCGGCCCGATCCAGTCCGGCGATGGTCAGGCGCTGGAGATTCTGGTGCCGATCTCGATGGGATCCGAGGGCTTCAACCGACTGACGAATGTCGTCGCTGCGATCAATGATGCGGCAGGGGAGCGACCCGACGGATTGTCCTTCTACGCCACCGGACCGGCCGGGTACGCGGCCGAATTCGGCGAGGTGTTCAAGGGGATCGACGGTTTGCTGCTGTATTCGGCCGCCGCGGTTGTCATCGTCATTCTGCTGATCACCTACGGTCCGATGCTGTGGCTGTTTCCGCTGCTCACGGTCGGTTTCGCGCTGGTGATATCGCAGGCCGCCGTATTCGGCGCGACCAAGGTGGGGCTGACCGTCAACGCGCAGAGCCAGGCCATCCTCACCGTCCTGGTCTTCGGCGCGGGCACCGACTATGCGCTGCTACTGGTTGCGCGCTATCGCGAGGAACTGCGCCGCCATCCCGATAAACATGAGGCGATGGCGGTCGCGCTGCACCGCGCCGGACCGGCGGTGCTGGCCAGCGGTTGCACCGTGATCGTCTCGATGCTGGCGCTGCTGGTAGCGGAAATGAACTCCACCAAGGGCGTCGGGCCAGTCTGTGCCATCGGGATCGCGGTGGCGCTGCTGGCAATGTTGACCCTGCTGCCCGCGCTGCTGGTGATCGTCGGCCGGTGGATCTTCTGGCCGCGGCATCCGAATTTCGGCACCGTCAACGAGACCGAATCCGGTATTTGGGCGCGCGTCGGATTCGCCATTGCCCGGCGGCCGCGCACCGTCTGGATCGGCACCGCACTGGCACTCGGTGCACTCGCACTCGGTGTCAGCGGGTTGGAGGCCGAGGGCGTCGCGAATAAGGATGCCTTCGTCGGCTCATCCGCCGCAGTCACCGGAACCGAAGTGCTGGAACGGCATTTCGAGGCGGGCACCGGTCAGCCGGTGATGGTCGTCGCCTCGTCCGCACGCATCAGTGCGGTCGGCAGCGCCTTGGGATCGACACCCGGAATTACGGCGCCGTCGCGACCGATCGTCAAGGACGATCTGGCCTATCTGGAGGGCACGCTCACGGATCCGCCGGACAGCCGGGCAGCCGAGGCCACCATCGACCGGGTGCGTGCGGCTGTGCACGCGGTGGATCCGCAGGCCAGGGTCGGCGGGCAGACGGCCGTCGTGCTGGACATCAAACGCGCTGTGGCACATGACAATCGGGTCATCGTGCCGGTGGTGCTCGCCATCGTGATGGTGATCCTGATGGTGCTGCTTCGCGCGGTGTTCGCGCCGATTCTGCTCACGGCGACGGTGGTGCTGTCCTATTTCGCCGCGCTCGGGCTGAGCCGCTGGATCTTCGATCTGGCTGGTTTCAAGGGCGCCGATGCCGGACTGCCGCTGCTGACATTCGTCTTCCTGGTGGCACTCGGAATCGACTACAACATCTTCCTGATGTCGCGGGTGCACGAGGAGGCGGTAAAGCATCGCACCAAGGCGGGCGCACTCATCGGTTTGGCCGCAACGGGCGGGGTGATCACCTCGGCCGGACTGGTCCTGGCAGGCACATTCGCGGTATTCGCGACCATGCCGGTGGTGACCTTCGCCGAAATGGGCATTGTCATCGCCGTCGGCGTGCTGCTCGACACCGTGATCGTGCGTTCGATCCTGGTCACCGCCCTGACGCTGGATATCGGCGATCGGATCTGGTGGCCGAGTGCGCTGGCCCGGCCGCGTGTGGCGGCCGAACCCGAGCCGGAGATCAGTCTCAGTAGGTGACCCGCCGCCGCGCTGCGGCGTTTCGGGCGCGTCGAAGGTTACGTTGTGGCCGTCGGTTACCACGCGTTTCGCCAAGGAGGGTGTGTTATGACCAGTCCCGGCCCGACCAAAACCGGACCCGTGCTCAATGACATGACGATCTTCGCGGGCGTACTGATTCTGATCACCGGCGCGCTGCATCTGCTCACCGCCATAGCGGCCATCGCCAAGCGTGACTTCTTTGTTTTGACCGAGGATCAGGTTTTCCAGGTGAATGTCTCGGCCTGGGGCTGGGTCCACCTGGTGATCGCGGTGCTGATCATTATCGCGGGCATCGGCATTGTCACCGGACAGACCTGGGGTTATCTCGCGGGTATCGTGATGGCCTCGATCAGCCTCCTGGACAACTTCCTGTTCGCGCCCATGTACCCGTTCTGGTCATTGGTAATGATCGCGCTCGATGTGCTGGTGATCTGGGCGCTGGCGCGGCAGATCGGCGCGCAGAGCACAGTCGTCCGATAGGTTTCGCGTAATCGGCCCCCGATCCGTCGAGTACGGGTCGGGGGCCGAGTTGTTGCCTAGCGGGTGCGCGGCGGCGGTCCGCCCGGTCCGCCTTGTCCGCCGGGACCGCCCTGTCCGGGCGGCGTGCCCTCGGCCTGGGTGTTCTGCGATTTCTCTGCGACTCCGATGGTGATCGAAACGGTCATCCCCGAACTCGGCGTGCCGGTGACCGTGGCCAGTTCGGCATCCCAGCCGTCACCGAAGACATTGTCCGAGGCGAGTGAGATCTGGGAAAGGTTGCTGATGCTCTGTGCGTATCCGGAGTCGGCGGCGAAGACGGTGCTGCACACGTCCTGAGGCAGTGCGATCTGTGAGGTGAGGTGGGCGTTATCGCCCGCGACGGCGGTGCTGAGCGAATCGTAGACCTCGAAGTGGATATGCGGCCATCGACCGGAGTAGCAGGCGGGGAAGATCGAGGTGAAGCTCACTTCGCCATTGGCATCCGCGACCTGCACGCCGCGCAGGTAGTTCTGGTCGGTAATGCTCTTGCCGTAGAGCGAGTATTCGCCGGAGCGGTCGCAATGCCACACGTAGACGGCCATACCCGCGCCCGCCGCGCCGTTCTTGGTCAGGTCCTGCAGCTTCAATCGCAGCGTCATCGGAACACCTTGTGCGACACCGGAATACGAGCCGAAGCTGGTGGTGATGTCGGATCGGACCACACCGGATTGAATCAGCACATTGGGCCCGTTGGAGCCGTCGCCCGGGTACGGGCCCGCGGTCTCCTGCGGTGCCGCAGCGACCGTGCCGGTGCTGGTGGTCGTGGTGCTCGCGGCGGCCGTGGTGGCGGAGGTGGCGCTGGTGGTCGTCGCCGATGCGCAGCCCGCCGCCACGGTCGCCGCACCAGCGGCGCCGAAGAAGACCAGGGCGCGGCGACGCGACATCACCTTCATATCGTGGGCGAGTCCGAGATCGTGCTCGTGTACGTCGCCGTCGCGGTGGTGCGCGGGCTGTGCGCTCACTGCGTTGTCCTTCCGTCGTATCGATTGCCGTCGATTGTGACGCTATGGACGCAGGCTGGGCGGTATGTGGGCCTGGGCTGGGAGCGAGCTGTGAGCGAGCGGGCCATCAACACAGCGCGCAATCGCGCACGACGGAGCCGAGTACCAGCGAGGCGCAGTCATGAGCGGGCGCCGACCGCCACCAGCCCGGTCTGGCGAGCCGCGTTTCGGCGCGCTGCTCGATCAGCGAGATCTGATCGCGCCGCCCTACGCACAATTTGGTTCGGCCGGGTAGCTGCGGTGTACCGCCGTCACGACCTCGACCCGCATGGACGGTGGTATGCCACCGCTACGCGCGCCCTGCGCTGATGGGAACAACGATTCGGGTCATGTGCGCGGTTGCGGCGATGGGGCTGCCGCGAGATGCTCATCGAGTACCGGCGCGATGATCGAGAGTGCGTGCGGTGAGGTCAGGTCGTTGTGGGCGAGCTCGATATCGTGGTTGATCACCCGGCCGGAGGCGTAGGGCCGCCAACCGTCCGGCCCGACGATATCGGAGCTATCCACGGTGGCGCTGAAATAGAGCAGGTCGCCCTGGTAGACGGGGCGGTGGTAGCCGGTGCGGGTGCGCGTGGACGCGTTGTAGGAAGCCGCCATTCGCTCGATGATCTCGGCGTCGATCAGTTCCACACCGAGCCGGGCCTCGATGAGTTCGGCGGCTTCCTTGGCACTCGCCTCGGCGGGCACGTCGTCGATGCCGAAGATCGCGCCGAAGCTATTGACGAATGCGCCCGCGGACAGCTGTTCGATGGTATCGCTGTCGATGTCGGCATGGTCGGTGTCCAGAAGGGCCACGACACCGACGGTTTCGCCCTCGGCCTGCAGCTTCGCCGCCATGGCGTGCGCGATGAGGCCACCGAAGGACCAGCCGAGCAGATGGTACGGTCCGGTCGGCTGGACGGCGCGGATTTCGCGGATGTACCGGTCGGCGGATTCGTCGATGGAACGCGCCGCCGGTTCGCGGCCGCTGAGTTCCGGGGCCTGTAGACCATAGATCGGGCGGCCGGGCCGCAGTCGTTCCGCGAATCCGAGGTAACTCCAAGACATTCCGGACGAGGAGTGGATGCAGAACAGTGCGGGCTCGGTGCCGCCGAGTCGGATCGGCAGCAGCACGTCCAGACCGAGTCCGCCTGGTGCGGCGGCGGTTTCGCGTGCGGCCACCTGTGCGGCGATGGTCGCCGATTCGTCGTCTGCGGCGCGCTGCGCTGCCGGGGTGTGCACGAAATGGGCTGTAGCAGAGAGTATTTTGCGCCAGAGGCGAGCCAACGCGAAGATCTCGGCGCGGTCCACAAGTGTTTCGGGGAAGCGGAGACTCGCGTGCAACCGATCATCGATGACGACTGCGCTGATCTCGAGTGCGGACGCGACCGGGAGTTCGGGATCCGCATCGGCGTGCAGATCGCCGAATTCATCGGTGGGGGACCAGCCGAGCCCTTCGAGTCCGGCGGGAATATCGACCTCCGAGTGCCGACCGAGGTATTCGAAGCTGACACGTCCTGGTGATCGAGACGGAAGCTGTTCTGCCGCAGTTGGATTGAGGTAACGCAGCATCCCGTATCCAATGCCCTGGTCCGGTATCGCGAGTAGTTGATGTTTGATCGCGCGGATCGCCGCGCCCATCGCAGCACCGCCCGCGCAGGCATCAGCGATATCGATCGCGGACAGATCCAGCCGCGCCGGGTAGCTATTCGTGAACCAGCCGAGTGTGCGGCTCAGGTCCGCACCCGGGATCACGTCGTGCCTGCCATTGCCCGTCAAACGCAGCAGGGTCGTCGGTTCGCCTGCACGCCACCGCGCCAGCGCCAATACCAGCGTGGCAAGCAGGGCGTCGGTAACCATGCCCTGGAACAGTTTCGGCAGTGTGGTGACCAGTGCGGTGGTGACCTCCTCGGATGCCTCGAATTCGACCGTGCGCGTTGTGTGCGCCTGATCGATCGCCGGATCGAGCTCGCGAGCGCCGATCAGCGAATCGGGACCGTCGATCATGCCCCGCCAGTAGTCGAGTTCGGCGCTGCGGCGCTCGGTCCGCGCTTGCTCGACGAGGGCATGCGCCCACCGCCGCATCGACGTACCGACGTCGGCGAGCACGGGTGTGTTCCCGACCGATACCTGCGCCCACGCGGCGATCAAGTCCGCCGCCAGAATTCGCCACGACGCACTGTCTACGGCGAGGCGGTGCACCACCACGATCAGGCGGCCCGATCGCGTTCTCGCCCCGGCATCACCGACCGGATCCAGCCAGACAGCTTGCAGCACAATGCCACTCGCCGGAGACAGTCGGTCTGTCGCTGAACTCAGCTCGGCGACGGCGTATTCACGCAGATCGAGCAAGTCGGCGGCGGCATCGAATTCGATGCGGTGCACCAGTGCGTCGACGTCGACCGAGCCGGGCGCGTCGATCTGCCAATTCCAGCCGTCTTCCGCGGGCCAGAGTCGCGAGCGCAGTATGTCGTGCCGATCGACCACGGCGGCGAGTGTCGCGACGAGCTGTGCACGCTCGATTCCGACCGGAAGTTGCAGCACCACGGACTGCGCGCAGCGGTCGATATCGCCGCCGCGCTCGACCAGATCGTGCATGTTCGGGGTGAGCGGCACCTCGCCGATACTGCCACCGGGCAGTTCGTCGAGCCGCGCGACCGGCCCCGCCACCACAGCGGCCAATGCGGCCACCGTGCGATGTTCGAAGACCTGCAGCGGCGTGCACTGGATTCCGTGCATTTTCGCGCGGGAGACCAGTTTGATCGCCATGATGCTGTCACCGCCGAGCGCGAAGAACGAATCGTCGACGCCGACCTTGTCGCGACGGAGCAGCTCGGCGTAGATCTGCGCCAGGATCTCCTCGGTCGGAGTCGTCGCAGCGCGATATTCGGTCTCCTCCACGACGAATTCCGGTTCCGGCAATGCTCGTCGGTCGAGTTTGCCCACGGCATTGAGCGGGATGGCATCCATGACCACGAAGGCGGCGGGCACCATATACGCGGGCAGGGTATCGGCGGCGAGCGCGCGCACCCGGGCGGTATCGAGTTCGACACCGGGCTTGCGCACGAGATACGCCGCAAGCGCTGTGGCTCCGGTCGGCCCGGGAACGCCGAGGGTGACGGCGAAGTCGACCCCGTCCGCGCGGCCGAGAACGGCGTCGATCTCACCCAACTCGATGCGCTGACCGCGCACCTTGACCTGGAAGTCGGTGCGGCCGATGTACTCCAGCTCCAGTCCCGTCGCCCGGATCCAGCGCACCAGGTCACCGGTGCGGTACATGAGTTCGCCGGGACCGCCGTAGGGGTTCGCGATGAAGCGCGCGGCGGTCAGACTCGGCCGGGCGTGATAGCAGCGGGCCAGTGCGGAGCCCGCGAGGTATAGCTCACCCGCGACACCGACTGGCACCGGACGCAGCCGATCGTCGAGGACCAGTGCGGCCGCACCGCGAATGGGCGCACCGATGGTGACCGGTGCGTTCGCGACCAGCGGCGCGGAACCCGTTGCCCAGATGGTGAATTCGGTCGGACCGTACAGATTCAGCATGGTCCGGCCGTCACACCAGCGTTCGACCAATTCGGCGCCGACCGCCTCGCCCGCCACCGCGAGCACCCGCACACTCGACACCTCGGCGGGATCGACGGTGGCCAGCGCCGATGGAGTGATAACCATATGCGTGACCTGTTCGGCGGCAATCAATTCGGCGAGTGCGCTACCACCGAAGACTTCCGGCGGTGCGACCACCGATGCGCCGCCGGAGCCGAATGCCATCAGCGCCTCGAAAACTGATGCGTCGAAACTCGGTGAGGCGACCTGCAGTACCCGCGAGTTCTCGTCTACGCCGAGCGATTCTCGTTGTGCCGCAATGAGGTCGGCGATACCCCGATGGGAGACGGAGACGCCCTTGGGTGTTCCGGTCGAACCCGATGTGTAGATCATCCAAGCAGGGTTGTCCGGACGGATCGACCCCAATGACAAAGCGGCGTCACTTGTCGCCTGTTGGCGCGCAATGAATTCGGCATCGTCGAGCACCAGCCACTCGGTGCTGTCGGGCAGCAGCGGCCGGTAGGCGGTGAGGGTGAGACCGACCCGGGCACTCGAATCGGTGAGCATGTGATCGATCCGGTCCACCGGATGTTTCGGATCGACCGGTAGGAAGGCGGCACCGGCCTTGGCGGCCGCCCACATGCCGATCAGCAGTTCGGCGGAGCGGGGCAGACCCAGCGCCACGACGGTTTCCGCGCCGCTGCCAACCTCGAGCAGGAGCCGGGCCAACCGGTTCGACTGGGCGTCTAGCTCACGGTAGGTCGTTGTCCGCCCGTCGGCGACCAGGGCTGGGCGGTCCGGATAGGACGTGGTGGATGCGGCGAGCGCCTGGGTGAGCGTCGTGGTCCCCGCGGTTTCGGTGCCGCGTACCGGAACCAGTTCGGTGCGTTCGGATTCGGCGAGGATATCGATATCGGCCAGGCGGATATCGATATCCGAGACGATCGCGGCGAGCACACGACGCCATCGATCGGCAAAGGTCGCCACGGTGGCTTCGTCGAAAAGGTCCGTCGCGTATGTCAATACACCCTCGACGCCGTCCGGGCCGTCGGCGGTGAAACGTTCACGCAGATCGAGCGTCAGATCGAATTGCGAGGCACCACGATCGAAATCTTCCACCTCGAACCGCAATCCGGGCAGTTCCAGGACCGGTTCCACGAAATTCTGCAGTGACAGCGATACCTGGAATATCGGATGGTGTGCGGTCGATCTGGTCGGATTGAGCACCTGGACGAGCCGTTCGAACGGCACATCGGTATTGCCGAAGGCATCCAGATCCGCGGACCGCACGCTCGCGAGGAACTGCCGGAATCCAGTCCCCTGATCGACCGGCGTGCGCAGGGCCAGCGTATTGACGAACATGCCGACGAGGTCGTCGAGGGCCTGCTCGCCACGCCCCGCGACGGGCGTGCCGATCACGACATCGTCGGTACCGCTGAGCCGTGCCAGCAGCACCGCGAGCGCGGCGTGCACGACCATGAATACGCTGACATTGTTGGTGGCGGCGAATTCAATTATGGCGCTGTGCAATTGCGCGTCCAGCGTGAAATCGACATCGGCGCTGCGCATCGACTGCACTGCGGGGCGCGGGCGATCGGCGGGCAGCTCCAACACATCCGGCGCACCGGTGAGGGCATCGGTCCAATACCGGGTCTGCCGGGCCGCAAGCGATTCCGGATCCGCCTCGTTACCGAGCAACTCTCGATGCCACAGTGCGAAGTCGGCGTACTGCACGGTGAGTGGCACGCGGGAGGTGCCGGCCCCGCTGGTCCGTTCGGAGTACGCCGCGACCAAATCGGCTGCCAACGGCGCCATCGATGCGCCGTCGGCGCTGATGTGATGCACCACGAGCACCACGACATGCACCGAGGGCACTTCGGTCACCACTGGAGCCGGGGCCAGGACCGGACTCGACGACACCGGCGAAACGTCCATCGACGCATGCGAAGCCACCGGCGAAACGCCCACGGTGGGGCTGGAGGACACCGGCACCAAACCCTTGCCGTCCGCACCGGTGCCCTCGGCGATGCGGAAGATGCCGACCCGCAGCGGCGGTTCCTTGGTGATATCGAATCCGGTGCCCGCCAAGGCGGTGATCCGATGACGCAGGGCGGCAGTGTCTTCGGCAGCGATCACCGTCAACTCCGGCGCGGCCGCCGCGGTGCTGATCACCACCTGCCGGGGTCCCTCGGCGTCGGCGGGGTAGATGGTGCGCAGACTCTCGTGCCGCTCGACCACATCGGCCAGCGCATATTGCATCGCCGCCACATCGAGGTTTCCGGTGAGTCGCAAGGCGATCGCGATGTTGTAGGCGGGCGAGGTGGGATCCATCCGATTGAGTACCCACATGCGTTGCTGCGCCGGAGACAACGGAATTCGGTCCGGACGGATCCGCGGTGCCAGCGCGAACCGGCCAGGCTTGCCGTCGGTGGCCGGGATGACCCGTGCGGACAGTTGGGCCACGGTCGGCGCGTCGAAGAGATCGCGCAGCGCGATGGTGGAGCCGAGGGACGAATTGATTCGGGCGACAACCTTGGTCGCGCTGAGCGAATTGCCGCCGAGTTCGAAGAACGACTGGTCGACGCTCACCTGCTCGTTGCCGAGCACCTCGCCGAATACCGCGGCGACCGCCTGTTCGACCGCCGTCCTTGGCGCGAGATACGGCCGGTCGGTGGCCGAGAAGTCCGGCACCGGAAGGGCTTTGCGATCCAGTTTGCCGACTGGGGTCAGCGGAATCTTATCGAGCACGACCAGGTATCCGGGCACCATATAGCTGGGCAGTTCGGCCGCCACCTGTTCCCGTAGGCGCTCGGGATCGAGTTCGGCGCCCGGGGTCGGCAGGACATACGAGACCAGCACGGTCGCGCCCGCCGGTCCGGTGAGGCCGATGGTCACCGCGTATTCGACCTGTTCGTCGCGTGAGAGCACGGCATCGATTTCGCCGAGTTCGATCCGCAGACCACGGATCTTGACCTGGAAGTCGCTGCGGCCCAGATACTCGAGCACGAGTGCGCCATCGGCGCCGGTGACCCATCGGACCATATCGCCGGTTCGATACATCCTTTCCCCGGCCGCGCCATACGGATTCGCGATGAAGCGCGCCGCGGTCATCGCGAACCGGTTGAAGTAACCACGTGCCAGCGCCGGACCGGCCAGGTACAGCTCACCCGCGATGCCCACTGGAACCGGGCGCAGCCAGGTATCGAGCACCAGATTGGACGCGCCGCGGATCGGGCCGCCGATGGTGACCAGTTTCCCCGGCAGCAGTTCGGCGGGATTGGTCGCACATACGCTGAATTCGGTGGGGCCGTATAGATTCACCATCCGCCGCCCGACCGCCCAACGGTCGATCAGTTCGGGTGCGCCGGCCTCGCCCCCGATCCCGAGCACCCGCAGGTCGGGCAGATCGGTCGGTTCCATGGTGGCCAGCGCCGACGGCGTGATCGCGGCATGGGTGACCCGTTCGGTGCGCAGCAGATGTTCGAGATCGCTGCCGCCGTAGACATCCGGTGGCGCTACCACCAAGCGGCCACCCGTCGAATGCGCCATCAGCAGCTCCATGACCGATGCGTCGAAACTCGGCGAAGCGACCTGTAGCGAACTGGTAGAGGGACCGAGTTCGAGGGCCTCTTGTTGTGCGGTCGCCATATTCGTCAGGCCACGATGGCTGACCAGGACCGCCTTGGGCTTACCGGTGGAGCCCGAGGTGTAGATCAGGTAGGCGGTCTGGTCGATATTGATGGGGCCGCCGCGCTCTTCGTCGGTGATGGGTGCGTCCGAGACGAGCATGACCCGTCGAATCGTGTTCAGGTCGTCGAGCAGCAGCCAGTCGATGGTGCCGGGCAATGTTTCACCGGTCGCCGTGATGGTCACCCCGATCGGCGCCTTCGAATCGGTGAGCATGTGCTCGATCCGCTCCACCGGATAGCTCGGATCCAGCGGTAGGAAGGCCGCTCCGGACTTGGCGAGCGCCCAGACTGCCACCACGGATTCCAGTGATCGGGTGAGTGCGAGTATGACGAAGATCTCCCGACCGACACCGCGGCCGAGCAGTACCCGGGCGAAGCGGTTGGACCAGGCGTCGAGCTCGCCATAGCTCATGCTGAGATCGCCCGCGGTGATCGCGATGGCATCGGGATCGATGCGCGCGCCTGCCGACAGGATGTCCGGAAGTGTTTGTGGCGGAACCGACTCCGCGCCTCGTACCGGCAGCAGTGTGGCCAGTTCAGCGTCGTCGCAGTATTGCAGTTGGGAGACGAGGGCATTCGGGCTGTCGGCGATTTGGGTCAGCAGCCGGACGAAGCGATCCAGCAGTGGTTGTGCCGCCGTGAGATCGAGCTGGTCGGCCATGAATTTCAGGTTGATGCGCAGCGTGTCGTGCCCGTCTTCGCCGTGCACCGGAATGACCATGATGCCCAACGGGTAGGGCGTCGCGTCGGTGCCTTCGACATCTAGCACCCGCATACCCGCGATATCGAGCGCCTGCGACAGCGCCTCCCGGTCGATCGGATACGACTCGAATACTGTGAGCGTGTCGAAGAGTTCGGCGAGGCCGACGGCCCGGTGGATGGCGGCCAGCCCCACATGCTGGTGGTCCAGCAGGCGCGCCTGCTCGGCCTGGAGGCGGGTCAGTAGGTCGGCGACCTTCTCCGCGGGATCGAGCTGGACCCGTACCGGGAGCGTATTGATGAACAATCCGACCATCTCTTCGACACCGGGCAGCTCCGGTGGCCTACCGGATACGGTGCCGCCGAACACCACATCCGTGCGCCCGGTCGACATGGCGAGCAGCATTGCCCATGCGGCCTGCACCATCGTATTCACCGTCGCGCCGGATTCGCGTGCGATGGCCTCCAGCCGCTCGACCGTGGCGCGGGTCAGGTCGTGAGTGATCATTCCGGCCTCGGTCGATTCGATCCCGGCCAGCGTCGGGACCGCGCGCGTCGGCGTATCCACGCCGGCCAGCGATTGCGTCCAGGCTGCGATCGAGGCCTCGTTGTCCTGCTCATCGAGCCACGCCAGGAACTCTCGATACGAGTGCGCGGGCGGCAGTACGGCTGTGTCGCCCCTCGCGACGTAGAGCGTTAGCAGCTCGCGCACCAGCAGCGGCGTCGACCAGCCATCCAGCACCAGATGGTGATTGGTCATGACCAGCCGATAGATATCGGCCCCGGTGCGGATGAGGGTGAAGCGGATCAGCGGTGGGCGGTCGAGTTCGAATCGGGTACGGGCATCGAGGGCGATGAGACGGTCGAGTTCGCGGTCGCGTTCGTCGGCGTCGGCGATATCGGTGAGATCGATATCGTGCCAGCGGATTTCGCCATCGGCGAGAACGAGTTGGCGCGGACCGTCGTCGGTTTCGGCGAAGGCGACGCGCAGGTTCTCGTGCCGCTCCACCAAGACCTGCGCCGCACTGCGCAGGCGGGCGGCATCGACGGTGCCCGCCAGGGTGAGCAGTGATTGGACGGTGTAGTCGTCGGCGGTATCGGTGTCGTAGAGCGCATGGAAAAGCAGACCGTACTGCAGCGGTGAAAGCGGCCAGACATCGACGAGGCTCGGGTAGGTGCGTTCCCAGCTCTCGATCTGCTGTTGTGGCACAGCGACGAGTTCGAAGTCGGACGGGGTGCGTCCGCCCGCGCCCGGCGAGCCGGCGTGCACCGCGAGCGCGTGCAGCGCCTGCGACCACAGCTCAGCGAGTTGACCGACATCCGCCTGGTCGAGCAGCCGCGAGGCGTAGGCCCAGGTGACCTCCAAGCCGACATCGGTGAGCACGGCATTGATATCGACGACCGCGGCGAGCGGCGCCGACTCGTTGTGCGTCGCCGCGAAACGCTGTGGTAGCCACGCTCCCGCTTGCCCGCCGGTGAGCGCACGGCCGAGATAGTTGAAGCTGAGCTGCGGGATCGGCGCGTCCGCGAGGGCGCCGGCGGACTCCGGATGCTGATAGCGCAGCATGCCGTAGCCGATGCCCTTATCCGGCACCGCGCGCAGCTGTTCCTTGACCTTCTTGATCGCGGTGCCCGCCGCGCCGCCACCGGCGAACGCGTCGTCGAGATCGATGCCGCTCACATCTATAGCCAGCGGGTAGATGCTGGTGAACCAGCCGACCGTGCGGGCGATATCGGCGCCGGGCAGCAGCGTCTCGGAGCGGCCGTGGCCTTCCAGGGTGAGCAGCGCGGTATTGCGATCGCGCCAGCGGCTCACCGCGAGAGCGAGTCCGGTGAGCAGCACATCGTCTGCGCCACAATGGAATTGGTCGGGCAGAGTGGCCAGTACGGTGTTGGCGATATCCCGGTCGACGGTGGTCTGGTACTGGCCCATCGTGGCGACGACGTCGACCGTGGGATCCAGTGCCGCCGAGCCGATGACCGGATCCGGGGTGGCCAGCATCTGTTGCCACAGTGGCAGTTCGGCCACCCGCTCGGGCGCCTGTTCGGCTTGACCGTATGCCCATCGCCGGAAGGAGGTGCCGACGGGCACGAGTGCGCCGCCCGCCGCCGCGATCGCTAGGTCCGGCAACAGGATTCGCCAGGAGACGCCGTCGGTCACCAGATGGTGCAGTACCAGCCAGCACAGTGGATCGGCCCCCGCGCGCTCGATCAGCACGAAGCGCGTGACGACACCCGCCTCGGGATCGAGCAGATCCGCCGCCTGTTGTAATTCGCGCTCGTAGCTGTCGTCGGAGTCCGCGTCGGCCGCGACTACCTCGATCAAATCATCGGCAGTTATCGAATCAGGCTCGGCGACAATCCATTCCCAGCCTCGCTCGGTGTGCCGAAGTGTAGAGCGAAGCACATCGTGATGGTCGATGAGCGCTTGGACCGCGGCGCGGAGCTGGTCGCGGTCGAAGGCCTCCGGGAGACCGATCAAGACGGCCTGACCGAAGCGGTTCCAGGTCGGTCCCTGCTCCACCATGGCGTGCACGATCGGCGTGAGCTCGATGGTGCCGACCCCGCCACCGGGCAGTTCGGTGACCGTCTGCGCGCGCACGTCGGTCGCGATCGCGGCCAGCGCGGCAACGGTCTTGCGCTCGAACACATCTCTTGCACTGAAGCCGATCCCGGCGGCCTTCGCACGCGAGACCAGCTGGATGGAGACGATACTGTCACCGCCGAGTGCGAAGAAGCTGTCGTCGACACCGACCGTTTCGAGTCCGAGGGCATCGGCAAACAAGTCGGCCAGTGCCGCTTCGCGCGGCGTCGACGGCGCCCGGCTCACAAGTTCTCGGACCCTGAAATCCGGTGCGGGCAGGGCCCTGCGGTCCACCTTGCCGAGCGGTGTCAGCGGAATGCTGTCGAGCACCATGATGACCGAGGGGATCATATAGGCCGGAAGTGTCTCACCGGCAGCGGCTTTCAGCGCCTCGGGGTGAATCTCGGTGCCGGGCTTGCCGAGCACGTAGGACACCAGTGCGGTCGCTCCGGCGGGGGTCTCGGCGCCGATGGTGAGTGCGAAGTCGACATCGGGCTGTCGTTGCAGCGCCGCATCGATCTCGCCGAGTTCGATGCGGAACCCGCGCACCTTGACCTGGAAGTCGCTGCGGCCCTGGTACTCCAGTTCGTCGTCCGCGGTCCACCGTACGAGATCGCCGGTGCGGTACAGCCGCTCACCCGGCGCGTACGGGTTGGCGACGAAACGGCTGGCGGTCAGCCCGTTGCGCTGGTGGTAGCCGCGCGCAACGCCCGCGCCGGCCAGATACAACTCACCGACCACGCCGCGGGCCACCGGCCGCAACCACGGGTCGAGCACGACAGCGGTGACGCCGCGAACGATGCTGCCGATGGTTACCGGCCCGCCGGGGCGCAATGGCCCGCTCAAGGTTACGGTGACGGTGGTTTCGGTGGGCCCGTAGCCGTTCAACAGCGTCCGCCCGGACCAGGTGGTCACCAGCTCCCGCGGACACGCGTCACCACCGACGACGATCGTCTGCAGATCCGGCAGCGTCGCCGGGTCCAGTGAGCCCACCACCGTCGGGGTGACATTGAGATGGGTGACCCGGTGCGCGCGCAGAACTTCGGCCATCTCCTCGCCCGCATAGGCCGATGGCGGCACGACGGCGAGCGTCGCCCCTGCCGCGAGGGTGACCAGGATCTCCTCGACGGAAATATCGAAACTCGGCGAAACCGCATGTGCCACTACGGAATCGGCGTTGACACCGAATCCGGCGCCGGAACCGGTGACCAGATTCGCCAGGCCGCGATGCGACACCAGCACACCCTTGGGCAGTCCCGTCGATCCGGAGGTGTAGATGATATAGGCGATCTGATCCAGGTGTACCGGCCCGCGGCGTTCGACATCGGTGATCGCCGCAGAATCTTGCACGTCCACCGTTTCGGCGGTCGCGTCATCGTCGAGCAGCAGCCAATTCACGCGGTCCGGCAAGGACTTTCGCGCCGGGTGCACGGTCAAGCCCGCGACGACCCCGCTGTCGCCGACCATATGCTCGATCCGGTCGGCGGGATAGGTCGGGTCGATCGGGACGAATGCCGCACCGGATTTCGCCACCGCGAGCGTGGCGAGGACGGATTCGACCGAACGCGGAATCGAAATCGCAACGGTGCGTTCGGGTCCGGCGCCCGCCGCGATCAGCACGCGGGCGAGGCGGTTGGTGTACTCGTCGACCTGACGGTAGGTCATGCTGGTATCGCCGCTCCGCAGCGCTACCGCCTCCGGGTCTAGTGCGGCACCGGCCGCGATGATTTCGGGGAGGGTGCGCGGTGCGACCGCCTCGGGTCCACGCGCGGGCACCAGCCGATCCTGCTCCTGCGGGGAGACGACCTGGACGGTACACAGCGGCGCATCCGGTCCGGCGGCCAGGAACGCGTGCAGGAACATCAAGAAGCGGGCATGGTGTGCCGCCAATTCATCGGTGCTGTACAGGTTCCCGTTGCCCTGCAGATCGATGTGGGTGCTCTCGCCGCCGACGCCCGGATACAGATTGAAAAACACGTCATCGATCAACCCGGATGTCAGCACGTGCAGTCGTCCGGTGACCGAGCCGAGCTGAATCCTGGTGTCCACCATCATCAAATTGACGGCCGGACCGAACGACGACGCCTCGTCCATCGACCAGCCGAGATCACGAACGATGTCCTCCTGCCGGTAACGCTGTCTGCGCAGCGCCCCGGTCAGCTCACTCTGCGCTGCCCGGATCACATCACCGACCGTGGTGGTCGGTGACAACATCAGGCGCATCGGAACGACATTGGCGACCATACCGCCGGAGCGGCGCAGTGCCGCAGTGGTGCGTCCCGACACCGGCAGGCTCAGCACCACTTCGGGCGCACCGGTCATCGCGGCGAGATAGGCGCCGAAGGCGGCGACGATGGTCGGTGCGGCGTTCGAGTCGGCCGCCTTCGCCACGGTATCGAGCAATTCGGCCGTCGCGGCGGGCAGTGCGCCCGAGACCCGGCTCGGCGGTGCGTCGACATCGGCCTCGCGACCTGCGAGATTGACCGGGGCGGCCATCCCGGCCAGATGCTCGCGCCAGTACTCGCGGTCGGCGTCGAATCGGTCCGAGCCGCGGTAGGCCAGATCGGCGTCGACGATCTTCTGCAGTGGTTCGGCCTTGGCGGGCGGCGCCTCGCTGCCCTCGATGGCGGCGTTGTAGATCTCGCCGGTGCGCTGTACCAGTGCGAGCGCACCCATACCGTCCAGCACGATGTGGTGCATGCGCGAGTACCAGAACCAGCGGTCATCGGCCAGCCGCAGCATGGCCACCGCGACCAATCGGTCGTGCGTCAGATCCAGCGGCGCGGAGTACTCCGCGCGCATCCAGGCATGTGCCGCTGCCTCGGGATCGGGCTTATCGCGCAGGTCGATGACGGTGAGTTCGTCGACAATGGTGGTGTCGACGAGCTGGTACGGCTGACCCTCGACATCGAGCAGCCGGACATATCCGGTCCCGAATTCGCGCCCGGTCTGCTTGGCGGCCGCGGCGAGCGCGTCGAGATCTAGTTCGCCGATCAGTTCGACGTACTGTGCGATCGAGATAGGCGTGTCGCCCGCGATGTGCTGGGCGAACCAGATGCCGCGCTGGGCTGCCGACAGCGGGAACGCGCTGTCGGGCGGTGCGGTGCCTACTTTTCCGTTCGAGGACGATGGCTGTTGCATAAGCACACCTGCGTTCTGACGTCTGGAGCGGTGGCGCACCGCTGGTCCCGACCGTCGCGTAGTAGCAAGTTCATTTTGGACCGGCGCCGAGCCGACCGAAGGCGTATTGACAACACTGTGTTCGATCGGCGGCGTCCCCGGGGGTTCGATGGGCGACGTCCAAGGGGCTCGAGTGGTCGCGCGGTAGTGTCGCCTCCGGGTCCGGCATACGCGCCGCTGCGCGCCCGACCTCGGTGGGTTCGGGCGCGCAGGCTGAATAGCGGATCAGGCAGACTTCCGCTCGGTCAGCCGATCGGCAGCGGTGATCGGGGAGTCGGAGCTGACCAGGTAGCGCTGCAGCGTCGAGCGGTCGTCCAGGAGCAGCCAGTCGATCGCATCGCTGAGCTCAGGGCGGCGGGCCTTGGTGGTGATGCCGAGGTAAGCACCGGGGACGGCGGTCGCATCCTCGGCCACCGACGCCGGAGTCGCGCCGAGTTTGACGACGGCGGATGCGGCAACCGTGGCTTCGATCTGCGGGTCGATCGCCAGCGCGATCCGCGCGTTCGCGGCGGCGCCCCGGTCGATCAGCACTCGGGCCAGCCGGTTCGCCCAACGATCCAGCTCGACGTTGGCGAGCGTCTCGGAGTTGCTGGCGACCGCATGCAGCTCGCGCTCGGCAGCGTTGCGCAGGCGCGGCTGCAGCTGGATGACGTTGGTGGCGGGCGATTCGACCAGAGTGCTCATTGTGCTGTCCCCTCAAAGGATCCGTCTTGTTCTCGGTGTCCTTCTAATCTCGCTGACGGGAGGGTTTGGCGACAGCTACCCAAGCGCTGGTGAGAGCACTCCAAGGGTGAGCGAATCCATACCCAAGGTGTGCGCGCTCGAGGACGATCAAGTCACTCGCAACGGCCACGGAGCGAGTCTTACGAGCGACGCCCAAGGTGTGCGCGCTCAGAGGACGATCAAGTCATTCGCGACGACCACGGAGCGAGTGTTACGAGCGACGCCCAAGGTGCGCGCGCTTAGAGGACCGATCAGCTCACTCGCGACGGCCACGGAGCGAGTCTTACGAGCGACGTTCGCGGCCCGTCTCGCGGCCGAGCTGTCGAAGCGCATGCGCCGTAGGCGCGAGTCTCGACGGCTCGGCCGCGAGACACGAGGGGGCCGCGAACACGCCGCGCCGAAGGCGCGGCCAATTCAATACAGTCAGTCGGTGACGTAACCGTTCAGGCTGCTGCGCAGGTCGGCGAGCAGGGCACGGGCCGCGGTGAGCCCGGCACCGTGCCACACGGTGTCTTCGACCGCGAAGACGCGCTTATCGGCGGCAGCTCCGAGATCCTTCCACGCATCGCTGCGCAGCACCGTTTTACCGCGCTGCTCACCGGCTTCGCCCGCGAAGATGACGTAGATGATGTCGCCCTCGACCTCGAGCAGGTTCTGCTCGGTCACCTCGAAAGAGGTGCCGCGCTGCGCGGTCGGCCGCTGCACACCGACATCGGCGAGGACCTGTCCCGCGAAGCTATTGTTGCCCTGGACCTGATCCTGGTCGGCGGTGAAGCGCACCACCGAGGCCTGGGACTGGCTGGCGCCCAGAATATTACCGGTCTCGCGTGCTTCGTTGCGGTAGTTCTCCAATGCCGTTGCCGCGGCATTACGACGCCCGAGACCCGCTGCGAGCGTGCCGAATTCGGTCTGCCAGCCGCTGCCGGGATCGGCGAGAACGGTCGGTGCGATCGTCTGCAATGCTGCGAAACCGCCTGGGCCGCTGGAAATATCGCCGATGATCAGATCGGGATGCAAGGCGGCGATCTGCCCGATATCCGGCTGTGCCGGCGAACCGACCGCGGGAATCTTCAGCACGCCGTAACCGAGATACATCGGCTGAGAGCGGGGTCCGTCGATCGGGACCGCGCCGACGACCCGCTCCCACAGACCGACCGCGCAGGCGGCGTCCAAGGCGGAGGTGGACAGCACCACGATGCGCTGCGGATCGGCGGGCACCTCCGAGGTGCCCGCGGCATGGGTGACGGTGCGAGTCTTGCCGTTCGACGGATCGGGTGCGCTCGGCAGCGGGCAGGCCTGCGAGGTGTCGCGCTCCAGGCCGACCACACCCGCACCCGCGATATTCGTCGTGGTGCGAATGATCGAGCTGGCGTCGTCTTTCTGGCTGCAGCCCGCGATGAGCAATGCGGCGCAGAGCAGAGCGACCGCCGTGCCCCCCTGCCGGACCGCGCGATTGCTGGCGGTGCCGTATCGGCGGGAGTCTGCGTTGTTTCGAGCGACCTGCGAGCAGTCGCTATCGGTGTTGTTTCGAGCGACCTGCGAGCAGTCGCTATCGGTGCGGTTTCGGGTGCGAACAAGGGCGCTCACCGGCATGCGGGTGAGGGTACCGCGTGGTGTGGGTGCCGAGACGCGAAGGCCACCACCGCGCGCACATCGCATTCCGGACCGCAGTTGTGACCGCGCGGAATCCAGCTGTCGTACAGCGGATTCCGCGCGATCGTCGGATCGGCTACCCGGCGTTGCCGCCGATGCTGAAACGCGCCCCGGTCGGATCGGCGACCTGCGTGATCCGGCCGTAGGGGGTGTTCTCGGGCTCGGCCAGTACAGTGCCGCCCAGTTCGACGACCTTGGCGACGGCCGCGTCGACGTCATCGGCGCCGAAGTAGATCTTCCAGCCCGCGGGTACGCCCTCGGGCAGGAACGCCGAGCTATCCATGACACCGCCGAGCATCGGGGTGGTGGCGTGGATGGTGGTGTAGCGGAACTCCGGGGAGTCGGAGATGGTGAAGGTGTCGTTCCAGCCGAAGACGTCGCGGTAGAAGTCGAGCGAGCGCGCGTAATCGCGGGTGTGCAGTTCGAACCAGGACGGGATGCCGACGTGGTCGCTCCATTTGCCGCCGGAGGCGATGCCGATGGCCTCGAAACCGCCGAAGGTGCCGGTCTGCCAGATGCCGACACCCGCGCCGCCGACATCGCCGAGCACGGCCATCGCGCCGAGATCGCCCACGTCCATGGGCGGCACGACGACCGTGCCGCCGTGCTCGGCGGCCGCGTCGGCGGTGGCCTTGGCGTCGGGCGAGGCGAGGTAGACCGTCCATTGGTCGGGTCCTTCGACCCCGTCTCCGGTCTTGCCCATGCCGCCCGCGACGGCCTTTCCGTTCTTGCGGAAGGTGATGTAGCCGCCGAACTCCTCGTCCGCGCGGTCTGCGGTCCAGCCGAACAACTGGCCGTAGAAGGCAATGGCACCGTCTGGATCAGAGGTGTAAACGTCGCCCCAGCAGGGATCGCCGGTCTTCGGTGCGGGCCCACCTGTCGTCCGACCGCCACCACTCATGGAATCGCTACGCGATGCTGTGCTCATCAATGGTCTCCTTGCCGAGAGTGGATCACTGTCATCGATAGAGACGTCGGCCGCCCGGGAAAGTCATCGCAGGCATGGCGTCGGATTTCGATTGCCGCCGCAGTCGCCCGCACCGGGAAATACGACGCAGAGTAGGACCCGTGCGGATGGCTGCGACAGCACGGTTTACGATCTCAGGAGCGCAAGCGAACTCCTCGTCTGTCCCCGGTGGTGGGGCGGATGTGAGCAGCGGAGCCTGCGGAGCGACCTAAAGGCACCTTTCAGGAGGATCAGTGACTGCCGTAGAGCCAAAGCCAGTCCCTCAGTTGGAAGCGACTCGGCCGTATCCGGCTCGGACCGGGCCGAAGGGCTCGTTCATCGTCAAGATGGTCACCACCACCGACCCCAAGGTCCTCGGTGTCATGTACCTGACCACCTCGATGGCGTTCTTCCTCATCGGTGGTCTGATGGCCCTGCTGATGCGTGGTGAGCTGGCTCGCCCGGGTCTGCAGTTCCTGTCTACGGAGCAGTTCAACCAGCTGTTCACCATGCACGGCACGATCATGCTGCTGTTCTACGCGACCGCGATCGTGTTCGGCTTCGCCAATATCGTCCTGCCGCTGCAGATCGGCGCACCCGACGTCGCCTTCCCGCGACTGAATGCCTTCAGCTACTGGCTGTACGCATTCGGCGCGACCATGGCGACCGCGGGCTTCATCACCCCCGGCGGCGCCGCGGATTTCGGTTGGACGGCGTACGTGCCGCTGACCGACATCCTGCACTCGCCCGGCGTCGGCACCGACCTGTGGATCCTCGGCCTCGCGGTCTCCGGTCTGGGCACCATCCTCGGTGGTGTCAACATGCTGACCACCGTGGTCTGCCTGCGTGCCCCCGGTATGACCATGTTCCGGATGCCGATCTTCACCTGGAACATCGCCGTCACCAGCGTCCTCGTGCTGCTCGCCTTCCCGCTGCTGACCGCCGCGCTGTTCGGCCTGGCCTACGACCGCCATCTCGGCGGCCACATCTACGATCCGGCTACCGGCGGCATCCTGCTCTACCAGCACCTGTTCTGGTTCTTCGGCCACCCCGAGGTGTACATCATCGCGCTGCCGTTCTTCGGGATCGTCTCGGAGATCTTCCCGGTCTTCTCGCGTAAGCCGATCTTCGGTTACACCACGCTGGTCTACGCGACCCTCGGCATCGCAGCGCTGTCGATCGCGGTGTGGGCCCACCACATGTACGCCACCGGCGCGGTGCTGCTGCCGTACTTCTCGTTCATGACCTTCCTGATCGCCGTCCCGACCGGTGTGAAGTTCTTCAACTGGATCGGCACCATGTGGCGCGGCCAGCTGACCTTCGAATCG
>NZ_JBFANH010000007.1:197161-280163 GCF_040674755.1 Nocardia sp. NPDC049737 | reverse complement strand
CGGGCACAACGTGATCGGCCGTCCCCGGTACTCTGCCACCCGCGCGATGTATTCCGTTATGTCCCATGGGTGGGGGATCGGTACCAGGCGACCCAGCTCCTCGAATCGCGCGGCGCGATCCTCCATTACGCCTTCCCTCGTTGATCACGTCACCCATGCCGATATTGCGGTGAGCGTAGTCGCCTACGGAGCATTGCCGCGGAAGTGGCCTGTCGCGCAAGCATTCTGGCCAGCGCACCGAACGAGGATGCAGCTGGCGCGAATACGGAGCATCGAGGCTGCGCGGCTGCGCCTGGTGCAGCGCCATCATGCTGGCGCTGCGGGCGGCCATTCCTGCGGCTCGACATTTGCCGGCTTCACCGCGACGTCCTGATCCCAGTCGAATTCCGGGCCGATAGCGTTCACCCTGCCTGGCATTGCTCGATTGTGACCGACTTCGGCACTGCGCCGCACAGTAGGGGGTCAGTCGTGCGCGGTGCGGGGTTGGAGTATGACGACCGGGATTTCGCGTTCGGTCCATGCTTGGTAGGTGTCGAAGTCGGCGTAGGCGTCGACCAGCTTCGGCCATAGGCGCGCGCGTTGGTCCGAGTCGGCGGTTACTGCGCGCACAGCATGGCGTTCGCGGCCGATCTGGATGTGGGTCTCGGGGGCGGCACAAAGGTTGTGGTACCACTGCGGGTGTTTGGCGAGGCCGCCCTGGGACGCGACGATAACCGTGTCGGCGCGATCGGTGATGTAGAGCAGCGGCGTGGTGTATGTGCTCCCGGATTTCCGGCCTCGATGTTCGAGCAGCAGAGTCGGGACCGGCTTGCGGAATCCGGCACCGATGCGCCATTTTCCGCCGACGCGTCCACCGGTGCGTTGGTAGACCCAAACTTGGGCTTTACCTGTGTATTTGAAGATCTTCGGCAATACGGGGGAGTCGAGTTGTTTGGGGCGTGGAGGGGTCATAGTTTTCCTTCGATCCGGCCGAGGTAGCTTGACAATACATCTAGTCCTATGTGTATGGTCAAGCGATCGCGATGACCTCGGCGCGTCCGCGGCGCGGAACTTCGCACTTACCTCAGCACCCGGGGTGCCCCAGCACTCAGCTCCGCGGGGTAGCGCGGTAGTCAGTTGACGCCGAGCGGTGGCCGGTGCAGGACGAGTTCGGTGGTGTGGGTCCGGTACGCGGCGGGGGCGTCGTCCCGGTCGGCGACCAACCCGACACCGACGGCGAACCCCGTCGCGCCGCCTCCGACCACGGTCTTATGACCGACTGAATTTTGGAGCATGGGATATGTGCGGTGGCGTTCGTATGTGTGAGCGATTGGGAGTGCCGGAGTAGGATCGACCTGGTCGGGGACGGATTTTGTTCGATGCGAAATGTCGAGGATCGGACGGTCTGAATTGTAGAGTGCGTGCGCGATTCGTCATGGTTCGGAGGATTGATCATGTTTCGTATTTCGCTATTTATTGCTGCTGCAGCTGCGGTGCTGTTTCCGGTGAGTGCGCAGGCTGATCCGGATGATCCTGGGATGCCTTGTGGGGATCAGATGGTCATGAATACGCATCGGGAGTGCGTTCAGATCGGCAGCTTTTGTACGTTGTCGGATGGGATGATCATCGGGAATATTGGGCCCGACGGGCGGTGCGTGATTCCCGGTACGAATATTTGATTGTAAATCCGCTGTTGCACCTGATTCGAGTCAGGTGCAGGGGGTTTCGTGTCGGTGCGGGCGAAAGGTGATGGGGTCAGCGGCCTCTGGGGTATTTGGTTACTACGGTGCCGTCGGTGTTGGCGGCTAGGTAGGCGCCGCCGTAGTCGTCGGTCAGGTAGACCATGACGGTTGGCTGGTCGTTGTTGAAGGTCCAGGCTGGGTCGACGATTACGTAGCGCAGGGTGGGGGTGGGTATACCGAGGCTTTCGTCGGCGGTCCGGAATAGGTCGGGGAGGATGTCCCAGTTGATCGAGCTCAGCTTTACGGTGGCCTTGTCCGAGAGCGGGCCGCCCGCGCCCTTTCGGGTGGCTGTTCCGTCGCGATAGACGAACAGGTCGTAGAGGTCGGGTTTGTTTTTGACCGGTGCGCCGACGTTGGCATAGGTCGGATAGAACGTTGCTTCGTTGAATTCTTGGCTGCCGGAGACCTTTTCGAGCGCGGCTATGGCCTGCCGGATGCCGGTCGGGGTCAGGAGGTCGACGGCTTTGCCGGTTACGGGTGCTCCGGACGTCGGGAATGCGGCTCGGCTTGTGGCGGGGAATTCACCGGTCGTGGGGGGATTGCTCGGATTGGCCTGGTTGCCGGTCGAATCGGGGCGCAGGACCGCTATCGTGATCGTGGCGACGACGGCAACGATGACTGCGGCGGCCGCGAAGCCGGCGACGATCCCGCGTGAGAGTGGTTTGCGTGCAGGGGGATTCGTGAAGCCATGGGGGTACGTGGCGGGTGCCATGCCGCTGGGGCCGTGCAACTCGTCAACTGAGCCGGGCGAATTGAAGGCACCGGGGGCATTGCCCGCGCCTCGCGAATTGAATCCGCCCGGTGCATAGGGTGTGTCGGCCGCTCCGCGTGCGCTGAATGCGCCTGATGCGTTGCCCGCGTCTGGCGTGCTGAATCCGCCAGGCGTGTTGGGCGCGCTTGGCGTTTCGAATCCGCCGCGCGCATTTCCCGCACCGGGGGTGTCGAATGCGCTGGGAGTGCTGAAGCCGCCAGGGCCATAGGCTGGTGGGCTGACGGCGGCATGGGCCGCGCCTAGGGGGTTGGATCCGGCCGGCGCGCCGGCCGCACTCTGCCCGCCAAACCCACTCTGCCCGGCAAAAGCCTGCGGGCCACTGCCCGCCCCCGGTCCATCAATAGCCCCTGGACCCCTGCCTGCATCGGGTTCACCAAGAACTCCCGGCCCACTCCTCGCACCCGCCCCACCGAACACCCCCGGCGCACCGCCGAACCCAATCGCCTGCGCAAGCATCAGATCCACCTGCTCGGCACTCGGCCGACGATCCGGATCAGGCACCAACAGTGCCGTCAAAACCGCGGTCAACACCCCAGCCCGCTGCGGCGGCGGCACCTCCCCTCTGATGACGGCAGCAAGTGTGGCCACTGTGGACTCCCGCCGCATCGGGTGAAACCCCTCCACCGCGAAGTACAGCAGCAAACCGAACGACCAAAGGTCGGAGGCGGTGTGTCCCTCCTGGCCGCTGAGCCGTTCCGGCGCAACATAATCCAGCGAGCCGACCACGCTGCCGGTGGAGGTCAAACCGTTCATGCCGTTGATGGCGGCGATACCGAAATCGGTCAGGACCGGTGAACCGTCTTCGCGCAGTAGCACATTCGCGGGTTTGATGTCGCGGTGCAGTACACCGACTTGATGTGCGGCACGGAGGGCGGCGAGGATGCCACGGCCGAGGAGCACCGCTTGCAACGGCGGCATCGGCCCACCTGCCAGGTGATCGGCGAGACTTTGTCCGCGAACCAGTTCCATGACGATCCACGGATGTGCGACTTCGGGCGAATCCACGATGTGGTGGATGGCGACGACATTCGGATGACCGATCCGGGCCAGCGCCCTGGCCTCCCGCAACACCCGCTCGCGGTGCACGCCGGGCGAGCCTGCGCCATCCGTCTCAGCCCGCACTTCTTTGAGCGCGACCTCGCGATGCAGCGCGAGGTCATATGCGCGCCACACCGTCCCCATACCGCCGCTGCCGAGCGGCTCGAGCAACTCGAAACGCCCGTCGACCACTGCACGCTCGGAAATCACGGCGCAAGCCTATGGTATTGCCGCGCCCATGCGACATAGGTGTTTCACATCCATCATCCAGTGGAGATGAGACGGTCTAGTCCGGCGAGGATGTTGTCGCGCAGATTGGGCCAGGCGGTGTCGCGCGCCCGGGCTGACGCCCGCGATTTCGGCAACGCCGCGGGTGGTGGTCGCGGCGCAGCCACGGGTGATCGGGCTCTTTCCCGCGTCGGCGCACGCTGACGCCGTTGGCCCACAACCGATTCCGATACGAGAAGATTCCGGGCTCGATACAAGAGCCTGCAGCTGAACTCCTCCGCTGCCTCGGCCTGAACCGCGCTACTTCCCGCTGCCGACCAACTGGTCGAAGAAGGCGCGGTAGCTGCGCAGCGCCAGTCGCAGATCCTCGGTGTCGCCGTCCTCCTCGCGCGACCACAGCCGTTCCAGCGACTGCTTGCGCTCGGCCAGTGTGGCGGACAACTGCTGAACCGTCGCCATGACCAGATCGTCGGCCTGCGTCACCGCATCGTGGGGGTTGTCCACGAAACTGCCCTGCACCTGCCGCCATGCGGTGCGCAAGCGCTCAACATCGGCAGCATCGATGAGCGGCTGATCGCCGATCTCCTGTGGCCCTGTGGCAGCGCTCCCGCCTGCTGCCGCGCGTTGGTCTGCCGCTGTGCGTTGCTCTGCGGCCGTGCTCCTGCCCGCGGCTTCGCGCTGGTCTGTGGCCGCGTCTGTGCCTGCCGCGGTGCTCCCACCCGCGGCCGTGTGCTGGTCTGTGGTGGTGCCCCTGTCTGTGGCGGTGCCCTCGCCTGTGGTTGTGCGCTGGTCTGTGGTGGTGCCCCTGTCTGTGGCGGTGCCCTCGCCTGTGGTTGTGCGCTGGTCTGTGGTGGTGCCCCTGTCTGTGGCGGTGCCCTCACCTGTGGCGGTGCCCTCACCTGTGGCCGTGCGCTCGTTCGTGGCCGCGCTTTCGCCCGCCGGCGTGCGCTCGCTTGCGGCCGCGCCCTCACCCGCCGCCGCGCCCTTGCCCTCAGCCCCGCTGACCGCCGAGGTATCGCCGCCCCCACTCGCCTCAGCTTCCGATATCGGTGCCGGCCCATACGACGCAGCCGAATCGGTCTCGGTGCCAGTCCGTGTCGCGGTAGGCGAAACCCCCTCCGGTACTTCGGCTTCCAGATTCCGCCGCCGCTCCTGCTCCGTGCTCATCGCTTTGCATCCTTCCTGTCCTCCGGCGCGCCGCCGAGCAGGTCCTCGAACAACTCGCGGTACTGCACCACCGCGAAACGCATGTCCTCGGTGGAGATTCGGGTATCGGAGCGCCGGACCGCGATCTCGTGTGCGGCGCGATAGTGGCCCACCGTCGCCGCGTGCTCGACGGACAGGTCGGCCAGCTGCTGGTCATACCCTTCGGTGGGATAGCCGCGCTCGGCCATGATGTCGGCGACAAGCACATCGGCCGCCGTTACCGCATCCGCCGGAGCGTCGACGAAGCGTTCCTGCATCTGCGCCCACTCGGTGCGATACCGCTGTTTTTCCTGCTCGGACAGCTCCCGTATATCGAGTTCGGCGTGGCGCCGCTCCCGTCCGCTCAGCTCACGGTCAGTGGCCTTACGGCTGTCCAGCTCTTGCATGGTCCGGTCGTATTCGGGCCCGAACTTCTTGCGCAGTCGCCTTTGCCGCAGCATCGGCCAAGCCGCGACCACCAACCCGGCCGCGACCAGCACCACCACCACGACGACCACTATTGCTATTACTGCAGAAGACACCCGATCCTCCTAGCCCAGACGGTCGTGTCGTCCACGTAATGCCTCGCCAGCGGCCATCCAAACCTCAGGAACGCACGTCAACTGGCTCTGGCGCGGGCAGCGGTGCTTCGCTGCGAGTGTTCAGCCAGGCACCGATGAACATGAGCGCGGCGCCGAGCGCCTGCGTCGGCGAGATGGACTCCCCGAGCAACATCCATGCACAGCTGAGGCCGAAGGCGGGCACCAAAAACATGGCCGCGGAGGCGGTCGCCGGACCGATCTGACTCACCGCGCGGTAGTAGAGGACATATGCGAGGGCGGTGGGCAGCGCACCCAGATAGGCCTGATTGAGCCAGAATCCGAGGTCCAGCTCGGACCACCGAACGTCGGAGAGTTCGGGAGCGGCGATGAGTCCGAGCGCGAGTGTGCCCGCGGCGGTGGCGTACACGGTGACGGTCGGGGCGGACAACCGAGACAACAGTGGCGCTCCGAGCATCGTGTAACCAGCCCAGCAGGCCGCCGCCGCGAGGAAGACCAGATCGCCGAGCACTCGATGGGAGCCGGTCTCGGGGATGCCGAGAATGAACACGCCCGCGCCGGCAACGGCCACGGTCAGCCCGACCATTCGGATGCGCGACAACCGAGTGCGGCCGAGCAATGCCGTCACGGCGACCGTGAAAATAGGTGCCGCCATCGGAACAATCACGCTGCCGTCCGCGGCGGGAGCCAGGGCAAGCCCGAGAAAGAACAGAAAGTTGTAGCCGAATACGCCGACCAGCCCGATCCCTGCCGCGCGAGCGGCATCCGGGGCGGGTAGCCGCGGCGCCCGCAGCACGATGAGCAGCACAACCGTGCCGATCAGGAACCGCAGAAATCCGGCGACCGCGTGCGGCACCTCGTTCACCGCAAGTTTCGAGGAGGCGAACGCACTGCCCCACAACGCCATGACCAGTATCAATAGCAATCGGATACGCACAGCTCGATCATCGGCGGGGTTCGCGCCCGAGTATTGAACGCTGGTGCGGCGACAATGGACAGGTGACCGAGCGTGAATGGGTCGACTACCGGCGAATGGCGGACCGCTCGGTTGAGGTCATGCACGCGCATTTCGAACGGCACGTCTACGACCTGCACAGTCACGAGACGTATTCGTTCGGACTGACCGAATTCGGCGCACAGACCTTCGACTGCCGCGGCGCCACGCGCACCAGTGCCGCGGGCATGGTGATGGCATTCAATCCGGACGAGCCACACGACGGCCACAGCACGACCGAACTCGGATTCACCTACTGGATCGCGCATATCGGATCGGAGTTGATCACCGATCTGCTTTCCGACCGTGCGGGCCGCCCGATCGGTCTGCCATTGTTCGCCGACCCGGTGCTCCGCGATCCGGTGCTTTTATCGGCGCTGCGCAAGCTTTGTGCGAGTCTGATCGGCCCCGCGACCGAACTCGCCGCCGACGAGGCATTGGCCGCCTCGGTCGCGGCACTGGTGCAGCGCGGCACCCGAACGCCGACGAGAACCGCTGTGGTGCAGGCCGGTTCGGTAGCCGATATCGCGCGACGGGTCCGCGCCGTGCTGCACGATCGCCATCTCGATCCCATCTCCATGGACGATCTGGCCGAGGCCGCCGAATGCAGCAGATTCGCGCTGTATCGCGCCTTCCGCGCCAATTACGGTCTGGCGCCGAGCGATTACCAACGGCTGCTGCGCCTACGCACGGCTCGCAGATTGATCGTCGCGGGGCGACCGATCAGTCAGGCGGCGATCGAAGCCGGATTCGCCGATCAAGCTCATCTGACCCGCTGGTTCCGGCGCTGCTACGGCATTACCCCCGGCGTGTATTTCGAAGCGGGTCAGGGCTCGACGGGTTCGAGCGTCGCACCGGTGAATGTCACGAAATCCGGTCCCTCGGTGAAACTTTCGGAATCTTCCTCACCGATGTAGAGGTCCAGATGCCGTGGGCCGCCGAGTCCCGGCGTGAATTCGTCGCCGATCGTCCAAGTCGCGGCAGTGAATTTGCCGCATACGCTCTCGGGCCCCGCTGCTCCACAACCGGTGAGCCGCAACCGAGTTCCCGGTTCGATGCCATCTGCCGCGGCACTCTCGAAGGGATGCAGCGCCTCGCCTCGGGTGTCCCTCGGTTCGGTGTCGAGCCAGAAACCGACATCGTAGGACCAGTTCAGGTATTGACCCGCGTGCTCGCCGCTGGTGATCCGGCCGGTGCCCTCATCGCGCACCACATCGACGAAATCCTCTGGTAGCGAGCCGATTTCAACACTGGCATCGGTACATTCGAGATCGCTACAGCCGCGCACGGTTTCGAGTGGGCCGGAGTGATAGGACTCGACGGCGGTGTAGTACACCGTCACCGTCCAGCCGTTCCATTCATCGGCCTCGGTATCGAGTCCGCAGCCGACGGCGAGCGGCGACGTCACGAACAGCGACGCCGCGACCACCCCGTACCCGAACCTCACCGCAGCGATATTGCCCGACGTCGCGGGCGCCGCGCCACTCGCCCTAGTGGGCGGCGGGCGGGCGCGGCCACGGGTTCTCTTCGAGATGCTCTATCGACATATTGAACCGGGAGATGAGCCCGCTCATTTGCGTGATGTCGGCGACGGTCCAGTCGGCGACGACCGCGCCGATGCCCTCCTGACTCTGCTCGCGATCGGCGGCCACCAATTCCAGGCCCTTGGCGCTGGCGCGGATCTTGCGGGCAATACCGCCGTCCGGATCGGGAACGCGCTCGACCAGCCCCTGCTTCAGCATCGCGGCGACCTGCCGGTTGATGGTGGAGATATCGAGCTGGAAGGCCTCCGACAGCTCGCGCAGGCTCAGGGGAGCGTCCATTTCCAGTCTGGTGAGGATCAAATACGCCGATCGGTCGAGCTGGAATCCGGGCCGGCGCAGCAGCGAGGCCGGGAAGTGTCGGGAGAGTAGGGTCAGCTCGAAGACGAGGCGGGTGAGCGCATCGTCATCCTCGGGACCTGATTCGGACATGGCCCACACTATGTCGGCTGAATCACGCCGATTGCAAATTGTGCACGATACATAAGATATGTACCGTACATATTCATGTCTGTTGCCGCCGACGTGTCTTCGACCGTCACCGAGGACGACGCTGCGCGCCGCCCCACATCCGGTCTGCTCATCGCGACCCTCGGCATGGTCGGTGTCGTCGTCTCGCTGATGCAGACGCTGGTCATTCCGATCATTCCCACCCTGCCGACGCTGCTGGACACCTCGGCGTCCAATGCGTCCTGGGTGATCACCGCGACCCTGCTGGCCGGTGCCGTGGCAACCCCGATCAGTGGCCGACTCGGCGATATGTTCGGCAAACGCCGGGTGCTGTTCGCCAATCTGGTGTCGCTGGTCGCCGGCTCGGTGGTGTGCGCGCTGTTCTCCTCGCTGGTTCCCGAAATCATCGGGCGCTCGCTGCAGGGCGCGGCGGTCGGCGCGATCCCGCTCGGCATCAGCATCATGCGTGACGAATTGCCCGCCGAGAAGGTGGGTTCCGCGATGGCGATCATGAGTGCCACGCTCGGTGTCGGTGGTGCGCTCGGTCTGCCGCTGGCGGCGGCGATCGCGCAGAATGCGGACTGGCACATGCTGTTCTGGACCGCGGGCGGGCTCGGTGTCGTCTGTGCCGCACTGGTTTTCGTCTTTGTACCGGAGTCTCCGGTGCGCACGCCCGCTCGTTTCGATTTCGGTGGTGCGGTCGGTCTGTCGATTGCATTGTTGGCCTTGCTGATTCCGATTACCAAGGGCGCGGACTGGGGCTGGGGCAGTGCGAGCACGCTCGGCCTGTTCGCACTGTCGGTAGTGGTATTCCTCATCTGGGGCTTCTTCGAACTGAAGCAGCGCTCGCCGCTGGTCGACCTGCGGGTTTCGGCGCGGCCGCGGGTGCTGTTCACCAACTTCGCTTCCATCGCGGTCGGATTCGCGCTCTACGGCATGTCGCTGACCTTCCCGCAGCTGATGATGGCGCCGGAACAGACCGGATACGGGTTCGGGCTGTCCATGGTCAATGCCGGATTGGCGCTGGCCCCAACGGGATTCGTCATGATTCTGCTGTCGCCGGTCTCGGCGCGGCTGTCGGCGGCCCGCGGCCCGAAGGTCACGCTGGCGCTCGGTTCGGCGGTGATCGCGGTCGGTTATCTGTGTGCCGTGGTGTTGATGAACAGCGTCTGGGAGCTCATGATCGCGGCGATGATCGTCGCGGGTGGTGTCGGTCTGGCCTATGCCGCGATGCCCGCGCTGATCATGGGCGCGGTGCCGCTCACCGAGACCGCCGCGGCCAACGGCCTCAATTCGCTGATGCGCTCGATCGGCACCTCGACCTCGGCGGCGGTGATGAGCGTCGTGCTCGCCCATATGACGATGCAACTCGGCCCGCACGTGCTGCCCTCGCGCGACGGCTTCCACACCACATTCCTGATCGCCACGGCCGCGGCCCTGGTCGCCATCGTGCTCACGCTGGTGATTCCGATGCGCAAGGCAGCCGATGCCGCCGACAAGGCCGGGCACGCCTGATCATTCGAACGACGACGGGGCCGATCCGCAATGGCGAGGATCGGCCCCGTCGTCGTTCGATGGCCGGATCGAGCACCTGACCGGCCACGCATTCGGGCCGTTGAATGGCCACCTGGGTGACGAGCAGGCCGCCGAGGCGGATCAGTCGATCGGCACCAGCGTGTACATCCACCACGGCCGCCGCGGGAATTCGGACATGAAGACGTTCAAGATCATTCGGCGCGGTTCGCGGCGTGCCGGATCGCGCACGTGGATCCATGGCCGGGCGATATCAGCCGGTGCCACATCGGTGAGCCACAGTTGCTCCCACTCCGGCGCCGACCGGCAGGCAGAGATGATCTTGTCCAACCGCTCCTGCGGCACCAGGCCCGGTGCCATCATCCGCAGCGCGTACACCATCAGATGCGCTTCCTTGTGCCACTCGTGCACGGCTTGTCTGGCGTCCGGATTCAGCATCGTCCACTCGAGGATATTGTCGCCGGGCTCGAGCCCGGGAAATAGCCGCAGATAAGCGGAGTTCGCCGCGACCAGATCGAAGGTAGGCACGATCTGGAACCAGGCGGGCTGGGCGACGCTGCGCAAAGTGCGCAGATCGGTGGGCAGCGGCACGCTCGGCACGGGACCGTAGGTATCCGGAAACTGGCTCGCCTGCGTGAGGCTCACGATGTGGTCGCGGAAGAACACCGGTACACCCAGCGCATCGAACAACCGGCCCAGCGTTGCCGAGGTGGGCGCGACCACGCCCTGTTCGAAATCCTCGATCACCGACTGCGGGAATCCGGTGGCCACGGCCATCGCGGCGTGCGTGAGCCCGGCTGCTGCACGGCGCTCGCGCAGATAGCGGGCGATCGAAGGGCGGGTGTCCGCCATGGTGATATGCCTCCTGATTCCCTCGGGATCAAGAGCTGATCCACCGTTCACGTACCCGCTACAACCTAACTTCGACCGAAAAGCCTTGCCGCGACGTTGGATAACGCTAAGGTGCCAGTTCGACCGACTCGGTATAACGCCGTGCGAGGGTGCGCAGGTGCGCAACCAGTTCCGGCGGGCCCTCGACCCGGAAGTCCATCATGAGCATGCTCAGGTAGATGGCAATGGTCTCGAGGGCATCCGCGCCGGTCAGCAGGATGCAGGTATCGGCGTCGACGGCCTCGACCACGCCGACAGCCGGGTTTACCCGGGCGATTACCGTCTCGGCGGGTGCCAGGACCGTCACCCGGGCATGCACTTTCCAACCCGTGCTGGCGATATCGCGCATGACGAAGGCCACCAGGTCGTCATCGGGCAGCGACCGTGCGGCGAATCGGCGTGCCCCCGCGACGGCGCGCAGTATCTGGGCGACAGGAATCGCACGCCAGGAATGGGTTTCGAGGTCATAGGCGACCAGATACCAGCGGCGCTGCCAGTTGACCAGCCGGTAGGGCTCGATTTCGTTGTCCGCGTCGGCATCCAGGCCGATCTGCACGGTGGCGCCATCGCGGATGGCGCTCGCGAGCGTGGTCAGTATCGCGGCGGGGACCGGGGCATCCGGTTCGCGGGAGCCGGTGGTCGCCGGTCCGATGGCGGTCGCGTTGCGCAGCGCTGTCACCTTGCGCTGCAGGCGTTTCGGCAGGATCTGTTCGAGTTTGGCCAGTGCGCGGGCGGCATTCCCGGTGATATCGGCAATACCGGTTGAGCCGTCCTCGGTCAGGCCGATGGCCACGGCCACCGCGACGGCCTCATCGTCGTCGAGCAGTAGCGGCGGCATGGTGCTGCCGCGGCCGAGCCGGTAGCCGCCGATCGCACCCCGCTCGGCGTGCACCGGATAGCCGAGTTCGCGCAGCCGTTGGATGTCCTTGCGTAGCGTTCGGTCCGTGATGTCGAGCCGTTCGGCCAGCTCACGGCCGGTATGCGCGCGGTCCTGCAGCAGCGAGAGCAGGCGCAGAACTCGCGTTGTGGTGGCCGCCACCGTCGCCTCCGAAAATCTTTTTGGATTAAGCCGATGTATTAGGAACGAAACTAGCCTAATAGCTGCATAGGCTTGGTGACATCAGCAAGAAGGAAAAAGAAAGGCCAGTCATGAACATCACCACTGCCGCCGACGCCACCGCGACCCTGCGCCCCGTCTGGCGTGATGTCCTCGCCACCTCTTACCGCGCCCTGACCGATGTGGTCGCCGGTATCGGCGACGACCAGTGGCAGTTGCCGACCCCGTGCTCGGAATGGGATGTCACGCAGGTGATTCAGCACGCCGCAGGCGATCAGCTCGCCTTTGCCGAAGCGCTCGGTATCGGAATCGGCCCGGCCTACAACCCCTTCGACCCGTCCGGCGCCATCGAGGGCACCGCCGCCGAGTTGGTGCGCGATGCGGTCGAGCAGACCGAGACCGCTTGGGCTACCGTCACCGACGAGACCGAGACGGTGCCCACCCCGCTGCCGCACGGCGCGCTGCCGACCCCGGTCGCCGCCGTCATGTGCGCACTGGACGCGGCGGTGCACGCCTGGGATATCGCGATCGCTACCGGACAGTCGTCACCGTTGAACGACGAACTCGCCGAATACCTGCTCACTGCCGCGCGGACCACGAACCCAGCGCCCGGCGGCGGTCCGGAGGCGGAAATCGTTGAGCCGCTGCGTCAGTGGGGTGCGTACGCCGCAATCGTCGACGGTGCGCAGGACGACACGGCGGTCGCCGAGTTGCTGCGCTACCTGGGCCGCGATCCCCAGGCCTGATTCAAATGGGTCCGAGTGTGCAAAGTGTGCGCTCGGACCCATTTCAGCGAGCCGTGACGAACCCTTCCGCCACCATCCAATCCCGCGCTACTTCAGCGGGTTCGCGGCCATCCACGTCCACCTGGCGGTTCAATTCGGTGATCGCCTCATTGGTCAGCTTCTTCGATATCGGTGCCATGATGTCGGCGACCTGTGGATGCGCATCGGCGAAAGACTTCCGCATCACCAGTGCCGCATTGTATTTCGGGAAGAAGCCCAGATCGTCCTTCAGCAAGACGAGCCCGAGCGCCGGAATCCGGCCGTCGGTGGCGGCGACCGAACCGAACCGGCACTGCTTGGCATCTGCGGTCGCCTGATAGACCACCGCATCCTGCACGATCTGCTTGTGCACCTTGCCGGTATCGATCCCGTACTTGCGCGCCATCCCGGGATAACCATCTTGGCGCACATTGAATTCGGTGCCGACGCAGGTCGCGGCGGCGGCCGGATCAGTGGCGATCAGCCGGGCGTAGTCGGACAATGTGACAACACCGGTCTCCTTCGCGGTGTTGGCGCTCATCACCAGCGCGTAGGTGTTGTTCATCGGGGCCATATCCGTCCACACGATGCCGTGCGCGGCCAGATCCGCGTCGCGAACCGCCTCGAACTGCCCGACCTCATCCGGAACCGGTGTCTCGTTGCCGAGATAGTTGATCCACCCGGTACCGGTGTATTCGTAGGAGATGTCGATCTGCCCGTGCAGTTGGGCATCGCGAACACTGTTGGAGCCCTGGATATTCGTCAGATCGCGGACCTGCGCGCCCGCCGCCGAGAGCGCGAATTCGATGAGATATCCGAGGATGTTCTGCTCGGTGAAATCCTTGGAGCCCACCGTAATCGACACCCCGTCGAGCTCCGGTACCGGACGAATACTGCCGGGACCCACCCGCAGCGGCACCGCGCTTCCGGACTGTAATCCGCAGGCGCTCAACACGAATACGGCCGCAACACCCAGTACCCACGCCCTCACTTCAACCCCCTCGGCCCCAAGTACTGTTCGGCCAACGCGCCCAGCCAATCGACGAGCAGCGCTAGCGCGACCGCGAGTACGGCACCGACCACCAGCGTGACATTATCGCGCAGCTTGTACCCGGTATCGATCAGAATGCCGAGGCCACCCGCGCTCACCAGGAACGACAGCGTCGCGGTGCCCACGGCGAGCACCAGCGAGGTGCGCAGCCCGGCCAGGATATAGGGGATGGCGAGCGGAAATTCGATGCGGCGCAATACCGTCAGCGCCGACATGCCCTGGCCACGTCCGGCATCGATTACCGCCGGATCCACCTGCTGGTAGCCCAGGATCGTATTGCGCAGCACCGGAAGTAGCGAATAGAACGCGATCGGCGCGACGCCGATCCAGAAGCCGGTGGTGCGGGTGGCGAGGTAGAACAGCACGATCAGACCAATCGCAGGAGCTGCGGCGCCGATATTGGCGATCCCGACGAAAAGCGGTGCCAGGCGGCGGTATCCGGGCCGCGTGAGCAGTGTTCCCAGCGGCACCGCCACCGCGACGACGATCACCACCACTGTCGCTGTGATCAACACATGCTGCCAGGTGACGGTCGCGATATTGGATACGCTGATGCTGGCCTGCTGGGTGGCGGTGAGATCGCGCCGGAAGGCCCACACCAGCACACCCGCCGTCAGTACGAGCACGAGCGCCGGTTGGACCAGCAGCCGAATGCGTTCGGCCCGCCGCAGTGTCGTCGGCGATGCCGTGGCCGGTGCGGTGGTCGCCGTGGTCATGTCGTCGCATCCGTCTCCGCGCCCGCATGCGTGGCGCGCATGGCCGACAGATGGCTGACGAGCGTATCGATCGTGATCAATCCGGCGTATTCACCGCGTCGGCCGGTGACGACCGCGGTCGCGGTCTGCTCGGCCAGCAAGGCCTCCAACGCATCCTGCAGTGTCGACTGCAGCGATAACTGCTCACCGACCGGAGATCCGATATCACGCAACGAATTCGCGTGTGCGAGTTGTTCACTCGAAATCCAGCGCAGCGGCCGCTGCTGGGCGTCGAGAATCAGCGCCCACGGCCAATCTCGTCCGGCCAGCGCGGCACGCAGGCTGTCGACCGAATCGGACTCCGGGGCCGTCGGGCAGCCGCCGAGTTCGACATCGCGGACCCGGGTGAGGGTGAGTTGCTTGAGCGAGGCATCCGCGCCGACGAAACCGGCCACGGTCTCATCCGCGGGATCGGCCAGGATCGCCGCCGGGGTGTCGTACTGCAGAATACGAGATTGGCTGCCCAGCACCGCGATTCGATCGCCGAGCTTCACCGCCTCATTGAAATCGTGGGTGACGAACACAATGGTCTTGCCCAGTTCGGATTGCAGACGTAGCAGCTCGTCCTGCAACAGGCCGCGGGTGATCGGATCGACCGCGCCGAACGGCTCGTCCATCAACAGCACCGGCGGATCGGCCGCCAACGCGCGGGCCACCCCGACGCGCTGCTGCTGACCGCCAGAAAGCTGCCTTGGATAACGATGGCGATAGGTGTCGGGATCCAGGCCGACCAGCCCGAGCATTTCGTCGGTCCGCGCGGCGACCTTCTTGCGGTCCCAGCCGATCAGGCCGGGCACTGTCGCAACGTTTTTCGCGACCGTCAGATGCGGAAACAACCCGGCCTGCTGGATGGAATAGCCGATGCCCCTGCGTAATTGGTCCGGATTCACGCCGGTGACATCGTGTCCGCCGATCGTGATGGTGCCCGAGGTCGGTTCGATGAGGCGGTTGATCATCCGCATGGTGGTCGTCTTACCGCAGCCGGACGGCCCGACGAGGACGACGATTTCGCCCGCTGGAATGGTCAGCGAAACTCGGTCGACAGCCGGATCACGTTGGCCCGGATAATGTTTGGTGACCTCGTCGAGCACGATCTCGACGCCGGATACCGTCGATGCCGTACTGTCGCCGCGGATTTCGGTATCAGTCACGTATTCCCCTCGAGGTGGTGAGTCGCCCGACGATGACGAAGATCCCATCGAGGATCAGCGCGAGTACGACGATCAGGATCGTGCCGACAAGCGCCTGCGGCACCGCATTCGGACTACCGAGCCGGGCCAGGCCGGAGAAGATCAGATTGCCGAGTCCAGGTCCCTTGGCATAGGCGGCAATGGCCAGAATGCCCATGATCATCTGGGTGCTGACCCGCATCCCGGTCAGTATCGATGGCCAGGCCAGCGGCAATTCGATGCGCGCGAGCACGCGCAGTCGATTCATGCCGACTCCGCGCGCGGCATCCACAATCGCCGGGTCTACCGAGGCCAACCCGATTATGGTGTTGCGCAGAATCGGCAGCAGGGCATAGAGCACCAGCGCGGTAATCGTCGGCCCGACACCGAGTCCGAGGAACGGAATCAGCAGTCCGAGCAGCGCGAACGACGGGACGGTGAGTATGGCACTGGCCAGCGCCGTCGCCACCGAGGAACCGAACGGGCTGCGGTAGACCAGCACTCCGATCAGCACGGCCACGATCGTCGCGAGCAGTATCGACTGCACCACCGCCGAGACATGCAAATACGAATCGGTGACCAGCTGTGCGCGCCGATGCACTACGAACGTCCACAATGTGTCCAGGGCCGTACCTCCGTTCGTGAAACGTGTCAAAAGGTGCGGCACGCTTGCACGACCTGACGAATTACTCCACCAGGGTTGGCCTGCAACCGAAGTCGCAGGTCTGCTCGTGGCAATACCGCCGCCCGGCAACGCCAGGTCTTACATGGTCTCCATCGAGCTTCAACGTCCGACGCAACTCGCCTAGACAACCTACAAAACGATTGCCCGACATGCGGTTTGGTTTTCACCGCATCCCAAGTCCACCGCAGATTATCACTGAATGTCATGCGCTGACAGGAATTCGGAACAGTCGCCGACCTCGACCACATCCGCGGGAACCGCGGAGCGATCTCGTTCGTCCTAATGATCAAGATTTGAATCCTGGAGGGGAGCATGTCGGTGCATGAGGTGGCCGAGCGGCGACGGTATGTGTGGCCGGTGCTCGGCCTGCTTGTGGTTGCGCTGGTCGCGGCCGGTGTGGTCGGGGTGCGCTGGTGGCAGGACCGCGCGCAACCCGCGATCGCCGGTGATCGCTTGACCGCATTTCCCGCGATCGACAGGTCCGGGCTGGACCCCGTCCAGGGGCGGATCGTCGCGGTCCTCGAACGGGAATTCAAAGCACCGGGTGAGGGCTCGAAGTACGCCGAGGGGTCCGACGAACCGTGGTGCGCCGACTTCGTGAGCTGGGTGCTGCGGGAGGCGGGTGCGCCGCTGGCCAATCCGAATTCCGGATCGTGGCGGATTCCGGGCGTGTACACGCTGCAGGAGTACTACCAGGGCGCGAATCGCTTCGCGCCGCTCGGTTCGGGATATCAGCCGCGCACCGGTGACGTGCTGCTATACGCCGAGGGCAGCCCCTTCAGCCAGCACACGAATTTCGTGCTCACGGCCGCGAACGGGACCGTGACGACCATGGGCGGCAATGAATTGGGCGAGGTCGCGATCCATCGTTTCGCGCTGACGGAGGTTCCGGGGGTGGTGGGATTCGGCCGTTTGTGAATAGTGTTGGTACTTAGCCGGTCTTCCTAGTGGCTACGCATTGTCGGCGGTCCTCCGCTAGCACTTACCATTGACTAGGCGGCGCCCGGCAGCGCCGTCTTTCGGTCCCTGTCCTGCTACCCCCTCATCAGCAGGACAGGGACCCCTGGGTGGGGACATGTCGGCCCGACCTCGCCGAAATCTGCGTCGCGTACCGTGTCGGTTGTCCGTTGAGAGGTGAGGGTTTCGGAAACTCTGATGCTGCCAATCGAGGAAAAGACCGATGATCCGGTGTGGATCGACTACGCCGCCTTCGGGGAACGGTTCGTCACCCACGCGGTGACAGCCGAACGAATCGAAGCCGCGGTCTCCGCGATGACCGATCACGGCGTCGCCATCGGCCCGTTCTCCCTCGGACCAGTGGGTTTGGCCGGATTCATGGCCGAGGGCAAGGTGGGCAAGCCGGTTATTCTGCGCAACGGACCGCATGTCACCTTCGAGCTGACCGTGCCACTGACGATGTCGGTGAAGGTGCTGCTCGGCGGCCGGAAAATGCGGCTGGAGGCGGTCGCCGAAATCGATCTGACGCTGCATGCGCGCACCGCGGACCCGCTGCTCATCGTCATCGATATCCCGCCGATCACCGCGCGTGACGTCAGCTTCGTGCTGCGTGCACAGGCCATCGACTCGGCCTGGGAATGGTTGCTCGATCCGATCGCCGGGGTGGTGCAGCGCGAGGTCGCTAATCGAGTGAATGCGATGCTCGCCGAACCACAGGCCCGGCGCGGCCGGGTCTTCGACGTCGAGGCCATCATCAGGGGCGTCCGTTCCGAGCACGTCGACCAGACCGGATTCGACTGGATCGGCTATGACGAATTCGGACATCAGTTCTTCTCCCGCATTGTCACCCGCGATCGGGTCTTCGAATTCGTGGAGCGGATGGCGGGCCGCCCGATCGAGGTCGGGCCGCTACGCACCGGACCGCGCGACTCCGCCACCGTCACGGTGCAGGGCAATATTCGAACGCCGCAGTTGACGGATCGCTCGGACGAGCCGGTGTCGTTCGATCTGACACTGCCGGTGAGCCTGGATATCACCGTCGATGTGCTCAAGGCCAACCAATACCGCGCCGATGTCGAGATTCCACTGGTGCTCACAGCGCGGGCGGCCGATCCGCTGCTCATCGTCGTCGATGTGCCACCGCCCGCACCCGATGACCTGCGGCTCGAGTTCAAGGCACGTGGAATGCGGGCGGCGACGCTTGGTGCGCTGGCCGGTATCAAAAAGCAGGTCATCGCGCAGGTCGCCGGGGTGGTGCGCGACGAGCTCAGCGACAGTGCGGGTCGCACGATCGATGTCGCGGCGCAGCTCGACAGCATCGCCTAGAACCAGCCCTTTACCAGTGTGGCAAGTGTGAAGTCCTGTTTCCAGTGGGTCTAGCGGTTCCAATGTGAATATGGTGAAATGAGTGCACGTTCGAGGCTCCCGGCGCGTGAGTGAACCTTGGGGAAGGTGCGCCGGGCACGCTACCTGTCCATGGTCGAGGTTGCGCGAAGGAGTCCTGCGATGCGTTCCATTTCTGTGTCTCGCCGCCAGCTGTTCGCCTACACCGCCGCGGCCGCCGCCGTCGGAATCGCCGCGCCCCGCGCTTCGGCCGCCGGTGTGCTCGGCACTCTGATCGACTACGCGGGTGGCGTTCCGTCCGCGGACGCGATCCTCGATGACGGTCACCTCGGCGTCATCCGTTACGTCTCCGATCGTCGTCCCGGCGCCGAATGGATGGAGGGGAAGCCATTGCGCGCCAAGGAGGTCGATCAACTGCACGCCGCCGGGCTGACGATCGTGTCGAACTACCAGTTCGGCAAGGGCTCGACAGCCGACTGGCGCGGTGGCCTGGAGGCGGGCAAGAAGCATGCCGATCGCGGCCTGGAACTGCATCTGGCCGCGGGCGGTCCGGAGGACCGGCCGATCTACGCTTCCATCGACGACAACCCGACCCCGACTGATTTCGCGACCATGATCGCGCCGTACATCCTCGGCTGGGAGTCGGTGCTCGGCAAACAGAACGTCGGCATCTACGCCAATGCGCCGACCATCGAACTGGCACGGTCCGCGGGCCTGGGTTCCTGGTACTGGCAGCACAATTGGGGCACACCCAAGGGGTTCGTACACCCCGCCGCGCACCTGCACCAGATCGAGATCGACAAACGCGCCATCGACGGCATCGGCGTAGACGTCAACAACATCCTCGCCGCCGAATACGGCCAGTGGTGAACTAGTTGATCAAGATCAAGTGGAACTTTGGCGGAGGCTTCTCGGCCGATGCCACCTCGGATTCCACCTGGTCTTGATCCGTCAAGTCTGGCAGTGGCAGGTGGGGGCGAGGCGAAGTTCGGGTTCGTCATCGGGGACGACGCGGAGGGTGGGGCGGTTGTCGGGGGCTTCGTGGTCGCCGCGCCAGGAGAAGAGGGACCAGCGGGAGATGCCGGAGAAGGCGGAGCCGAGGCTGCCGATGGAGAAGGACGAGATCGCCGAGCCGAAGGATCCGACGGCCCCGATGGACAGCACCGAGCCGACGCTGCCGATCGAGAGGATCGAGTAGGCCGAGCCGATGGACAGGATCGAGCCTTCGGAGCGGAAGGACAGAATCGATCGGCGCGATCGTCTGCTCCGGATCGAATGAGCCGAGCGGATCGTGGGACGGGACCGAAGCGAATTATCGACAGTCGCCATGTGTTCGGTCTACCACAGTTCAGGGCGCTACGCAGTTACCGAACGATTCGACGGTGTGTATCGAAACGTTTCGCTACAACAGATTTCGTAAGGACACGGGTAACTTGCCGGGCACGGGCTGACCGCATACGTCTTGCCGCCGGCCGGTTACCTTCACACACCTGAATTCGGCGCCTGAAGGTAACCGGAGGAGCCTAGGCGACGGTGAAGAAGCCGAGCGTCGGCAGGAACGAGCAGGTCCGCGGGTCGGCGTCATCGGCCTTGGTGGTCAGCGAACCGCCGACGACCGCGACGACCCGGCCCGAGCCGGTGTTGACGATCGCCGAAAGCGTAGCCGGACCATCCGGGTTGATATGCGCCTCGTCGGTCAGCTGCTGGACGCCGGACTGACGGGTGTCGAGATTCAGCCACTGGACCGTCATCGGCGGATTCTGCTCCGGCGTCGGCGACTTGGTGCCGAGTGCGGTGAATACGAATCCGGTCTGACCGGCCTGCGGTCCCGGCGGCGGCAGCTCGGCCGGGCCGGGCACAGCCAGTGCGGTGCCGATCGAATCGGCGCCGGGGCCGATGCAGCCCTTGCCGATGGTCGGGTAGAGGAACTGGGCGATGGCCGGGCCGCCCTGCGGGACCTCCGGGCCGCCGCCACCGCTGCCGTCCAGGAAGGTGATGATCCGTTCCAGCGTGGACTTGATCTGCGGCGGCAGGTTCAGCGCATTGAGCAGCGCCCGGACCTGGTCGAGGATGGCGTTCTTCGGGGCATCCGCGATGGGCTTGGCATCGGCAGGCCCGGCGATGGCGCCGACGATGGCCGGGGCCAACGAGGCGAGCGTATCGATCGGGACGCCCTCGGGAACCATCGGAATGGTGTTCCTCGGTGCAACGGGCGCGGGGGCCGGTGCCGCGACTGCCGTCGACGGCGCAACGAGCGACGCGCTCGCTGCGATGGCGAGCGCGGACAAGACAATCCGCGATCCTCGGGTGCGAAGCACTGGTCTAGCCGTCCTTAACCTCGGGTACATCAGGAGCGATGCAAAAAGCCATCGTTTCGGGGTCACTCTAGGGACATGACCGCCGTGTTGTACAGCTGCCGTGCCCCTATTTCTGTTGTGGACGATCAGTGTTATCAGACGCTAGCGCTTTCCCGCTGTTACCAGAGTGAAAGTTGATGCAAATGTTATCAGTGATAATCGGCGGTCGCGGTACGCAAGTTACCCCCTCCGGACTCGGAGGCGCACATCGGGTCGGTCCAGGGGATTGATGGGATCTCTCGCGGCGGCGGTTAGGCTAGTCGCAGCCTTCCCGGAACCGACTCGAAAGCCTGCGAATTGAACCGAAGTCTCCGATTGGCTGTGCCGGTGCTCGGTCTGTCTGTGTTGGCCAGGCTGCTGTGGATGCTGCTGACGAAGAACGGGATGAATCTCGTCGATCTGCACGTCTATGTCGACGGTTCGGCGGCCCTGCTCACCGACCGCCTCTACGACTTCACCTACGCCGAGAAGACCCCGGACTTCCCGCTGCCGTTCACCTATCCGCCGTTCGCGGCGCTGGTCTTCTTCCCGCTGCACTACTTTCCGTTCACCATGATCGCGGTGCTCTGGCTGCTGGCCATTGTCGTCGCGCTGTATGTAGTGGTGCGGATCGCCTTCGAATTGATCCTCGGTGCGGAGCGGATGAGCGAGCCGCGGTGGCGCACCGCCACGGTCTGGTGGACCGCGATCGGCATCTGGATGGAGCCGGTGCGGACCACCATCGACTACGGCCAGGTCAACGTTTTCCTGGTGCTCGGGGCCATGCTCGCGGTGCGCAGTTCACGATGGTGGCTGTCCGGCGGCCTGATCGGGGTGATCGCGGGAATCAAACTGACACCGGCGATTTCGGGGCTGTACTTCGTGGCGCGGCGGCGGTGGGGGACCGCCGTGTGGTCGGCGCTGGTGTTCGGTGCGACGGTCGGGGTCAGCTTCCTGATCAACCACAAGGAGGCCAAGCGGTACTTCGGCACGCTGCTCGGTGACGCGGATCGGATCGGTCCGGTTGGGTCGGTCTGGAATCAGTCGCTACGCGGTGCGTTGAGTCGTCTGCTCGGCCATGACGTCCAATCCGGACCATGGTGGCTGGCAGCCGTCGTGGTCGTGGCCGTACTGGCCTTCTTCGCTTGGCGCGCACTGGGTCCCGACGATCGGTTGGGGACCCTGATCATCGTGCAGCTGTTCGGGCTGATGGTTTCGCCCATCTCGTGGTCGCATCACTTCGTGTGGCTGCTGCCCACGGTGATGTGGTTGGTGTACGGGCCGCTGCGGCAGGCGTCCGGCGCTCGGATACTCGCCGGGTATTGGTTGGTCACCACCCTCATCGGCGTGCCGTGGGTGCTCTCGTTCGCCCAGCCGTCGATCTGGACTATCTCGCGGCCGGGGGTGCTGTCCTGGCTCGGCGCCGTCGACGTGCTCGGTGTGCTTGTGCTCTACGGCTGGATGATCTGGTCCGGGCGCATGGTCAATCGGTTTGCGCCGCAAACCGATCTATCTCGCGAGCCAGCGACACGTCCAGCGCGGTGAGTCCGCCCGAGTCGTGGGTCGAGAGAGTAAAGGTCACCCGACGCCAGCGGATATCGATATCCGGATGGTGGTTCGCGTTCTCGGCGACTTCGGCGACCTGACGCACCAGTTCGATGCCCGCCGGAAAGGTCTTCGCCTCGATCGTGCGGGTGATGGCATCGCCGGACCGGGTCCAGTCCGACAGTTCGGTCAAAGCTTCGGTGAGTTCTGCCTCGGTTAGTTTCGGTTCGCTCATGCCTGCACCTCGCTGGCGCTCGGCTCCGGCATGACCGCTCGGGCGGCTGTGTTGTCTGTTCGCTCACTGCGTTCGCTCATATGCGAGTTGTACCCCCAGCGCGGCGGACCCATCAGGAAATCCGAATTCGTCGATCAGGCGGCGCGGGCCTTCTTGAGGCCCTTCTTGAGTTCTTTACCGCAGCAACCAGCCGCTTCCAGGCGTTTCATCCGCATGATGACGACGGGGCACTTCAAGCAGCGCGTCTTCTTGCGACAGCACTTCTTCTTCGGTTTGAGGCTAGAAACCTTCTTCGCCTTGACCTTGCCCATGGTTGGTTAGCATACCCTTAGCGGAGTGCCTGGTCTGCGAGCCATTCGAATGCCGGTACTGTGTAACTGGCCGCAATGCCCTGGTGAGTATCGATTCTCCACCTGTTTGCAAAGGGTCGGCCGGCATCTATACCAACAGCAGGAGGATTGAGGCGTGTCGTCTGCACGCGATTTTCGCAACGTCGCCATCGTGGCCCACGTCGACCACGGTAAGACGACGCTGGTCGACGCCATGCTGCGCCAGTCCGGCGCCTTCGCCGAACGCGCCGAGCTCGTCGATCGTGTGATGGACTCCGGTGACCTGGAGCGCGAGAAGGGCATCACCATTCTCGCCAAGAACACCGCAGTGCATCGGCACCACCCGGACGGTTCGGTCACCGTGATCAACGTGATCGACACCCCCGGCCACGCCGACTTCGGCGGTGAGGTCGAGCGCGGTCTGTCCATGGTCGACGGTGTCGTATTGCTGGTCGACGCGTCCGAGGGGCCGCTGCCGCAGACCCGCTTCGTGCTGCGCAAGGCGTTGGCCGCGAAGTTGCCGGTCATCCTGGTGGTGAACAAGACCGACCGCCCCGACGCCCGTATCGAAGAGGTCGTCGAGGAGAGCCACGATCTGCTGCTCGACCTCGCCTCCGATCTGGACGACGAGGCCGCCGAGGCCGCCGAACTCGCGCTGGACCTGCCGGTCCTCTACGCCTCCGGCCGTGAGGGCAAGGCATCCAAGGAACGTCCCGAGAACGGCAGCGCGCCGGCCGCGGACAACCTGGACGCCCTGTTCGACGTGCTGCTGGAGAACATCCCGGCGCCCAAGGGCGATCCGACCGCACCGCTGCAGGCGCACGTCACCAACCTCGATGCCTCGGCCTTCCTGGGTCGCCTCGCGTTGGTCCGCATCTACAGCGGTGAGTTGCGCAAGGGCCAGAACGTCGCGTGGATGCACGGCGACGGCATCAAGCAGGTCAAGATCACCGAACTGCTGCAGACCATCGGCGTCGAGCGTCAGCCAGGCGAGGTCGCCGAGGCCGGTGACATCGTGGCCATCGCGGGCATCCCGGAGATCATGATCGGCGACACCCTTGCCGATGTCGACAATCCCGTCGCGCTGCCGCGTATCACCGTTGATGAGCCGGCCATCTCGGTCACCATCGGCACCAACACCTCACCGATGGTCGGCCGGGTGCAGGGCCACAAGCTGACCGCGCGCATGGTGAAGTCGCGGCTGGACTCCGAACTGGTCGGCAATGTCTCGCTGCGCGTTCTCGATATCGGCCGCCCGGATGCCTGGGAGGTGCAGGGCCGCGGTGAGCTGGCGCTGGCCATTCTGGTCGAGCAGATGCGTCGCGAGGGCTTCGAGTTGACCGTCGGCAAGCCGCAGGTGGTCACCAAGCAGGTCGACGGCAAGGTGCACGAGCCCTACGAAGAGCTGACCATCGACTGCCCCGACGAGTACCTCGGCGCGATCACGCAGCTGCTCGCCGCCCGCAAGGGCAAGATGGTCCAGATGAACAACCACGCCGCGGGCTGGGTGCGGATGGAGTTCATCGTTCCATCGCGCGGCCTGATCGGCTTCCGCACCGACTTCCTCACCGAAACCCGCGGCACCGGCATCGCCAACGCTGTCTCGCACGGCTACGCACCGTGGGCCGGTGAGATCCGCGCCCGCCACACCGGTTCGCTGGTTTCCGACCGCGCGGGCTCGGTGACCCCGTTCGCCATGATCCAGCTGGCCGATCGCGGTCAGTTCTTCGTGGAGCCGGGTGCGGACACCTACGAGGGGCATGTCGTCGGCATCAACCCGCGCGCCGAGGATCTCGATATCAATGTCACCCGCGAGAAGAAGCTGACCAATATGCGCAGCTCGACCGCCGATGTGATGGAGACGCTCGCCAAGCCGCTGCAGCTCGACCTGGAGGCGGCCATGGAGTTCTGTGCCGCCGACGAATGCGTCGAGGTCACACCGGAGATCGTGCGGGTGCGCAAGGTCATCCTCGGTGCCACCGAACGCGGTCGCGAACTGTCGCGCCGGAAGGCTCGGGACCGGGCTGCGCTGTAAGGCAAGTAGAGTGCGCCACGTGAGCTCGGGGGCTATACGACGCGCGATGCTGATCATGATGGCGGCCTCCTCTATGGTGCTCGCCGGCTGCACCGCGAATCCGCCACCGCCGATCGAGAGCACCGACAGCCCGAAGACGACACCGGCGAAGCCCGGTAAGAACACCGTCGTGGTGGCCATCGATGACATCGGCATCGGGTTCAATCCGCACCTGCGTTCCGATCAGTCGCCGGCCACCGCCGCGGTGAGTTCGATGGTGTTGCCGAGCCCGTTCCGGCCGGTGCCGAATCCGGCGGTGCCCGGCGCCACCGAGTGGGTGCCGGATACCGCGCTGGTGGTCTCGGCCGAGGTGACCGCGCAGGAGCCGTTCACCATCACCTATACGCTGCGCAACCAGGCGAACTGGTCCGATGGTGCGCCGATCGCGGCGGAGGACTTCCGGTTCCTGTGGCAGCAGATGATCACCCAGCCGGGTGTCGTCGATCCGGCGGGTTATCGGCACATTGCCGATATCAGCTCCTCCGGCGGCGGTAAGACGGTCACCGTCACGATGACCGAGGCGTATCCGGCTTGGCGTGAGCTGTTCACGAATCTGTTGCCCTCGCATCTGATCAAGGATCAGCCCGGTGGTTTCGCCACCGGGCTGGTCGAGGGAGTTCAGGTCTCGGGCGGCAACTTCCGCATCAAATCGACCGACCGGGGACGCGACGAGATCCTGCTCGAACGCAACGATCGGTACTGGGGCACCCCGGCCGCGCCGGATCAGATTCTGTTGCGCCGCGGCGGAACTCCCGCGCAGCTGGCCGATTCGCTGCGCACCGGCGATGCGCAGATGGCGTTGGTGCACGGTGGTGTCGCGACCCAGGCGCAGCTGGCGGCGATCCCGTCGGTGCGCACCGTTATCATGCCGCAGTCGCGTGAGCTGCAATTCGCAATCAATGGGCGTAGTGGCGATCTCAGCGATCCGCGGGTGCGGCGCGGGGTGACCGCGCTGATCGATCCGACGCTGCTGGCCACCGTCGCCGGGCAGACCGGTGGCTGGGTCGAGCCGGTGCGCGCGCAGATTCTGACACCGTCGGATCCCGGGTACACACCGACCGCGCCGCCGCGGCCGTCCGCGGAGGAGGCGTTCGCGCTGCTCGCCGAGGCCGGTTATGGTCGAGCTCCCGAGACGCCGCCGGTGCAGTCGCCGACCTCGCCCGCACCGCAGCCCCGTTCGGTGGCGAAAAACGGTAAGGCACTGGCGATTCGGATCGGCGCGGTAACCGGTGACGCCACCGCGCTCGCCGTCGCCAATACCGCTGCGGACCAATTGCGCAGTGCCGGAATCGATGCCAGCGTGCGCAGTCTCGCGGCCGATACCCTCTACGGCAAGGAACTCACCGACAGCGGCGTGGACGCCATCGTCGGCTGGGAGGTCGCCGGTTCGGATCCGGCCACCGTGCTCGCCTCGCGCTACGGCTGCCCGCCGGTGGATACCGGTGCCGGCAACGGAGATTCGCAGACCGCCATCGAGGCGGCCAAGAAGGCGCCGAGCAATCTGTCCGGCATCTGCGATCCCGGCCTGCAGCCCTCGATCGACGAATCGTTGCGCGGTGTCGAGGTCGGCCGGGCGCTGGCCGAGGCCGAGCCGCGGCTGTGGGCTCTGGCGACAGTGCTACCGATCGTGCAGGACAATGTGGTCGCCGCATCCGGACCGCGGGTCGACGGTGCGTCGTTGAGCGGTGCCATTCAGGTCGGCATCTTCGGTGATGCGGCGATGTGGCGCAGGATCCCATGACCGGTGGACTGCTGCTGGTGCACGCCCACCCGGACGACGAGTCCATCACCACCGGGGGCACCATCGCGCACTACCGCCGCCGCGGCGTACCGGTGACGGTGGTGACCTGCACCCTCGGTGAAGAGGGGGAGGTCATCGGCGAGGAGTGGGCGTTGCTGACCGCCGATCACGCCGATCAATTGGGCGGCTACCGGATCGCGGAGCTGACCAACGCGCTGGCCGCGCTGAAGGCTGGACCGCCGCGCTTCCTCGGCGCTGCGGGCCGCTGGCGCGACTCCGGTATGGCGGGTACCCCTGCCGCGGAGCATCCGCGGGCCTTCGTGCATTCGGGTGCCGCGGCGGTGGAGGCGCTGACCACGATCGTGCTCGAACTACGGCCCCGGGTGGTCATCGGCTACGACCCGCGCGGCGGCTACGGGCATCCGGACCATATTCGGGCGCACTGGGTCACTTCGGCGGCGGTGACCGCGGCGGCCGAACAAGGGTGGGACACCCCGAAGTTCTATTGGACCGTCACCGATGCGGACATGTTGCGACTGCACACCGAGGCGCTGGCCCGGCGGACCGTCGAGGGGTTGCCCGGCGCATTGCCGCGCGGTTGGCGGTTGCCCGCCGCGGGGGAACTCGCGAGCGTGCCGAGTCATACCGTGACGGCCACCATCGATGTGTCCGATTCGCTGGCCGCGAAGCGAGCGGCGCTGCGGGCACATGCCACACAGGTGACGGTCGCGCCGACGGGGCGCGAGTTCGCACTGTCCAATAATGTTGCGCAGCCGGTACTTCCGGAGGAGCACTTCATTTTGGTCCGTGGTACGCGCGGTCCGGTGGGGGCGGATGGGCGTGAACACGATTTGTTCGCGGGGCTTTAGTTTCAAAGTATTGCTCGAGGGTTGCTGTCGCGGCCGTGTTAGACGGCGAGTACGGTCTTTGTGATTTCGGACATCGATGTGGAGGCATAGCGGTTCATGACAGCGGTCGGTGACAAAGCTCACCTCAGCATCGAGGATCACGGGTACCACAAGAGTCTGAAACCACGTCAGCTGCAGATGATCGCCATCGGCGGCGCGATCGGCACCGGTCTGTTCCTCGGTGCCGGCGGTCGGCTCGCGAGTGCGGGACCAGGACTGTTCCTGGTCTACGCGGTCTGCGGTGTCTTCGTATTCTTCATTCTGCGCGCGCTCGGTGAGCTGGTGCTGCACCGTCCGTCGTCCGGTTCGTTCGTTTCCTATGCCCGCGAATTCTTCGGTGAGAAGGCTGCATTCATTGCCGGTTGGATGTACTTCCTGAACTGGTCGATGACCGGTATCGCCGATACCACCGCGATTGCCCAATATTTTCACTACTGGGCCGGATTCACTCATGTTCCACAGTGGGTGCTCGCGCTCATCGCGCTGGTGCTGGTGCTGGCGGTCAATCTGGTCTCGGTCAAGTGGTTCGGTGAGATGGAATTCTGGGCCGCGCTGGTCAAGGTGGCCGCGCTGAGTGCGTTCCTGATCGTCGGCACGGTATTCCTGATCGGCCGATTCACCGTCAAGGGCGCGGCGACCGGTCCGAGTGTCGTCACCGCTCATGGTGGACTGTTCCCGACCGGGATCCTGCCGCTGGTCGTGGTCACCTCCGGTGTCGTATTCGCTTATGCCGCTGTGGAATTGGTCGGCACTGCGGCGGGGGAGACGGAGAATCCGGCGAAGATCATGCCGCGCGCGATCAATTCGGTGATCCTGCGGATCGCGGTCTTCTACGTCGGCTCGCTCGTGCTGCTGGGACTGCTGCTGCCCTACACCAGCTACAAGTCCGGTGAGAGCCCGTTCGTCACCTTCTTCACCATGCTCGGGGTGCCCGGCATCGGCAGCATCATGAACGTCGTCGTGCTCACCGCCGCCTTCTCCAGCCTGAATGCGGGCCTGTACTCCACCGGACGCATTCTGCGGTCGATGTCGATGAACGGCAGCGCGCCCGAGTTCACCGGGGTGATGGGCAGCAACGGTGTGCCCTACGGCGGCATCCTGTTGACCAGCCTGATCGCGCTCTGCGGTATCGCGCTCAATGGACTCGTGCCCGAGCGCGCCTTCGAGATCGTGCTGAATATGGCCTCGCTCGGGATCATCGCATCCTGGGCCACCATCGTGCTGTGCCAACTGCAGCTGTGGCGCTGGTGGAAACAGGGCAAACTCCAGCGGCCGCAGTTCCGCATGTGGGGTGCGCCGTGGACCGGCCTGATCACGCTGGTATTCCTGTTCTTCGTGGTGGTGCTCACCGGCGTCGACTATCCGGTCGGCACGTGGACCGTCGCCTCGCTCGTTGTACTCATCCCGGCGTTGATCATCGGCTGGTTCGCCGCCCGCAAGCGGGTGCTCGCGATCGCCCAGATGCGTAAGGGCTACACCGGAGAGTTCCCGGTCGTCGCCAACATCCCCATTGAAGGCGACTGATTTCGGCTTAGACTCCGATCATGTACAACTGGGATCTGCAGAACGCCATCGCTGCCTTCGTGGACAGCCTGCGCCCTGGGGCGCAGCAACAGCACGAGCTCTACATGTCGGTGCTGTACGCGTTCGTCGATATGCAGAGCCACCTGCTCACCCTCCTCGGTTTCCCGCCGGTCGCGTGAGGGTCACTTTCGCCAAGGCACCGAACCACACCTCCGGCGCCCATGAGAACCTGCCCCTGGGTCCGGTGATCATCGCCGTCCTGGTACTGGACGACCTGATCACCCTCGCCCTGGAGGTCCTCTACCTCCCCACCTACATCAACACTGTGGCCTTCCCCCTGTCCGCAGTGCTGGCCGGCGTAATCAACGTGCTACTGGTGATGGGAGTTCGCTCCATAACCCACCGCGTAAGCGCAATGATGCTCCCCCTCGCCGCCTGGACCCTCGGCTTCCTGACCTGCTCCGTCACCGGCCCCGGCGGCGACATCATGCTGGGCAGCGACTGGCGCACCCTGCTGCTGCTGTTCTGTGGACTGGTCCCGCCGCTGCTCTACATCTACATCCGAAGCAACGCCGGTCTATTCAGCAGTCACTGACGTCGCGGCAACGCATACGGACGCAACGAACCTTCAGTCGAGGCGAATGGCCAGGCTCGCGATTACGGCATCGGTGCGGGCGCGCAGGGCCGCGGCCAGCACGGGGCCGCGCGGGTTGTGCAGGGGACGGTGATACCAGTGGGCGGCTTCTACCTGGGCCAGCAGAACGGTCACTTGGCGTCCGGTTCGGGTTCGGCCGCGGACGTAGCCGACGAGGGTGGTAATGAGATTGCGGTGTGGACTCGGGAGGACCGTGAGGGGGACGCCCGGATCCCACTGCTTCCACTGGGCGCTTAGTCGACGGGTGGCAGCGGGGTCGATTTCGGCTGCGACGGCGACGATTTCGCCGTCCAAGGCTTGCGCGATGCGCAAGGCACGCGCGGTGACTTCGCTGACCGCGACCACTGGAACCACGATGAGCATCGGCTCCTGATCCGGGGATTGCGGTGGCAGAACGGGGATTCGGCCGAGGCTGAGTTGATCGGCCACACTGCGGTAGTAGTTCTCGGTGCGCGCAAACAGAGTTGTCAACGCGGGCACAATGATCAGCAGCAGCCACGCACCCTCGTCGAACTTCTCGATGAGCAGAACCACGGCGGCCACGGCAGTTAGCAGCGCGCCGAAACCGTTGAGAATGGCGCGCCGAATCCAGCCGGACCCACGCTGCTCGCGCCAGTGTCGCACCAGCCCGGTCTGGCTGATGGTGAACCCGATGAAAACGCCGACCGCATAAACCGGTAGCACACGGTGGGTTTCGGCATGTACGACCAACAGTACGGTGGCGGCAAGAAAGGCAAGGGCCGCAACGCCATAGCGGAATACCGGGCGCTCGGAGCGCAACGCGAACAGATGCGCGACCCGATGGTCTTTCGCCAGCAGCGACAGTAATACCGGCAGTCCGCCGAAACTGGTATTCGCGGCCAGACACAGCGCCAGCGTGACGGCCAGACTGGTCGCGTAGAACGGCCACCCGGTTCCGAAGGCCGCCGCGGACAATTGCGCGAGCAGGGTGACATCGCCGCGCGGCACCGCGTGATGGCGACGGATCAGCAGCGCCAAACCGAGCAGCATCGTGCACAGCAGCACGCCGAGCGCGACCTCGGTGTGCTGAGCCCGCCGCACTGCGGGTGCGCGGAACGACGGCACGGCATTGGCAATCGCCTCGACACCGGTCAGCGCCGAACATCCTGCCGAAAATGCCTTGAGCAGCAACAGTATTCCGACGGTGTCGTATGGCACGAACGGCCCCAGATCGGTACCGATCACCGCGACCGGTGTCGAGCGGAATAGTCCGACCACGATCACCGCGAGAATCGCGAGGATGAACAGAAGTGTCGGTCCCATCAGCACTTTCGCCGATTCGGCCACCCCGATGAGATTGATCACGGTGAGTCCCGCGAGCCCGCTCAGCGTGATCAGCAGCAGATGATCGGCCAGCACCGGAAATGCGCTCGCCAAACTGGCAGCACCGGCCGCGAGACTCACCGCGACGGTCAGCACATAGTCCACCACCAGACTCGCCGCCGCGAGCAGACTGGCACCGCGACCGAGATCCTTCTTCGCCACCGCATAGGACCCGCCGCCATCCGGATGTACGGCGATAACCTGCCGATACGACAGCACCAATACCAGCAACAGCACAGCGATCGTCAGTGAAACCGGCAGAGTCCACGACACCGCCGCCGCACCCGCCGCGACAAGTACCAGCACGATCGCCTCGGGCCCGTATGCCACGCTGGACAGCGCATCCAGCGATAACGCCGCCAAACCGCCGATCGCTGTCAGTCGATATTTGTCACCGCGCTGCATCCGCCGCACGCGACGATCGGCAATGGGTAACTCCCGCGTCCGTGATATCGGGGTCTCGACCACGCTGACCATTGAACTCGGCGCGGTACTGGCAACTGGTCAGCGACACCGCGCGAGTTGGATCGGCCACATTCTCGGAGCGAACGGTCTCAGACACCTGGATCAGGAGCGATGATGGAACGGCGCATGGTCGGGGAATTCGTCTCGGTGGGTCAGCGTCGACCGAGGCGGCCGGGGGTTGCCGATTCGATGAGCTCCCAGGCCTGATCGAGCGGAATGTCGACGACAAGGTAACGCTTCTTACCGGCCGCGGTGGCGGCGACCACGGTGGCGATGCCGGAGCGGCGCTGCCAAAAGGATTGGCGGACAGTCCAACCGATGATGCCGGGGGCCTCCAGACAGTCGCGGTCGCGGTCCAGCGAGCCGGATCGGGTGATGAGCCAGGCCGGACTGTCGTCGGTGGCGGGCAGAACGGCGTGGCCGAGGCCTCGGTAACGGTCGGCGGCCAGCGCGGTCGCGATCAGAGCCGTGAAAGTGGGGAGCAGCCACCACCAAGGTGAAAAGTCTTCTCCGGCAAGGGAATTGATCAGCATTACGACCGCGAGTATCGCGATCGGGCTGAGCGCGCGGAGATACCGACGGCGGCGCGCGACCGGGCCGTGCGCGATCAACGCCGCGGTGCTCACCGTGGCGCGCGGCGCGCGGCCTGCGGTCGGCTCTTGTTGCGGCGCTCGGTCCACCGAATCCGCGGCCCTCGAGAGTTCGTTCGTGGCACCCGGGCGTCGGACCGCTCGAGGCGCGAGCAGTTCCGCCAGGGTGCGTTCGATCGCGGAGCGCGGTGCCTGGGGCAGGATCTTCTGACGCGGGCTCTGGCCGGTCATGATGGCTTCGAGCTCGGCGGCACCGGCCATGCGCAGCAGCAGCGGCTCGTTGACGGTCGCGCCACGGAAACGGGCCAGATCCAGGGTGATCTGTCTGGTCGTGAACAGTCCGTGACGAAGATGCAGCGTGCGGTCGTTATCGAGCACTCGCAGCTTGAAATACGTTGTCAGATAACGCGCACAGGCCGCGAGACTGACAATCACCACGATCGCGACAACCAGCACCGCGATGGCGACGCCGATGAGAACCCCGCTACCGTCCTCGATACTGTGCACCGCGTCGGAACTGAACACGATCTGGTCGAACCCGTACTGAAATGCCAAACCGACAATGGGTGCGATGATCGCGAAACCGGTCAGCGACAGCGGCGCGTAACGCACCCAGCTCGCACGCCAATGTCCGATCTCCCGGGCGTTCCCGGACACCGGCAGGTCTTTCCGGAGGCTTGGAACCTGTTGTTCAACAGTAGATTCCGGCGAACCGGCGGTATGGGCGAGCAACACCGCCCGCAACCGCGGCACCACACCCGCATCCAACGCATCGAGTTTGAACTTCTCACCCGAATCCGCGTGCTGCCCAGTCCCTATGGCCAACACCGCGAGCCCGAGAATCCGGTGCAACAGATCGGCCTCGATGTCCACCGACCTGATCCGTGACCGCGGCACCGACAGTTTCTTGCGCTGAATCAACCCGGTCCGCAACTCGACATGTGTCGTCCCGACCCGATAGGCGGTGGTGAACCAGCGCGTCAGCGCGAACCCGACGATCGCCACCAACGCGATGAGTCCCCACAGCGGGTTACCGGTATTGGTGCCGAGGAGCACCGACCCGATCAGCACCGGAATGAACCGCACGACCTCGTTGACGGGGTGGACCAACAACATTCGTTTATCCAGCCGCAACCACGGCTGCTGGATCTCCGGCGCGAGATCGGTTTCCGGTAGGTACGAACTCACGTCGCATCCCCACGGTGCAATGCGGCGATCTCGGTCAGCCGCGTGACGGTCTGTTCGGCCACCGGCAGATCGAGTTCGGAGATCCGCACCGCACCGGCCGAGGACGCCGTCGTCACGGTCACCGTCGCCAGCCCGAGCAATCGCTCCAGCGGCCCGCGCTCGGTGTCGACGGTCTGCACCCGGGAGATGGGCGCCACCCGGCTCTCCACCGTCAACCAGCCGACCCGGGTGTACACCGCGTCATCGGTCACCTCCCACCGATGCACGGCATACCGCCACAGCGGCATCACCCCGATGCTCACCGCCGCGAGCACGAGCGCCACCGCGAACACCGCCAGCTGCGCACCACGATGCTCGGAGTCGACGACAACCCACAAGATCAGTGCCACGAAGGGAATCATCCACCCGATCGCGGCCTGAATGGTCCACAAGAGCTTGGCCTTGGTGCTCGGACGCCAGGCCGGACCGGCCAGGATCGTGCGCGGCTGCGACATGCTTGCCATGGTTGCACGTCAAGGCGCGACCGTCTCCGTCCTCTGCTACAACCCACCTACCTGCAGGGGAATAATTCGACCCGACATACCGGAATACTGCGTGAGACCGCATAGTTATCACCGCTCACAACGGTGCCTCGCTTGCGCTCGGCCCCGTTGCGAGCGTGGCGCTGCTGTGTTATTGGTTCGCTCGCTTCGCTCACTCAAAAGCACTGGAGGGAGACAGCCCAGGATGTGTAGCGCATGATCGAGGGCGTGACCGAGCTAGCGACCCCGAGCGTCCCGCCCGCACCGCCAACGCCGTCGGCCGTGCGCCGTGCGCTGCGGCGGGCCCGCGACGGTGTGACATTGAATGTGGACGAGGCGGCCGTACTGCTGCACGCACGCGGCGACGACCTCGTCGACCTGTGTCGCAGCGCCGCCCGGGTGCGCGATGCCGGACTGGAATCGGCGGGTCGGCCGAAGACCATCAGCTATTCGCGCAATGTCTTCATCCCGTTGACCAAGCTCTGCCGGGACAAATGCCACTACTGCACCTTCGTCACGGTGCCGGGCAAGTTGCGCGCCGAAGGCAAGGGCATGTTCCTGGAGCCCGACGAGGTGCTGGAGATCGCGCGTCGCGGTGCCGAGCTCGGCTGTAAGGAAGCCCTGTTCACTCTCGGTGACCGTCCCGAGGACCGCTGGCCGGAGGCCGCGCAGTGGCTCGACGAACGTGGCTACGACTCCACGCTGGACTACCTGCGCGCCGTCTCGATCATGGTGCTCGAGGAGACCGGTCTGCTGCCGCATCTGAATCCGGGCGTGCTGAGCTGGGAGGAGATCTCGCGGCTCAAGCCGGTGGCGCAGTCCATGGGCATGATGCTCGAGACCACCGCCACCCGCCTGTTCACCGAAAAGGGCAACTGCCACTACGGAAGTCCGGATAAGGATCCGGCGGTGCGCCTGCGCGCGATTACCGACGCCGGTCGGCTTTCGGTGCCCTACACCACCGGCATTCTGGTCGGCATCGGCGAAACGCTGACCGAGCGCGCCGAGTCGATCATGGCGATTCGCAAGCAGCACAAGGCATTCGGGCATATCCAGGAAGTGATCATCCAGAACTTCCGGGCCAAGGACGACACCGCCATGCGCGATGTTCCCGACGCCGGTTTGGAGGAGTTCCGGGCCACCATCGCCGTCACCCGGCTGCTGCTCGGCCCCGACGTTCCGGTGCAGGCGCCGCCGAATCTGGTGTCGCACGAGGAATGCCAGGCCCTGATCGATGCGGGCATCGATGACTGGGGCGGCGTCTCGCCGGTCACCCCCGATCACGTGAATCCGGAACGGCCCTGGCCGAACCTCGATACGTTGCGCGAAATCACCGAGGCCGCGGGCTACCAACTCGTCGAGCGCACTTCGGCGCACCCGAAATACGTGCGCGCGGGCAACCCATGGGTCGATCCGCGCATCGGCGCACACGTCGCCGCGCTCACCGATCCGGAAACCGGTCTGGCGAATCCGGATGCGATTCCGGCCGGCCTGCCCTGGCAGGAACCAGACGAGTCGTGGGAATCCGCGGGCCGCATCGATCTCAATACCTCGATCGATACCGAGGGCCGAAATACCGAGAGCCGAAGCGATTCCGCACTCGGCGGAGCAGGGAGCGACGGGCACGGAGGCGGCAGCTTGCGTGACCACGAAGGGACCCGCGAGGGCCGCCAATCAGATACCGATGTCGTCGGGGCCTTCGGCGACTGGGACACCATCCGCGAACAGGCTCGTGACCTCGCCGTCGCGGCCCCCGAGCGGCTGGATTCCGATGTGCTCGCCGCGCTACGTGCCGCCGAAAACGATCCGGCCGGGCTCACCGACGCCGAATACCTCGCGTTGGCAACGGCCGACGGACCGGCACTGGATGCGGTTGCCGCACTCGCCGACCAGCTGCGCCGCGACGTCAACGGCGACGATGTCACCTACGTGGTGAATCGGAATATCAACTTCACCAATATCTGCTACACCGGCTGCCGCTTCTGCGCGTTCGCCCAGCGCAAGGGCGATGCCGACGCCTTCACCCTGAGCATGGACGAGGTCGCCGACCGCGCCTGGGAGGCGCATGTCGACGGCGCGACCGAAATCTGCATGCAGGGCGGCATCGATCCGGATCTCCCGGTCACCGGGTATGCCGATCTGGTGCGCGCGATCAAACAGCGGGTGCCATCGATGCATGTGCACGCGTTCAGCCCGATGGAGATCGTGAACGGTGCCTCTCGCGGCGGCCAGAGCATCCGTGATTGGCTGGTCGCGCTGCAGGAAGCCGGGTTGGACACCATTCCCGGCACCGCCGCGGAAATCCTCGACGACGAGGTGCGCTGGGTGCTCACCAAAGGCAAACTGCCGACCTCCGCATGGGTCGAGGTGATCACCACCGCCCATCGGGTCGGCGTGCGTTCGAGTTCCACGATGATGTACGGCCACGTCGACAATCCGAAGCATTGGGTCGGACATCTGCGGGTGCTGCGCGGAATCCAGGACGAGACGGGTGGTTTCACCGAATTCGTGCTGTTGCCGTTCGTGCACCAGAGTGCACCGCTTTACCTGGCCGGTGCCGCGCGACCGGGACCGACCATCCGGGACAACCGCGCGGCGCATGCCCTCGCGCGGATCATGTTGCACGGCCGCATCGATAACATCCAGACCAGCTGGGTGAAACTCGGCACAGCGGGCACCCGGATGATGCTCAACGGCGGTGCCAACGATCTGGGCGGTACCTTGATGGAGGAGACCATCTCCCGCATGGCCGGATCGCAACACGGTTCCGCCAAGACCGTCGCGGAACTCGCCGAGATCGCCGAGGGTATCGGCCGTCCGGTGCGCGAACGCACCACGACTTATGGGGTACCACCACGGAAGATCTCCGCGGCGCTGCCACTGACAGTGGGCTAGGCGATACCGGATTCCCGGTCGTCGCACTCGGATGATTCGCAAAGGCGCGGATGTCGGTGGTGTTTCATATCCAGCGAGTGGCATTCGGGACGAAGTTAGTTAGGGCAGGCTGACCCGGGGTAACCTGGGCTGCCGGGCTAGTGTGACGCTGGGCGGACTATCCCCGTGAGGACAGACTAGGAGAGCGGCAGTGCCGTACATCATCGCTGAACCGTGCGTTGACGTGAAGGACAAGGCATGCATCGAAGAATGCCCCGTGGACTGCATCTACGAGGGTGGTCGCATGCTGTACATCCATCCCGACGAGTGCGTGGACTGTGGTGCATGTGAGCCGGTGTGCCCGGTGGAGGCGATCTTCTACGAAGACGACACCCCGGACCAGTGGAGCGGATACGTGAACGCCAATGTCGACTTCTTCGACGAGCTGGGTTCGCCCGGCGGTGCGACGAAGGTCGGCAAGGTGGACTACGACCCGCCGTTCATCAAAGAGCTGCCGCCGATGGCGACCGAATGAGTAATAGGTACTGAGTGAGTTCTGTGTCACCGCGTCGCCGGGTCAGCGCTCTGCTGCCCGATTTTCCCTGGGACACCATTGCGGCGGTGAAGGCGAAGGCCGCCGCGCATCCGGACGGGCTCGTCGATCTATCGGTCGGCACCCCGGTCGATCCGGTGGACCCGCTGATCCGTGCGGCATTGAGTTCGGTCGCCGACGTGCCGGGTTATCCGACCACGCACGGCACGCCCGAACTGCGGATCGCGGCAGTCGATGCGCTGAAGCGGCGCTACGGGATCACCGGACTCGACCCGGCCGCGGTGCTGCCGGTGATCGGCACCAAGGAGTTGATCGCCGGACTGCCGCGGCTGCTCGGCCTCGGCGCGGACGATCTGGTCGTCATCCCGGAGGTCGCCTACCCGACCTACGAGGTGGGTGCGCTGCTCGCCGGTACCAAAGTGGCGCGCGCGGACGGGCTGACCCAGTTGGGTCCGCAATCGCCTGCCCTTATCTATGTGAACTCCCCATCGAACCCGACGGGGAAGGTGCTCGGTGTCGAGCATCTGCGCAAGGTGGTGCAGTTCGCGCGGGAGCGCGGCGCGGTCGTGGCCTCCGACGAGTGCTACCTGGGCTTGGCCTGGGAGGGGCGAGCCGTCTCCATCCTCGATCCGGAGGTATGCGACGGCGACCATACCGGTTTGATCGCGGTGCACTCGCTGTCGAAGACCTCCAACCTGGCAAGTTACCGCGCCGGATTCGTGGCGGGCGATGCGGAACTCGTCGCCGAACTACTCGAGGTGCGCAAGCACTCCGGCATGATGGTGCCGTTCCCGATCCAGGCGGCCATGGCCGCTGCGCTCGGTGACGACGCCCACGAGTCGGTGCAACGTGAGCGCTACCGTGCGCGTCGTGAGGTGTTGCGAAAGGCCTTGCAGCAAGCCGGTTTCCGGATCGATCACTCCGAAGCGGGCCTGTATCTGTGGTCCACCAGGGGCGAGCCGTGCCGCGCCACCCTGGACTGGCTGGCCGAGCGCGGCATCCTCGCCGCACCGGGCGACTTCTACGGACCAGGCGCGGGGCAGCACGTGCGCATCGCACTGACCGCCTCCGATGAACGTATCGAGACCGCGGCGCAACGCCTGGCCTGACACGTCCCGCAGTCGTGCCCGATGACCCCGCAACGGCGATAGCCTTGGGGTATGGACGCTGTCACGGTAGTCCCTGTTCCCAGCAACGAGCCGGTGCATTCCTATGCGCCGGGCAGCCCTGAGCGGGAACTGCTGATCACCAAGCTCACCGAAATCGCCGCCGAATCCATGGATATTCCGTTGGTCATCGGCGGCAAACACCGGCCGGGCATCGGAGCTCGGCACGATATCGTCGCCCCGCACCGACATCGGCATGTACTCGGCACCTACACCGACACCACGCATTCGGAAGCCCACGGCGCCATCGAGTCCGCGCTCGCGGCGGCCCCCGGCTGGCGCACCACGCCCTTCGATGAGCGGGCGGCAGTCTTCCTGCGCGCGGCGGATCTGTTGGCCGGGCCGTGGCGGGAGACGGTCGCCGCGGCGACCATGCTCGGTCAATCCAAGACGGTCCAGCAGGCCGAAATCGACGCGCCGTGCGAATTGGTCGACTTCTGGCGCTTCAATGTGGCCTTCGCGCGCCAGATTCTGCAGCAGCAGCCGCAGTCGAGCGCCGGTGTGTGGAATCAGATGGACTACCGCCCGCTGGAGGGGTTCGTCTACGCCATCACACCGTTCAACTTCACCGCCATCGCGGGCAATCTGCCCACTGCGCCCGCGTTGATGGGCAATACCGTGGTGTGGAAGCCCTCGCCGACGCAGACACTCGCGGCCTTCTGCACGATGCGGCTGCTGGAGACGGCCGGACTGCCGCCGGGTGTCATCAATATGGTGACCGGTGACGGTGTCGAACTGTCGGAGGTCGCGCTCGTCGATCCACGGCTGGCGGGCATCCATTTCACCGGCTCCACCAAGACATTTCAGTTCCTGTGGTCCCAGGTCGGCGCGAATATCGGTCGCTACCACGGCTATCCACGCTTGGTGGGCGAGACCGGCGGTAAAGACTTCATCGTCGCGCACCCGTCGGCAGATCCGGATGCGTTGCGTACCGCGCTGATTCGCGGTGCCTACGAATATCAGGGCCAGAAATGTTCGGCGGCTTCGCGCGCCTATATCGCACGTTCGGTGTGGCGGACGATCGGTGACGACTTCCTGCAACTGACCCGCGAGCTCAGCTACGGCGATGTCGCGGATCTGACGAATTTCGGTGGGGCACTGATCGATCGGCGTGCCTACGACAAGAATGTGGCCGCCATCGAACGCGCCAGGTCAGCTGGTATCGCCATTCCGGCGGGCGGCGAATACGACGACAGCGAGGGCTGGTTCGTCCGGCCCACGGTGCTGGTGGTGGATGATCCGCGCGACGACGCCTTCGCCACCGAATATTTCGGTCCCATCCTAGCGGTGCACGTCTACGACGATGCCGAACCCGGTTCCTACGCGGCGATATTGGCCGAGGTAGAGAGGGCGGCGCCCTACGCATTGACCGGTGCGGTCTTCGCCCAGGACCGCAAGGCCGTCGAACAAGCCTCGGCCGCACTGCGATTCGCCGCGGGCAACTTCTATATCAATGACAAGCCGACCGGCGCGGTCGTCGGTCAGCAGCCCTTCGGCGGTGCGCGCGCCTCGGGCACCGACGATAAGGCGGGTTCGCCGCTGAACCTGCTGCGCTGGGTCGCGCCTCGCACGATCAAGGAGACCTTCGTGCCGCCGGGTGACTACCGGTATCCGCACATGAGGTCGGAATGAATCCATTGCGGCCGGTCATACTCGCGGCCTCTGCCTCACCGCGGATGAAGCGCATCCTGACCCGGACGCCGGTCACAGCCGACATCGTCCGGCGCTTCGTGGCCGGTGAGGGCCGTGACGAGTTGATTCCGGTGGTGCGGGAGCTGCTGGCCAGCCGCCGGCTGATCAGCGTCGACTTCCTCGGAGAGAACACCACCGACCGGGCACAGGCCGATGCCACTGTGACCGAATACCTTTCGCTGATCAACGATTTGGCGGCATTGAACGGATTCCGAGATACCGCGGCGCGCACCGAGGTATCGGTGAAACTCTCCGCACTCGGGCAGGCACTTCCCGCCGACGGCCCAGCCATCGCCACCGAGAACCTGCGCATTCTGTGCACCAAGGCGGTCGAGGCCGGTGTGTGGGTCACCGTCGACGCGGAGGAACACAACACCATCGAGGCCACACTGGCGACGGTTCGTGAATTGCGCACCGAATTCCCTTGGCTCGGAGCGGTATTGCAGGCCTATCTGCATCGCACCGAGGCGGACTGTCGTGAGCTGTCCGGTCCCGGATCGCGAATTCGCCTCTGCAAGGGCGCATACCGGGAACCGCATACCGTCGCTTATCAGCGCGCCGCCGAGGTGACCGATTCCTACCTGCGCTGTCTGGAGATCCTGATGGGCGGCGACGGCTACCCGATGCTGGCCACCCACGATCCGGTGCTGATCCGCGCGGTTGAACAGTTGGCCGCCGAAACCGGCCGTGGCCCAGAACGGCTCGAGCACCAAATGCTCTACGGCATCCGCGGTCCCGAGCAGTTGCGGCTGGCCGCCGCGGGCAATGCCATGCGGGTCTATGTGCCATATGGCAGCCAGTGGTACGGCTATCTGACCCGCCGCCTCGCCGAACGTCCGGCCAACCTCGCGTTCTTTCTGCGCGCGCTGTTCGGCAAGTCTTAGACGAGCGGCTTGCCGAGGCGATGCCGCCTGCGCATATCCCACAGGCACAGGTTCATCGGAAAGAGCCTGGCGGGCTTGGGAAGTATGCGGTGCACGGCGCCGATCGCACGCAGCAATCGGTTCGCGAAGCGCTCCTGGCGTTCACTCCAATCCATGCGCATCTCGGCGCGCAGATGCGGCGGAAGCAGACTGGTCACCAGGAACCGCTGCAGCGGTGCGAATATACGCAACGGCCAGGCGACCATCTTCAGATCGATGAGATCGTTGAAGTACGCGCGGGTGCGGGCATCGACGGTCTTGGTCGCGAGAGTGGCATTCCAGTACTCCTGGAAGGCCGTTCGGTCGCGGGGCCACATTTCCGGTCGCATCTGCAGGGTGGTGCCGAGTCGAGCGGCGTACTGGTAGAGCACATCCGCGGTGTCCTCGTCCATCGGCCCGTGCAGCCGCTCCTCCAGATCGACCAGGCCCCAATACAAACAGGCTGCTACCCACAGTTGCAGTTTCGGGTCGAAGGCGTTGTATTTGACCGCGGCGCCCGGCTCGGAATGCACCGCGCGATGTGAACCGTTGACGGCTTCGCGGTAGTTCGCACGATCCTCTTCGGTGCCCATCAGCGCCACCGCGAGATAGGTCAGCGTTGTGCGGGTGCGCTTCCATGGGTGCACATCGATGCGGCCGGATTCGACCGTGCTCTCCATGACGCCGTAGGCGACCGGCCGCAGGCTGAGCTGCATGATGACATTGGCCGTCCCGCCGAGGAAGGCCGCGACACCGCTCCAGAATTCGTCCATCGCGAAGTTGTCGACGGTGCCGTAGCGGCAGGTCGGACCGGGATCGGGCGGCTCCACGGGTAGCGGCAAGGTCATCGTTGGCCTCGTCTTTCAGGGGGTGATCAGCGGCAATCGAAAGGTGATGAGAAGAATTGGTACTTACCTTCTCATTACCTCGATAGCGTGTCAAACGGTCCCCTTATACGAGCGGTTTACCCAGTCGGATGCGTCGGCGAACGTCGAACATATAGGTGTTCAACGGGAACATTCGCACCGGCTTCGGCAGCCGGGTTTGCACCGCCGAAATCCTTCGCAGCAGCCGATCGAAGCGGCGCTGATCGCGCTGGGACCAGGTCATCCGCATCTCATTGCGCAGATGCTGTGGCAGCAGGCCGGTTACGACGAAGCGCTGGAGCCGAGCGAAAACGAATTGCACGGGGCGCGGCATCATCTTCAGATCGATGAGGTCGTCGAAGTAGTCGCGCAGGGCGGGTTCGATACCGCGCTTTGGCAGGTTCTCATCCCAATACCGTTGGAACTCGGCACGATTGGCGGGCCACATCTCCGGTCGCATCTGCAAGGTGGTGCCGAGCCGAGCGCAATAGTGGTAAAAGTCCTCTGCCACATCGGGATTCATCGGGCCGTGCATGCGGGTGTAGAGGTCGTCGATGCCCCAGTAGAGGCAGGCGGCCACCCAGAGTTGCAGTGTGGGATCGAAGGCGTTGTATTTCACCGGGCTCGCCGAGGTCGAGCGGACCGGTCGATGCGATGCGTTGACTGCTTCCCGATATAGCGCGCGCTCGGCATCGGAGCCCATCAGTGCGACCGCGAGATAGCTCAGGGTGGTGCGCAGCCGTTTGATCGGGTGCAGTGTGACCTTGCCGCTGTCGACGGTGCTCTCCAGCACGCCGCGGCCGACGGGGCGCAGGCTCAGCTGCATGATCACATTCGCCGCGCCGCCCAGGAAAGCCGCGACTCCCTCGACGTACTCCTCGACGGTTTCTGGAGTGATGGGGCCGACGCGGTCGGGAATCGGCAGGTAATCGGCACTGCGGAGTGGTTCGGTCATCGTTGACCTCGCCTTTCTGTGGCCGTCCGCGACAGGAGCGGATGGTGAGAAGATAGTATATAAACCCTCTCATTGCCTCGCGGCGGTGTCAATCACGCTTTCGGGGCGTTCGTGGGCAGTGTGGGCTGATGGCATGCGATGCTAGCGGTGTCATCGTGTCATCGGAGCGGAAAAAGGGTGGGTGTTATGGCGACGCTGACCAGACTCCTGGCGCTGGTGCGCAGCACCGGACCAGAGGATCGCAACCAGACGCGGGTGCTGGATGCGGCTCTGCTGGCGTTCCTGGACTTCGGAATCAAACGAACCAGCATGGTGGAGGTCGCGCGACGGTGCGGGCTCTCGCTAGCCACGCTCTATCGGCGCTTCGCGAGCAAATCCGATCTGATCCAGGCCGTCGGTATGCGGCAGGCGCGGCAGTTCGTCGAGCAGGTGGATGTGGCGCAGCAGCGGCAGGTCGATCGCGACGCCGGTGCCGAGGAACAGATCGTGGAGCTGTTCGTTGCGTTCCTGAACGGACTGCGCGGCAATAAGCTGCTCGACCGATTGTTGAAGACCGAGCCGGAGATCGTGCTGCCGTATCTCACTGTCAAGGGCGCGCCGGTGCTCGAACTCGGCCGCGACTATCTGGCCGAATTCATTACCCGGTTGCAGGGGGAGGGCAAGTTGCCCGGATACGATCCGGAGCCGGTCGCCGAGATGATCGCACGGACGGCGCTGTCCTTGGCGCTGACGCCGCAGACGGTCCTGCCACTCGACGACGACGCCGCGATCCGCAAATTCGCGCGCGACCATGTGGTCGTTTCGTTCCGCCTGTAGCTGACCGACCCCTGTCGACTGCCGTCCCCTGAGTCACACCATCCGCAGGCCGAACCGCCTGCGGATGCGCATGTCCCACAGGTAGGCATTGATCGGAAACAGCCTGGCCTGCTTCGGCATTCGGGCGGTGATCGAGCCGGTGGTGTGCAGGATTCTGGCGAGTTTCCGATCGTCGTCCGTGGTCCAGGTCATGCTCATCTGGTCGCGCAGATGCTCGGGCAGCAGGCCGGTGACCACGAAGCGGTGGAAGCGGGCGAATGGTAAGCGGGCGGGGCGCGGGAGCATTTTCAGATCGATCAGATCGTTGAAGTAGTCGCGGATCGGGGGATCGATGGTGGTCTTCGCTAGGTGTTCGGTCCAGTACTCGTCGAAGGCGACGCGATTGGCGGGCCACATTTTCGGATGCATTTGTAGTGTGGTGCCGAGTCGAGCGCCGTAGCGGTAGAAGGCTTCCGCGTCGGGGTCGTTCATCGGGCCGTGCATGCGCTCGTAGAGATCGCGGGCACCCCAATAGAGACAGGCGGCGACCCAGAGTTGCAGTGCGGGATCGAAGGCGTTGTACTGCACCGGACTCGCCGCGGTCGATTTGACCGAGCGATGCGACAGATTCACGGCATCGCGGTAGGCGTCGCGTTCATCATCGGTGCCGAGCATTGCGACCGACAGATAGGTGAGGGTGGTGCGCAGCCGTTTGATCGGATGCAGCATGACCTTGCCGCTGTCGACGGTGCTCTCCAACACGCCGTAGCCGACCGGCAGCGTGCTGAGCTGCATGATCACGTTCGCCGTTCCACCCAAGAATGCGGCGACACCGTCGAGGTGCCGCTCGATATCGAAGCTGTCCTCGGCGGGTGTAGGCGCGGGTTTGCGAAACGGGCTGGTCATCAGGGACACCGGTCTCATGGTTGAGAAGGAATTGCTTAGACGTTTTCACCGTCTCATGGGTGTGTCAAGCGCCACGTTGTCCTCGAGGGGGAGCGTGGTGGTGCGGTGTGCTGCCGAAGTAGCGTGAGCGAATGTCATTCGGTCCGCCGCCGCTGCTGCTTCGTTCGCTCAACCCGCTCGCTGTCGCCGGGGGAGCGGATATTCCGGATGCCGTCACCATCGACGGGGTGACCCTGTCGCGCAGTGATTTGCTCGGTGCGGCAACCTCGGTGGCCGAGCGCATCGCGCGCGCCGATCGGGTCGCGGTGCTGGCGCGGCCGACCGTAACGACGGTGCTCGCGGTGGTCGGCTGCCTCATCGCCGGCGTGACGGTGGTGCCGGTGCCGCCGGATTCGGGGACCGCGGAGTTGGCGCATATCCTCAGCGACTCCGGTGCGCAGGCGTGGTTGGGTGAGGCGCCGGAGGGGACGGATCTCCCGGTGGTTCCGGTGCGTGTGCACGCGCGCTCGTGGCATAGCTACCCCGAACCCGACGCTGCCACACCGGCATTCGTGCTGTACACCTCGGGGACCACCGGTCTGCCCAAGGGGGTCGTGCTGAATCGCGGTGCCATTGCTGCCGGGCTCGACGCGCTCGCGGACGCATGGTCATGGACACCGAATGACGTTCTGGTGCACGGTCTTCCGCTGTTTCACGTACACGGATTGATCCTCGGCGTACTCGGACCGCTGCGGGTGGGCAGTCCGCTGATCCACACCGGTAGACCGACGCCGCAGGCATATGCGGACGCGCGTGGCACGCTGTACTTCGGAGTGCCAACGGTGTGGTCGCGAGTTGTCGAAAATCCCGATGCGGCAAAGAAATTGGCCGATGCGCGGCTGCTGGTCTCGGGTAGTGCCCCGCTGCCGGTGCCGGTGTTCGAGCGGCTGCGCGAACTCACCGGGCACGCGCCCATCGAGCGGTACGGAATGAGCGAAACGATGATCACGCTGTCCACTCGCTTCGATGGGGAACGTCGTCCCGGATGGGTCGGCACGCCCGTCGCAGGTGTCGAGACTCGGCTGCGGGACGAGGCCGGTGCGGATGTCCCGCATGACGGTGAGAGCATCGGTGGCCTGCAGGTTCGCGGGCCGATGCTGTTCGACGGCTACCGCAACCGGGCCGAGGCGACCGCCGAATGCTGGACCGAGGACGGCTGGTTCAAGACCGGCGATGTCGCGGCCATCGATGCCGGTGGTTTCCATCGCATTGTCGGCCGGGAATCGGTCGATCTCATCAAGTCCGGTGGCTACCGGATCGGCGCGGGCGAAGTCGAGACCGTATTGCTCGGACATCCGGATGTGGCCGAGGTTGCGGTAGTGGGACTTCCCGACGCCGATCTGGGACAACGGATTGTCGCGTATGTCGTATTGCGCGGTGCCGCACCGGATTCCATCGAGAAGGCGCTCATCGAGCATGTGGCCGAACAGCTTTCGGTGCACAAGCGCCCGCGCGAGGTCCGCGTGGTGGACTCCTTGCCGCGCAATGCGATGGGGAAGGTGCAGAAGAAGCTGCTCGGCTGACTTGACCTCTACTTCGGTTCAGGTTCTACGGTCCCCGGTATGAGCGCAGCACTGACACCCGAACAGATCGACTACCTGGCCACCCAGCGCCTGGGCCGACTGGCGACCGTCCGCCCCGACGGCTCACCCCAGAACAGCCCGGTCGGCTTCCGCTACAACGCCGAACTCGGCACCATCGATATCGCGGGCTGGAATATGGGCAAGTCCTGGAAATTCCGCAATATCGCCACCAACAACCGCATCGCCTTCGTCGTCGACGACGTCGCCTCGATCCAGCCCTGGCGCGTCCGCTGCCTCGAAATCCGCGGCACCGCAGAACAATTGACGGATGTGGAGCCCTATATCTCGGGCGTCTCACGAGAGATGATCCGTATCCACCCGACCCGGGTGATCGCCTTCGGCCTCGCGGCTGGCGTCACCCACGGGTAGGGCCTGTCGCAGACCTGGAGCAACACGACAACTGATTTCGTGCGCATGTGGGTGAGTCGCCGGAAGAGCTAACTTACCGCCGCCAACGTCACAGTTGTCGCGATTTGGTCTGGCCGGTCGTGCGGCGTCATCGCTGATGTCGACTGCGCCGTCGGCGATGACGCCACCGTGACAGCCCCGGAAGATCCGGGGCCGCACGAGCCTAGTCGTTGGCGTGCAGGTCCGCGTTGAGTTCGATGCCGGTGCCCTTGCGGTGCACGACCTCGACGGCGCCGGTGGTGGAGTTGCGGCGGAACAACAGGTTGTTCTGACCGCTGAGCTCGGCGGCCTTGACCACGGTGCCGTCGGGGGTGGTGACCTTGGTGCCCGCGGTGAGGTAGAGACCGGCCTCGAGGACGCAGTCGTCGCCGAACGGGATGCCGAGGCCGGAGTTGGCGCCGAGTAGGGAGCGCTCGCCGATGGAGATGATGGTGGTACCGCCGCCGGACAGGGTGCCCATGGTGGAGGCGCCGCCGCCGATATCGGAGCCGTCGCCGACCACGACGCCCGCGGAGATGCGGCCCTCGACCATGGAGGCGCCGAGGGTGCCCGCGTTGAAGTTCACGAAGCCCTCGTGCATGACGGTGGTGCCGGAGGCCAGATGCGCGCCGAGGCGGACCCGGTCGGCGTCACCGATGCGCACCCCCGACGGCACGACGTAGTCGACCATCCGCGGGAACTTGTCGATGCTGTACACGGTGACCGGCCCGCGGACACGCAGCTTGGCGCGTGTCGCCTCGAAACCCTCCACCGCTGCCGGACCGTGGTTGGTCCACACCACATTGCTGAGCAGTCCGAATTGTCCGTCCAGGCTCACCTCGTGCGGCTTGACCAGCCGATGCGAGAGCAGATGCAGCCGCAGGTACACATCGTGCGCGTCCACGGGCGCCGCCGACAGATCGGCGATCGTCGTCCGCACCGCGATCACATCGACCCCGCGCGCCTCGTCGAATCCGAGCAGCGCCGCGTATTCCGCGGGCGCCTCGTCCAGGCGCTTCGTACCGGTGTCACCGAACGCGCCCAACTCCGGATGCGGGTACCACGTATCCAATACGGTCCCGTCCGCGGTCACATTGGCGATACCGACTGCTGCTGCTCCCTGAATGCTCACGTCAACAGAGGTTACCCACCCATCCGCACTCGTGGTGAGCCACGTCGACCGCTACCTGCCACCTCGACTTATCACAATTCCGCAAGGCTGATCGTGGACCGCCCGAAGGCTTTGGTCAGCACCGAACGTTGGTGCGGAGTGAGCTCGTTGATGACTACCACGGCGTCCGCGGCGAGTTCCGCACAGGCCGCGGCGATCTCGCCGACTTTTCCGGTGCTGAACAGCGTGCGGGGTGAAAGCGGCCGCGCCATCACGCCGACACCGCCGGCCGAGACGCCACGACGCTGGGTGAACATCGCGACGACCTGACCGCCGAGGGTGGCGACCACGTTCGCGGCGTCGTCCATGCGCGTCACGTAGTCCGGTTCCCTAGCGGAGAAGAAGCCGACTATGACGATGTCGGCCCCGGCGACGGAAACCGCCGGTGTATCGAGTCGCCGTCGCCGATTGCGGCGCGGTAACCGATTGCGTCGATGAGTCGGGTGCATAGTGGAGACCGTATCGGCGCCGCGATGGCGTCGGGTGCGACCGGAGAACCGTAGGCTGGGGCGCGTGACCATCGACTTGCGCGCCGACCCCATCGCACTGACCGCAGCTCTCGTCGACATCCCCAGCGTCTCGCGCGACGAGACGGTCATTGCCGACCTGGTCGAGCGGGCGCTGCGTGAGCAGACCAGCGGATTCGAGGTGCTGCGGCACGGGAATGTGGTGCTCGCGCGCACGGATCTGGGGCGGCCGACTCGGGTCATTCTCGCCGGTCATTTGGATACCGTGCCCATCGCCGACAATGTGCCGAGCACGTTCGTGGACGAGGCGGGGGAGCGCCAGCTCTACGGCTGCGGCACCGTTGATATGAAATCCGGTGACGCGGTCTTCCTGCATCTGGCCGCGACCGTCGCGGAACCGGTGCACGATCTGACGCTGATCTTCTACGACTGCGAGGAGATCTCCGCGAAGTACAACGGTCTCAACCACATCGAACGCGACCTCCCGGATTGGCTCGTCGGCGATCTGGCCATCCTCGGCGAACCGTCCGGCGGTGTCATCGAGGCGGGGTGCCAGGGCACCCTGCGCGCCCGGCTCGCGACCAAGGGCGTGCGGGCACATTCGGCGCGGTCGTGGAAGGGCGACAATGCGATTCACCACTTGGCCCCGGTGCTGCAGCGGCTCGCCGACTATAAGGCCCGCGAGGTCGATATCGACGGCTGCGTCTATCGCGAGGGCCTGTCCGCGGTCCGTATCGGCGGTGGCGTTGCGGGCAATGTGATTCCGGACGAGGCCGAGGTCGACGTGAACTTCCGCTTCGCGCCCGACCGTACCGTCGCCCAAGCCACCGAGCATGTGCGCGAGGTATTCGCCGGACTCGACCTCGATTTCGAGCTCACCGACGCCGCCGCGGGCGCACTGCCGGGCCTGTCCGCACCCGCCGCCAAGGATCTGATCAGCGTGGTCGGCGCCGACAGTGTGCGCGCCAAATACGGCTGGACCGATGTCGCGCGCTTCGCCGCCCGCGGCATCCCGGCGGTGAACTTCGGTCCCGGCGACCCCAATCTCGCCCACAAGCGCGACGAACACGTCCCGGTCGCCCAGATCACCTCGGTCGCCGCGACACTGCGCAACTACCTGACCGAACGAGTCACCAACGCTGCCGAACTGTCCCGCTGATTCCGGCCGGGGTGCGGGGCACGCACGGTCAGCTTTCTCACGTCTGGCTCCGGCATGAGGGGCGTGTCTCCTCTCAGGACGGTCGCGTTGTGACGCCGCGGCGGAACGGGACCCGCACCGGGGCATCGCAGGTCAGGAAGCGACCTTTGGGGTCGTGCCACAGTTCGATCTGTCGTGTGCTGTAAACATCGGCAGATTCCACATTCCGGTGAACAGCAACTCGGGGTGGATGCCTGCGGCGCTGTGTGGGTTGTCGGGGTCGTTGATCGAGGTGAATTCATCTGGATTCTGTGGGACGAGCCAGGCGTTGTTGCAGATCGGTAAACAAGAAGATTGCGTGCGACATCGCCGCCTTCATCGGGGTAGACGAAGGCGATATCGCAACGAGCACACCAGCGAGTCTGTCTCCGGTCGAACTCGAGGGACTACCCGATGATATCGACCGTACTCACCTCCTGGAACCAACCGGTCACCTGGACTAATGCGATTCTGGCAGAGAGGGCCCCGCCAATTTCTCCCGATTCCCACCCATGGCTACTACGGCAGTCTAATAGAGGCATCACATTTAGTCTCGGCACTACTACCCGAACCCAAAGTTTAATTAGACCCTGCGGCCTTGAAGCGTAATATCGCACTAACACGTGTCGAGTGCCATAAGCACTTCGCTGGTTGCCGAGGCGATAGAAGTGATCCGGTCGCATTCACAATTGCAAGTGAGGCTCAGGGATAAATTCTATCTGTCGAGGAGTTCGTATGAGCTCGTCATTTCGTGCTGTATCGGTCATTCCAGGGTTGCCCCGCGGTCCCAGCCCACCGATTCGGGAACTCCCACCGCAAGGCCTCAGCGGTCCAGGTGGATCCGGTGGTGAACGTGGTCAGGGCGACCGCGATACGCCCGAGACAGCACCGCCTGTGACGCCCGGCCCTGGAGTTCCACCAAAGGGTGCTCCAGGTACCGGCGAAGACGGCAGCGCCGATGACCCGGACCCGGTTGATGACCTTGGGTGGGCTGGCGGTACCTGGACTCGGCCTCCTGCTCGAGCAGACCACTCGCCGACGTCAGGGGCCCACCACACCCCGGCTGGAACCGGAATGACCGAAGCGCGAGCCCACACTCCGCGCAGTCCAGGACGCAGTTCGCCGACGTCGTCGAGGCACCTGCGAATAGCGGCCAGCATTCTGCTACTTCTTGCGGCAATGAGTCCGATCGCTCGATTGTGCCCAGGTGGGAATCTGGTCCCGGCCCCCCATGCCGCCGTGACCACATTCGGTACCGTGGCCCCGGCCGCGCTCCCAGAATCGCTCCCTGTGGAACTACACATCCCAGCTATTGCCGTGGATGGACCACTCTCCGAGCTCGGCCTCAATCCTGATCGCACGGTAGAACTTCCGACGGACTTTCAGATAGCGGGCTGGTACCGATACGGCCCCCCGCCGGGGGACATGGGCTCCGCGGTCATCCTGGGACACGTAGACTCCTACACCGGACCCGCGGTCTTCTACCGACTATCGTCACTGCGGCCCGGGGACGAGGTCCACGTGACAAGAGCGGACCGATCGGTTGCTCACTTCCTCGTCCAGAGGGTAGCCACTTATCTCAAGTCGGAGTTCCCAAGCCATGAGGTCTACGACTCGCAGGGATACAGCGCGCTGCAACTGGTGACGTGTGGCGGCGAATTCGACCACACCATAAGAAGCTATCAGTCCAATGTGGTGGTCTACACCGCGCTCGTTGGCATCACTCCGCCGCCCGCTGGCCCACCATGACAGACCCGGCCCCCAGCATCGACCTTGGTCGACGAGGGCGGCTTGACCGCGAATACTGCGCGCCAGGCTGTCGCGGGAGCGGGAGACGATGTTGATCTTCTGATGGTGGGCCACTCTGCGCCGTGGCCGACCATCAGCCACTGCAAAATGGTGATTTGTCGGTATCCCCTACAGGAGCTCGCGCACCGACACCGCGATAACCGACATGGCTCCGACTGCTGTGGCTATCGGCGGCGCGCTCCGATACCAGCTGGCGCTGTTCGAGGCTGAGTTCGTGGACCCGGCAAGAAAGTCGGATCGGACACCCGCGTCATCGCCGGCGGCGAGCCGATATCGAAGCAAGCGCCACGAAACCGGGAACATCAGGAGCATCCACAGGCAATACCACATTGCGATATCGGGGTCAGCGGTAACGGATGCTGACATGTCTTTCCGTGGTGCGCGATGTAGAAGCGTGGATTTGGCCGTAGCTGATTCGGCGGCCTGTATCGCCGGTGGAGCTGCATCGCCTGGTGCTACGGCCTGATGTGGATCCATAGGTTGACTGGGAACACTCGGTGCAGCGGAAGCCTTGGCATTGGTGACGGAGCCTGTCCGAGTGGAGAGACTGCGTGCCAGCGCTGAAAACCAGTCCGCGACGAATTGGGTGGGCGTCTGGCCGGTTTCGGTGACGGATTCCCATGCATAGGCGCCGTGGCGTGCGACAACATCCTGATATCTCGCCCACGTTGCGGGTTCGAGCAGCGCGGCGTTGTCTGCGACGGCAAAGGCGACCGCGTCGAACGCTTGTGTCACCAGGTTCCCGGTGGGTTCGATCGGCGCCGAAGGGAATCGCGGGCCGGTAACTTTTTCCGTAAGGAGGGCAATGCCGTCCAAAGGTTGATTCTCGCCGACGCTGAGAATTTCGGCGACTTCGCTCGGTTCGAGTGTCACGCCTACTACGGCGAGCAAAATATTGAGCGCGACTGTACCCACTTTGAGCAACGCTGCCTGCGCGTCGGGACCATAAACCGGCACCCGCGGGTCCGAGGCTTCCGAAAGGCGCTGACTGAGCGTTCTTTCCGACGTCAGCGTCAGTGTTTCGACCGTGTTGCCGTCCAAGTCATTGCTTGCCACGGCGGCGGCGGTCTTCACGGTTGTCGCGACAACAGCTTGAAGGATCGAGGACAGTGCGGTGAATGGGTCGAGCGGGGATAGCAGTGCCTGGCCGATGATGTTCGTCAACGCGTGCAGTATCGGTGCGCCGGTGGGTGCGTCGCAGGCGAGGTCTTCTGCAATGCACACCGAGGCCACGCGTCCGGAGAGAGCGCCGAAGTCTGCGGCAATGTCTTGTTGCGGTCCGATGCCACCGCCAGCGGGCATCGTCTGTGCGACTGGCGGCAACCCCGCCAATGCTGTTCGGTCGGTACCGGGCGCGGGGGCGGGTGTGCGCTGTCCCGGCGCGCCGGGGAACACCGGTGCCCCCGGGTCACGGGTCGGGTCACCGAAGAGTGCGGCGCCGGCTATCTTGTCCGGTTCCACCACACCGTATCCGAGCCCTACCTCCCGCAGGAACAACGAAACAACGTGCGCCCCTTGTGAATAGCCCAGCAAAGCCAGGCGGGTGTTCTCGCATCTATTGCTGATTCCGCGGGCCATGCTCCGCAGCTCGTCGAGTCCGGCGGAGACGGATCGCGCGTACGACGACGAGGCAGCGCCGGGCACGATCCCGCCGAACGCCGCGGGATAGGGCACGTATGCGCGGTCGGCCGCTCCGGGCTTCGAGATGCTGGCCAGCATTGGTGTGAAAACGCCCGACAGCATGCCGGTGTCGACGGTGGGCGATGCGCTGAGAGAGGACTGCCCTGTGCCCTGAACACCGAGGGTGTACAGGGCCGGGCAGTCGGTCGGATCGAATTCCGGAGCAGCGGTAGCGGGTTCGGCGACGACGGCGCCGGTCGCTGCGGCGACTGCACACACGCCGGTTACGGCGAGTGCTCGAGCTATCTTCCTCGACACTACGATCCGACCTCTCACAGACTCGGGCTTCTACTTGGACGTGCCGTACTTCACGTTCATTCCGCTGGATTGTCATTGCCCCTAGAGCAGGCCGCCGGTCAGAAAATGGAGTGTGTCTCCAGCGACGGCGAGAAGTCCTGTGACGAGGTTGATTACGGGCTGGAGGATCATTCGAACAGCCTCTCGGTTGATCATCTCTGTATCGGTTCGGCGTAGCGAATTGTTTGCGGCCCGACCCCCGACCGACTCTTTTGAGATGTCGGGGGTCGGGCCGCAAACCGGGCATTCGTGTCAGAGCAGCGAGTGGACCAGAACGCTGACGACACCGGTGAGAAGGTTGCCCACGATCGGCAGCAGACCGCTGAGGAGACCCATGTTTGTTTAACCTCTTCCTGTTTGGTGATTGGTGTTCCCCCGAAGACGGGCCTCGAGGGTGCTTGCGTGGTCGCCCGCCAGAAGAGGGATCGCGCATTGTTTTGCGAACCGCTGATACTCCCGTGGCGAGACTCGACCGTGACACCGATTCAGTAGCAAGCACACTGACGCGAGCATCGCCCACGCCCCGCTACATCGGCATCGAAAGGTACTTCGTAAGTCGCGCGACCCTGGATGGGTTAATTTCTGGCTTCGACTTATTGGCGTGGTCGGGCCGGTTTGGAAGCTTCTAGAACAGCGGTGAGCAAATCGCGGCGGGTCGACCCATCCACGCTGTCCAGTTGCATCGAAGACAGACAGTGACATTCACACGTGTGCCGTGCAACGGCGAAGGGAAACCAGTGACATTGCCGTCCAACTCGCCCCGGGCGCGTCCGGTCGGACGATTGATCATCGCTGCGGTGACGGTTGTGGCCGCCACAGTCCTGCTGATATTCAATGGGATAGCGTCAGCGGCCCAGCCCCCTGTCGGGTTGGGGACGGCCACATCCTTTGCGGTATTGGCGGGTCAGACGGTCACCAACACGGGACCCACGATCATCTCCGGTGATGTGGGGGTCAGTCCAGGGAGTGCGGTTACCGGGTTTCCGCCGGGACTTATTACCCCCGGAACGGGAACCATCCACGCTGCCGACGCGGTGGCGTTGCAAGCACAAACAGATCTGACTACGGCATATAACGATGCTGCGGGTCGCGGTCCTGCCACCGCCGCTCCCCCTGATCTCGGCGGCCAAACACTGGTCGCGGGGGTGTATAACACGGCGGGCCCCATGGGCCTAACCGGGACAGTCACCCTCGATGGGCAAAATGATCCCAACTCGGTCTGGATCTTCCAAGCGGGATCTACGTTGATCACGGCATCGAACAGCACGGTCGCCCTCATCAACGGGGCCTCACCGTGCAACGTCTTCTGGCAGGTGGGTAGTTCCGCGACATTGGGCACCAACACTACCTTCGTCGGAACCATCATGGCGTTGACCTCGATCTCGGCGCAGACCGGAACCATCGTGGAGGGACGGCTGTTGGCACGAAACGGCCAGGTCAGCCTGGACAACAACAGGATCACCCGACCCAACTGCACTATCCCACCGACGTCCACGACTACAGCGCCGCCGACAACGACAACGACAACGACAGTGCCGCCGACGACGACGACAGCGCCGCCGACAACGCCGCCGACAACGCCGCCGACAACGCCGGCGACAACCATCCCCTTCCCGCCCGGTGGCGGTGGCGGAGTTATTCCCGTCATCCCCGGTGGCGGTGGCGGTGTCGGTGGCGGTGGCGGTGTCGGAGTTCTCCCCATCCCCATCCCGATCCCTATTCCCATCCCCATTCCGATTCCCGGTGGCGGTATTCCGGGTGGACCGGGTGGACCGGGTGGACCAGGTGAACAAGGACCGGGCGAGCAAGGACCCGGCGAGGAAGGACCCGGTGAGGAAGGACCGGGCGAGCAAGGACCCGGCGGTGGCGGGGACGTCCCCGAAGGCTCTCCAGAAACGGGTGGGGGTGGTACTGCCTAGCCTGGGCAATTCACCGCACTGATCGGTGGCAAGCTCGGCCCCGCACTGAACGAGGTCGCACGCCGCCGCTCCGGCTAGGCAGCCGTACCGAATTGCATTGAGGGGTGGCACCGACAAGCGGTGCCACCCCTCAACTATGTCCCGCCGACGAATGGAACCCCGCACACCTCACCGACGACCGACCGCGACAGACCGCACCGCACGCCGGACCCAACCCCGTCTTCCCCCTGCAACCCCGCCCTCCTCGCTGGCCCGGCCCGACCGGGCGAACCAAACACACCGCGTCATTCAGCACCGCCCTACACACACGTCGGCCGAATTCTTGATGACTAGATAGCAATTGGCCTCAGAACACCCGGTACTGTCTGCACCATGACCAGCGGCGGTGCGTTTAGAGAGCACACCGGTAACTCGTCGGGGACGGGCTGACTTGCCCGCAGCTTCTACCGCCGCGCGCCAACGTCATAGTTGCCGCGACTGAGTCCGGCGCCTGAAGGTTCGGGGAGGCGGGGGAGCCCGGTAGCGTGGGCGCTATGTCCACCGGAGCCGCCGATAACGAGATCGCAAGCACGCCGAAGTCGACACCCAAATTCCGCGGGCCGATCATGTTCCGCCGCGATCGCAAACCGGGCGGCACCGCCGACCAGAACCTCTTGGACCGGCATGGACCCAGCGATTGGGTGCATACCGATCCGTGGCGGGTATTGCGCATCCAGGCCGAATTCGTCGAGGGCTTCGGCGCGCTCGCCGAATTGCCGCGCGCGGTCACCGTCTTCGGTTCGGCCCGCACGCCACCGGGGCATCCGGAATATCACGCCGCCATGGCCATCGGCGGTGCGCTGGCACAGGCCGGATTCGCGGTGATCACCGGCGGCGGCCCCGGCGTGATGGAGGCCGCGAACCGGGGCACGTCGGAGGCGGGCGGGTATTCGATCGGACTCGGCATCGAGTTGCCGTTCGAGCAGAGCCTCAACGAATGGGTCGACCTCGGCATCAACTTCCGCTACTTCTTCGCGCGCAAGACCATGTTCGTGAAGTACTCCCAGGCATTCATCTGTCTGCCGGGCGGATTCGGCACCCTGGACGAGCTGTTCGAGGCGCTCACCCTGGTGCAGACCCACAAGATCACCCGCTTCCCGATCATCCTGTTCGGCAGCAAATACTGGGCCGGACTCGTCGACTGGCTACGCGATTCGCTCGGCGGCTCCGGCAAGATCTCACCCGGCGACCTCGGCCTGCTGCATGTGACCGATAGCGTCGAGGAGGTCGTGCAGATCATTCTGGCCACCGCGGACGGTGCCACCGACACCGATGCGCTCGAGACGGAGGATCAGTGGTGAGCCAAGGCGGATACGCGGTCTGCGTCTACTGCTCGGCCAGCACCGCCGATCCGGCGATGCTCGCCCTCGCCGCCCGGGTCGGCACCGAGATCGCAAGGCGCGGTTGGCGATTGGTGTCCGGCGGTGGTCACGTCTCGATGATGGGCGCGGTCGCCACCGGTGCCCGTGCCGGCGGTGCGCACACCATCGGGGTGATCCCGAAACACTTGGTGCACAAGGAAGTAGCCGATGTCGACGCCGACGAGCTGATCGTCACCGACACCATGCGCCAACGCAAACAGGTCATGGAGGACCGCGCCGACGCCTTCCTCACCTTGCCCGGTGGCATCGGCACGCTGGAGGAGTTCTTCGAAACCTGGACCGGCGGTTACCTGGGCCAACACGATAAGCCCGTGGTTGTCCTCGATCCCGATGGTTTCTATCGAGGTCTGTTCGACTGGCTGGACAAACTCTACGATCGGAAGTTCGTGTCCCAGTCGGCCATGGCCCGGATCACCGTGGTCAACGATCTGTCTGCGGCCTTCGCCGCACTGAAACCGGTGCAGGTATCCGAGGTGACGCAGGAGCCGGGCACCACCCTCGACGAGGAGGTTTGACGCAGTGAGCACTGGCGCCCGCCCGAAGGTCAGCCTATTCGATATCGCGAAGCGGTTGCCGCTCATGGCATTGGACGCACCGTCCATGCTGCGCGGCGCGCTCGGCATGCTGGTGGGGCCGGATGACAAATCCTCGGTCGGTCTGTACTTCCAGCGCAACGCGCACCGGCATCCGGACCGGCCGTTCCTGAAGTACGAGGGCGAAACCTTCAGCTACCGCGCGGCCAACGCCCAGGTGAACCGGTACGCGCGGGTGCTGGCCGACCGTGGCGTGCAGCGCGGTGACGTGGTCGGCGTGCTGATGACCAATCGTCCGGAAACCCTGTTCGTGGCGCTGGCCACCGTGAAACTCGGTGCGACGGTCGGCCTGCTGAACCACCACCAGCGCGACCAGGTGCTCGCCCATAGCTTCGGGCTACTCGATAGCGTGCTCAATGTGGTCGGGGAGGAATGCCAGGCAGCATTGGACTCCCTCGCCGAACCCCTTGCCAATGTGGTCTTTTCGCAGGAGCTGCACGAGGCGGCCGAGGACGCAGACCCGGCCGATCCGGCGAGTTGCGCGCAGATCACCGCCAAGGAACGTGCCTTCCTGATTTTCACCTCCGGCACCACCGGCTTGCCCAAGGCCAGCGTGATGACCCATCTACGTTGGACCAAGAGCATGTCCGGTCTCGGCGGACTCGGAATTCGCCTGAACGGCAACGACACGCTGTACTGCTGCCTGCCGCTCTATCACAACAACGCACTGACCGTCGCGCTGTCGTCGGTGCTCGCCGCGGGCGGCACCTTCGCGCTCGGTAGGCAGTTCTCCGCCTCCCGGTTCTGGGACGACATCATCCGGGAGCAGGCCACCGCGTTCATCTACATCGGTGAACTCTGCCGCTATCTGGTCAATCAGCCGGGCAAGGCGACCGATCGGCAGCACCGGGTCCGGCTCGCCGTCGGCAATGGTCTGCGGCCGGAGCTGTGGGACGAGTTCAAGAGCCGCTTCGGCATCGGTCGGATCGTCGAGTTCTATGGCGCCAGCGAGGTGAATATCGCCTTCGTCAACGCCTTCGGGGTGGATCGCACCGCGGGCTTCGGGCCGCTGCCCTATGCCATCGTCGAATACGACGACGCGACCGGAAAGGCCAAGCGCGACAAGGACGGTCGGCTGCGCCGGGTGCCGGGCGGCGGGGTCGGTCTGCTGCTGGCCAAGGTCACCGATCGCTCGCCCGCCGACGGCTACACCGATAAGGCCGCCTCCGAGGCGAAGCTGGTCCGCGATGGCTTCACCGACGGCGACGTCTGGTTCGACACCGGCGATCTGGTCCGTGATCAGGGCTGGCATCACATCGCATTCGTCGATCGGCTCGGCGATACCTTCCGCTGGAAGGGTGAGAATGTCGCAACCACCGAGGTCGAGGGTGTGCTCGCCGAATCCGACGCGATCTCGCAGGCAGTTGTCTTCGGCGTGGATATCCCGGGCACCGATGGCAAGGCGGGCATGGCGGCGGTGACGCTGTACCCGGATGCCGAATTCGACGGTCGCGCGCTCGCCGAACTGGCCTACTCCCGGTTGCCCGGCTATGCGGTCCCACTGTTCATCCGGGTCGTCGCCGAGCTCGAGCAGACCTCCACCTTCAAGAGCCGCAAGGTCGAACTCCGCAAGCAGGGCTACGAATCCGATGCCGACAGCCAGCTATATGTGCTCGCCGGTCGAGCCGACGGCTACATCCCGGCCTACGACGAATACGCCGCCGACGTCGCCGCAGCCCGCGCCCCCAAGAACTAGCGCTGCGTCCAGATTGCTCCTGCTGTATCGAGCCTTGGTTCGAGGGTTACCTCGAACGCAGTCGAATGGTGCGCGCCCACGCCGCATCGACGGCCATGTCACTGCGCTCGTCGAGCAGCCGGAGCGGGTGGCGCGGCAAGCTATCTGCACGATGCGCTAGGCCGATCGTTCGGCGGCGGATTGGGTGCATGCGACGAGTTACCCAGGTGCTCGCCGATCCCGTTGTTGCGCGTCCCAAGAATGTGCCGTCCACAACCCGTTCCGTGGGGGCGTGTTACAGGACTAGGTACAGTCGGGTGCATGTTCAGCCCCACCGCAGCGCCGCTTCCCACCTTGTGCGGCAAGCCGGTGGCGACGGATCGGGCGCTGGTCATGGCCATCGTCAACCGCACCCCCGACTCCTTCTACGACCAGGGCGCCACCTTCACCGACGCGGCCGCCATGGACGCGGTCGCGCGCGCCGTCGACGAGGGCGCCGATCTAGTCGATATCGGCGGGGTGAAGGCCGGTCCGGGCACGCTGGTCGACGCGGCGGAAGAGGCCCGCCGCGTGGTCCCGTTCGTCGCGGCGATCCGGGAAAAGTATCCGGAGCTACTGATCAGCATCGATACCTGGCGCGCCGAGGTTGCCGAGGCCGCCGTCACCGCCGGCGCGGATCTGATCAATGACACCTGGGCGGGCGCCGATCCGGATCTGGTGCGCGTGGCCGCCGATCGCGGCGTGGGCATCGTGTGCAGCCATACCGGTGGGGCAGTCCCGCGCACCCGGCCGCATCGGGTGCGCTACGCCGATGTGGTGGCAGAAGTAACGCAAACCGTGCGCCGCGCCGCAGAAGATGCGGTTGCGGCCGGGGTTCGCAAGGATTCGATTCTGATCGATCCGACCCATGATTTCGGCAAAAACACTTACCACGGGATCGAGTTGTTGCGGGGAATAGACATTCTTGTAAATACCGGATGGCCAGTCTTGATGGCGCTGAGCAACAAGGATTTTATCGGGGAGACTTTAGGTGTCGGTCTATCCGAACGGTTGGAGGGCACATTGGCAGCAACAGCATGGTCGGCGGCCGCCGGCGCCCGAGTCTTCCGAGTGCACGAGGTCGCCGAAACCCGGCGCGTCGTGGACATGATCGCCGCGATACAGGGCATCCGGCCCCCCGCACGAACCCTGCGAGGTCTGGTATGAATTTCCACCACCACGACAGCCCGCTCTGGGCGACGACGAATACCTGGGACACCCCGGACTGGACGGTCGAGGAACTGATCGCCGCCAAGCGCGGACGCACCGTCTCGGTGGTGCTGCCCGCGCTGAATGAAGAGAACACCGTCGCCGATGTGGTGGCCAGCATTCGACCGCTGCTGGGCACGCTGGTCGATGAGCTGATCGTGCTCGATTCCGGATCGACGGACGCCACCGCCGAACGCGCGCTCGCCGCGGGCGCCGAGGTGATCAGTCGGGAACAGGCCGTCCCCGAACTCGATCCGATGCCGGGCAAGGGCGAGGTGCTGTGGCGGTCGCTGGCGGTGACCAGCGGCGATGTCATCGCCTTCGTCGACTCCGATCTCATCGACCCGGATCCGGCCTTCGTGCCGAAGCTGCTCGGCCCGCTGCTGCTGGTCGACGATATGCATCTGGTGAAGGCCTACTACCGCAGGCCGCTGCGGCAGGCCGGTGCCGTTGACGCGCACGGTGGCGGTCGCGTCACCGAACTCGTGGCCCGTCCGCTGCTCGCCGCATTACGTCCGGAACTGTCGCAGGTGCTGCAGCCGCTCGGCGGCGAATACGCCGGCACCCGCGAATTGCTGACCTCGGTACCGTTCGCCCCCGGCTACGGCGTGGAGATCGGCCTGCTCCTCGACACCTACGATCGCCTCGGCCTATCCGCGATCGGTCAGGTGAATCTGGGTGTGCGCACCCACCGCAACCGCCCACTCGCCGATCTCGGCATAATGAGCCGCCAAATCCTCGGCACCGTCCTCGGCCGCAGCGGTGTGCAGGATTCCGGTGCGGCGCTGACCCAATTCCCGCTGATCGGCGATGCCTTCACCGCGCACAGCACGGAGGTCTCCCTCGCCGACCGCCCGGCGATGAATACGCTGCGCCCGGCCTGCGCTGCGGCCTGAGACAACCACGACGAACCCCGGGTGCTCCGAGCGCCCGGGGTTCGTCGTCTTCTATCCCTCGGCGGCGGTCCGCAGGTCGGCCAGCCAGGCTTCCAGACCGGCGCCGAGAAAGTGGGTGGAGGTCGGTACGTCCGCTTCGACCTGGGCTCCGTTCCAGTTCTCCTCGGTGCGCACCAGGACGCCGCCCTCCATCGGTGTGAAGGTCCAGACATGGATGCCGCCGTCGATGCGCATCCCGTCACCGATCGCCGGGCCGCTCCAGCGGATGCACCGTTCGGGTTGTAACTGCTGGACGGTGGAGGTGATGGTCAGGGTGGTCGCGGGGGTGGTGGCGGTGGCGGGGGCGGGAGTGGTCCACCGGAACTGCGAACCAGCCTGCAGTGGTCCCGAGTCGAGGCGCTTCATGCTGGTGACCGGCTTCTGCCAGGACGGCCAGCGTTCCACATCGGTCTGCAGGTTCCAGATGGTGTCCAGTGGCGCGTTGATCAGGATCTCGGTCCGATAGTGGATCGGTGCGGCGGGATCGATGCCCGCCCCGTCGCAGGTCAGTGGTGTCGCGTCCGCAGTGGGGCCGTCGGCGAGGGCCGGTCTGGCGGTGGTTCCCAGAATCGCGGCGGTCAGCGCGATCCCGATCAGGGCGGCTCGCCCGCGGCGGCGGGTGGCGGCCTCGGCTTGCGCCTTCGGTGTGCTGGACGGGCGAGTATCGGTCATGGCGCTACTCCTTGTTAGTGGCTCTTGCTTTAGTTAGACCTTATAACTGCATTTTGTGAGAAGCAAGAGCAAAAGTGATAGCCTCTAACTGGATGGCGGCGGGTACTGCCGGAAGGAGTTGCCGATGACCGAAACCGGTGCGAAGAGCCCGCGAGAGCGCTATCGAGTGCAGATGCGGGCGGAGATCAAGCAGTGCGCCCGGGAGCAGATCGCTACGGCAGGCGCGTCGGCATTGTCGCTCAACGCGATCGCCAAACAGGTGGGGGTGAGCGGTCCCGCGCTGTACCGGTACTTCGCCAGCCGCGACGAGTTGATCACCGAACTCATTCGCGACGCCTACCGCAGCCTCGCCGACACCCTGCGCGCGGCTCGAGACTCCGGCGCCGACGTGGCCGTGCTTGCCAACGCGCTACGGGAATGGGCCTTGGCCGATCCTCAGCGCTACTTCCTCATCTACGGCACACCCATCCCCGGATACCACGCCCCCGACGACACCACCGAGATCTCGAACGAAATCATGACGATGCTGATCGAGGCATTCTCCGCGCTGTCCCCGGACAAGCCGACGACACCGTTCGACGCCCACCTCGAACACCATCGCCGGTGGGCCGCCGACCACTCGGTACCGGTCACGACCCTGCGCCACGCGATATCCTTCTGGACCCGACTCCACGGCGTCCTCTCCCTCGAACTCGCCGGACACTTCACCGGAATGGAGTTCGACCCCGCCCTGCTGTTCGCCGACGAGCTGAACACTCTTCGGTAGCCGCACCCAGCGAACCTCGTCCGCAGGCTGCCCAGTTGTGGCCGATCCGAACACTTCACTGCCGTCAGGTTCGGGGTAGCCGTACTGCAGGCATGCGCGCGTATCACCGGGACGCGACGACGGCGCCTCGGCGGGTCGTGCGAGTGCTTCATCGGCGCCGCGTGCGACGAGCTGCGCGTGCTGATGTTGGAGCGCGGTTCGACTGGCCGGTGCCGTATCGAGGGTTGTTCGGCAGGGTGCTGGTTTCTGGTAACGGCTCGGTGCCCGCCCGGGCGGGGATTGCGCTGGCCGGATGTTGGGAGGTCGGCGCTGTTGCGAATCGACTGCGGACGCGCTGAACGCGGGATGGTCGGCACACGCGCCTCCGATGCCCTGCACGACCTCCGCCTCGTGTACCTACGACGACCCGCGGCCGCCGATTCCTTTCTGAGTTGGCCGATGTCTACATGTCGACGGTGCGGCACCGACCGCGACGAGGCAAGCCGAGAAAGAGAGTTGATTGCCGTGCGTATTCCCAGCACTATGCGCGCCCTGCAGCAGACCTCGCTGATGGGTCCGCAGGATATGTGTTTGATCACCGACGCGCCGGTACCGGTGCCCGGCCCGGGCGAGATCCTGATCCGGGTCGAGGCCGCTGGTGTCAACTTCGCCGATATATCGAGGGCCTATGGCACCTTCCTCGGCGGCCCGCAGCCACCGTATCTGGCGGGTTTCGAGGCAGCGGGAGAGGTCGTGGCGGTGGGCGAGGCGGTGACCGGCCCGCAGCCGGGTGCCCGCGTTATCGGCGTCGGCGACGGGGCTTTCGCCGAGTACATGATCCTGCCCGCGGCCGCGGCGGTGCCGGTACCGGTGGACTGGAGTGCCGAGCAGGCGCTGGGCCTGGTCGTGAACTGGCCCACCGCGCTGGCCGCGCTCAGGCCTGTGGGCCGCATCGCCACGGGGGAGACCGTGCTGATCCATGCCGCGGCGGGCGCGACCGGCCAGGCCGCGGTGATCATGGCCAAGCACTACGGTGCGACGGTCATCGCCACTGCCTCGCCGGGCAAGCACGAGACGGTGCGGGCACTCGGCGCCGACCACGTCCTGGACTCCCGCATCGAGGACCTGGCCGCTGAGGTACTGAAGCTGACCGGCGGCCTCGGCGCCGATCTGGTGCTCGAGTCCGCCGGCGGCGCCACCTTCGACGCCAGCCTGGCCGCGACCAAGCGGATCACCGGCCGGATCGTCGTCTACGGCGTGGCAGGCGGTGAAGCCGCGATCACCAACTGGGAGCTGGTGTACAAGCATCAGGTCCACATCATCGGACTCAACATCGGCGTGTTGAGCCAGGCTGCACCGCAGATCTTCGGCGAGCTCATGGGTGAGCTGTCCGCGCTCATCTCCGCTGGCGTCCTCACCCCCGTCCGCCCCACCGTCTACGACTTGTTCGACGGCCCGAAGGTCCTCGCAGAACTGGAATCCCGCGCCACCACCGGCAAATTGGCGCTACTGCCCTGAGCGCCCGCTGACCTGGGTTTCGATTCCTTCGCAACAGCGTCCCGGTCGTAATGGGCAACGGTCCCGAGCGGCGGGATCGATCGGGACAAGGAGCAGTGCATGGCAAGCAGGCAATCCACGGCGGGAGTTGAGACGTACCGGGGGTGGTTGAAGGTTCCGGCGGCCGACCACGAGTGGACGCCCCGAGACGAACACCTGTTGGTGGACGACTGGGATGTCATCGCGAGTCCGACCGCCCGGCCGCGGCTTAAACTCGCGGCATGACGGCGGACGCGCTCGAGGCGGCGAACCAGGACCGGTTCGCCGCCGAAACCGAGCGATTCCGCCGGGAGTTGCTGGCGCACTGCTACCGCATGGTCGGCTCGGCCCACGATGCGGAGGACCTGGTACAGGAAACGTATCTTCGAGCGTGGCGGTCCTATGCCGGATTCGAGGGCCGCGCGTCGATTCGGTCCTGGCTCTACAAGATCGCCACCAATGTCTGCCTGACGGCGTTGCAGCCGCGCCGGAACCGGGTGCTGCCCTCGGGGCTGGCAGGTCCATACGACGGACCCGATCGCCAGCCGAGTCACGTTGCGCCGGGCGAGGTTTCGTGGCTGGAACCGTTGCCGGACGGGTGGATCGCCCCGCCCGCCGACGATCCGGCCGCGGCGGTGATCGCGCGCGAGTCGCTACGGCTGGCACTCATCGCCAGCCTGCAGCACCTACCCGCCCGCCAGCGCGCGATTCTCATCCTGCGCGAGGTGCTGGCGTTCTCCGCGGCCGAAACCGCGGAGATTCTCGGCACCACGACGGCGGCGGTCAAGAGCGGTCTGCAGCGCGCCCGCGCCCGGCTGGACGAACTCGAGCCCGCATCCGAGGAACTGCTCGAACCGACCGACCAGCGCGCACGTGCACTACTCGACGGCTACATCGCAGCATTCGAACACTCCGATGCCGGTCTGCTGGAACAAGTGCTGCGCACGGACGCCACGCTGGAGGCGACGCCATTCCGCGAGTGGTACGCGGGCCGGATGAGCTGCATCCACATGCTCGACGCATACGTGCTCGGCACGCCGGGCAGCTGGCGGATGCTCGCCACCACAGCCAACGGCCAGCCCGCCGCCGTCATCTACTACCGGGACGCCGACGGTGTATTCCGGGCAAACGGCATCGTGGTGCTGGCCCCAACTCCTACCGGCGTCTCCCGCGTGATCGCGCTTCACGATCCGGCGCTGGTCGCGATGTTCGACTTCCCGGACGTGCTCGCACACCGAACTCGAACCGGAAGTGGCAGCTCGCCCGATTCCGGCGGTCTTCGCGGCGCTTCATCGGTGTCCTGAATTCCCCGCCGCCCGACCCGATATCGATTCCCGGATCGGACACCTACTGTACCGACGCGCTTCTCCGCATGACCGGACACTGGCGGCAAGCTCGGTTATCACCAACGGTGATGAGTTCCAACACCTTCCGAATCTCCACGACTCCGTCCGTGATATTCACGCTTGAGAAAACATACGATCGACCGTATGTTCTTCTGTATGGAGCAACACACTTTCACCGAGGCGACCGACCCGTTCTGCCTCGACCGGGCGGATGCCGTGGCATTGCTGACCGAGGCCCCGTGGGGCAGGTATGCCGTTATCGGCGACAGCCTTTCGGCGGGAACCGGCGACCCCACCCCCGGCTACCAGAATCAGGGCTGGTCAGACCGGGTTGCCGAGGTCTTACTGGCTGTCCGGTCGGATCTGGATTACCTCAATGTCTCCGAGATCGGGGCAACAACCGCCCAGACGCTCGAGAACCAGGCGGCCCGGATGCTCGAGTTCTCCCCGGACCTGCTCCACCTGCCATGCGGGGCCAACGACATCGTGCGGCGCAGGCCGGACTTCGGCGAGATAGAGCGAACGCTTCGGCAGATGTACGACCTGGCGAAGGGGACCGGCGCCTTGCTGACCACTTTTACGCTCGGCAGGGCGTATGTCGTCCCGGTCTTCCCTGACTGGCCGGATCGGATCGCCGCGGTCAACGAGATCGTGCGCGGGCTGGCTTCCGAATACGACGCCGTCGTGGTGGACATGTGGGATCACCCGATCAACGACCGCGACAACCTGCTCAGTGCGGATCGCATCCACTTCTCGACTTCCGGGCAGGCCGTTATGGCGGCCGAGGTGGTCAAGAAGCTGGCTAATTCCCTAGGACGATAAACCCCGACGAATAAGAGGTCTCTTATCGTGGCAAGTAGTCAGCAATCAGCTATCCAGCCGGTAGTGGCCGCGGAAGCTGACGCCATTCCGTGGATGACGATATCGGTTGTCTTGACCGCCCTTTTCATCGCTGTTCTCGACTCGTTCATCGTCGTGGTCGCCGACCCCTCGATCGTGGCGGACCTGCATGCCTCCGCCGGCGATGTCCAGTGGGTCATGGCGGGTTATCAGCTGAGTTACGCGGTCTTCATCATTGCCGCTACGCGCGTCGCCGACCGGTACGGCCGCAAGCGGATTTTCCTTCTCGGGGTGGCCCTTTTCACGCTGTCATCAGTCGTTTGCGCACTGTCACCGAACGCAGGCAGCCTCATCGCCGCTCGTGTCGTCCAGGGCCTAGGAGCCGCGTTGATGGTTCCCCAGGTGTTCGCGTACGTCACGGTGCTGGTGCCGGCGGCGCGGCGGCACAGCGTATACGGCGTGCTCGGCATCGTCATAGGTATGGCCACCATCGGCGGACAGATCATCGGCGGACTGCTGATCGGCGCCGATCTGTTCGACTCGGGCTGGCGCCTGGTGTTCTGGGTGAACGTGCCGATCGGAATTGTCATGTTCGCGCTCGCCCTCCGATATGTACCGGAGACAGGCTCAGCCGCCACTCGCAAGCTGGACATGCCCGGCGTCCTGGTGCTCAGCGCCGCACTATTCCTCTTGGTGCTCCCGCTGATCCAGGGGCAGGAGGCCGGGTGGCCAGGGTGGGTCTGGGCTTGCTTCGCGGGCAGCGCGGTCGCGTTCGGCTTGTTCGTCGCGATCGAGCGGGGCCTGGAACGGCGGGGCGGAGATCCGTTGGTACCGCTGACCCTGTTCAGACAGCACTCCTTCTCGGTCGGGATCATTCTCGTCCTGACCCTGTACGCGCTGATCTACTCGTATTACCTGGCCTTGTCGGTAACGCTGCAGCAAGGCCTGGGTATGTCGGCACTCGGCGCGGGCCTGGTCTACACGCCGGCGGCCATCGCATTTTTCGTGTTCAGCATGGTAGCGAGCCGGATCATCCCGAAGTATGGACGACGGGTCCTGGAGGTTGGGGCGATCATGTTGGCGAGCGGTTACCTGGCGACCGGCCTCTTGCTGGTGTCCGGCCCGCGGATCACTGCCCTGCTGGTGATCCCCACCCTCGTTCTGCAGAGCGCCGGTGGCGGACTGGTCATCACGCCGGCGCTCAACACAGTGCTGAGCCGCGTCGAGCCGGAGTCGGCAGGTGTCGCGTCCGGGGCGTTGTCCACGGCTCAGCAGTGTGGCGGCGCGCTAGGTGTAGCCGTTATCGGAGCGGTCTACTTCAGCTCATTTCATCCCGCGGCAGTCGGCAGGGTTGCCGCCGCCGGCCATGCTTTTGCCGTCGCCTCCTTCGGGACGTTCGTCATCGCTGTCATAGCGGGCATTGTCGTCTTTCTTCTGCCGAAGCGCCCAGCGGACCAGACCGAATAAGTCCCCGCGAATCGGTCTAGACAGCAAGTGGTGGTGCTGCCGGAGCGGGCTGGTCAGGTGGTTCGTAGCTCCGCCATGCCTCGGCCAAGCGGCGTGCGGCCTCGCGTAGGTTGCCGGGATCGGCGACGAAGCTGATTCGGATGTAGTCGATGCTGCCGCCGGAGGCGTCGAGACCGGCGCCGGGCAGGATCGCGACACCGTGCCGCAGGGCGCGCTGGGCGAACGAGGTGCCGTCCCCGTGGGGCAGCCGGATCCACAGTGTCTGACCGCCGGACACCGTGGGGACCTCCCATTCCGGTAGGCGCTCGGCCAGCTCGGTCACCAGAAGATCGTGACTTTCCTTGCGCTGCCGCACAATTCGCTCGCGCAGCGGATCCAGGTTGCGAAGTAGCCAGGCAGCGGCCAACTGAGCTGGAATGTTGCCGCCGAGATCGTGCACGGCGCGCAGCCGGGCCAACCGGGCGATCACCGGGATCGGGGCACGCACCCAGCCGATACGCAGTCCACCCCAGACGATCTTGCTGAGCGAACCGATGGATATCACGGACTCGTCGTGGGCAGCCAACGGCGGTGGTGGCGGATCGGTCCCCGGGAATCCGAGTTCGGTCAGCACCTCGTCGTCGATCAACGGCACCCCGGCCGTTCTCGCCGACTCGACCAGTGTCCGCCGAGCCAGCGCGGGAAGCACTGCCCCCGTGGGGTTCTGGTAGGTCGCCACAACATAGGCGAGCGCCGCCGGGGTCACCGCGCCCAGGCCCACCGGGCCTGTCCGCGGCATCGCCGCGACCTCCCGAAACGCCTCCAGCGCACCGGGATAGGTCGGCGCCTCCACTAGTACCCGGTCGCCGGGCCGCAGCAGCGCGCGGGCGAGCAAGGACAGCGCCTGCTGTCCCCCACCGGTGACGAGAATCTGCTCCGGATCGGTCGGCACGCCACGTGCCGAGTATCGATCGGCAATCGTCGTGCGCAGCAGCGGATGTCCGGTCGGCCGATACCCGATGTCGCCTTCGGCGGCAGCGAGTTCGGGCAGGATGTGCTGATACGCCTGAGCCACCTCGGGCGGCGGTGTCGCGGGGGCGGCACAGGCGAGCGCGATGACATCGGCGTCCGGTTCGAGCAGCTGCAGAAAAGCCGGAGAATGGGTGGTCTCGCGGGCTGGGAGCGCTCCCGGTCCCGCGACCCGGGTGCCGCTACCCTGTCGGCGCACCACCCGCCCCTCCACACTGAGCAGGTCGTAGGCCGCAACGACCGTACTGCGCCCCACCGCAAGTGCTTTCGCGAGCCTGCGGTCGGGCGGCAACCGCAGGCCCGACCGCAGCTCACCGTCATCGATCAACGTCCGCAATCGCCCGGCCAACAGCAGATACAGCGGTCCTCGGTCGGCGGACCAGCGACCGAGCCGGTCGGCAAGTTCGATTGGCTCCATACGCAAACCATTCTGCCCCGATTGGCTCTAGGGGCACGACCCTGCCGTCGCGAGGATGAAGTCATGAGCAAGATCTCGATCACCGATGTCGTCGATGACCTGACCGGACCATGGCAGCCGCGGGACCTGGCTACGGCAAACGACGCCGTAGTACGCATCGCCCGCTTCCACGGCGCATTCCCCTGGCACCACCACGACGAGGACGAACTGTTCCTGTGCTGGAGCGGCACCTTCCGCATCGAACTACAAGACCACGAGCCGGTGACGCTCGTTCCCGGCGAAATCTTCGTCGTTCCGCGCGGAGTCGAGCATCGGCCGGTGGCCGAGGAACCGGCTCACGGGATCATGATCGAACGACCCGAAACCAAACAGTACGGCAACTGAAGACGACGGAGCGGCCGATACAAGCCAGTCGGCCGCGGCTCCGGCCCGGGCCACTCACTCAACACACGATATGTAGCTGATGAGCGGATGCCGGCGCGGGTCGAAGGCCGTGGCCTGGCTGATGGTGAGCTCTCTGCCATGTCGTCAGTGACCTGCGCTTTGCTGTGCGGCGGCGGCTTCTCGAGCGGCGGCGGCGATGGCGCGGAAGTCTTTGCGCACGATGCTGGTGTGGTTGCTGGTGACCTTCGCGCTCACCTGAACGTTGGGGTTGCGGGCGAGCACCGGATCCAGGGTGGCACGCATCGCCGCGTGTCCTTCCTCGGTGGCGCCTTGGGCGGCGCCGGAGCCCACGACGAACCGCATCGGGAAGGTGACGAGGTCGAAGACGGGGTCGCTGGCGGCGACGATCTCGTTCAGCTCGATGTTGACCTCGGCGGCCTGTGCGGGGTTCATCCGAGCGGCCAAACCCAGCAGGCTGGCCATCGCCATCGGTACCCGCATCTGCCGGAACAGCCGCCGGATCTCCTCCCGTCCGGCCTCGCGGTCACCGTTATCGACGGTGGCCAGGTAGTCCCACGGATAGCCGCCGTCGACCATGACCACTCCGGCGACACGGTCGGGATTGCGTGTGGCCCAATGCAATGCGAGCGCTGCCCCGTAGGACCAGCCCACCAGCAGCGGTCGCTGCACACCGCGTGCGGCGAGGACGGCGTCGATATCGCGCAGGCAGCCCTCGAACGAATAGTCCGCCGACTTCTTCGACTTGCCGCGAGCGCGCTCGTCGTAGGTGATGTGGCGCCAGTCGGTGCCGAGTTCGGAGATGACGGGCCGCCAGCTGCGTTGGGTAGCGTAGGAGCCGTTGAGGTAGAGCACCGGACGACCGGGGCCGCCGGTGTCGGTCACCGCCAGTGCGGTGTCGTCGACGACAACCATGTCGGTCCAGGTCGAGTCGTTCCGGCTGCTGTTCGAGTTCTTCGCTGTGTTGTTCATGCCAATACTGTCACCGGCCCGGCTGACACCGACCTGATACCGATCTGACGTGCCAACTGACATGGTGTTCGGCCTGGTCACAGCGGGCAAGTAGGGGCGAACAGGTCACCGGTCCGCAGCTCCGTATGTGACCACGCAGATCTCGGGCGCCCGCCACCAGATCTCTTGCCCAAGATCTCCGAATGCGGACAAGAGCACCGAACCCGGTTCCATCCGATGACCCGGTCAGCCCGACGGCATATCGATTGATCGACAGGGAATAGGAATTGGTCGGCGAGAAGTCCGGGCGGGCAGTGCTCGACCTGGCCGGTGCGTCGATCACGTTGGATCTTGCGGCACTGGTAAGTAGCAGGGCGTAGATCGCTGGGTCAATGATGGATCGGGCCGTCGGTTCGTGCCAATGGCCGGGCTGACGCACCACCACGCTCGGCGAGAATCTGGGCGGCTATCGAGATGGCGGTTTCGTCGGGCGTATGGGCATTGAGGTCAAGGCCTAGTGGGCTTTTCAGGCGTGCCAGCTGATCGTCAGTGATACCCGCTGCACGCAGGCGTGCTATGCGTTCGGCATGTGTGCGCCGCGAACCCAGTGCCCCGACGAAACCGATTTCAGCGATGCCCAACGCCGCCACGAGCATCGGCACATCGAATTTGGTGTCGTGGGTGAGAACACAGACCACGGTGCGCGCATCGATGCGTCCGGCGGCGTGCTCGGCGGTCAGATAGCGGTGCGGCCAGTCGACGACTACCTCATGGGCGGAGGGGAATCGGGCTGGGGTGGTGAAGGTTTCGCGGGCGTCGACGACGGTGACGCGGTAGCCGAGTTGGTGGCCCGTGCGGGCGAGGGCTCGAACGAAGTCATTGGCGCCCGCCAGGATCATGCGGGCCGGGGCGGCGAAGGTCTGGACGAAGACGCGCGGGCGCGGGGCCTGCACTGTTTCGCATTCGTCCGAGCCGACCAGACCACTGTGTCCGGCCGCGAGCAGCGCCTGCGCATCGCGGTCGACGCCGCGCCAGGGCTCGGAATCGCCGGGACGCAAGAGTTTCCAGTCCGGGGCGGCATCCAGGGTGGTGGCCAGCGAAACCGGCTGACCCGCCGCGATCGCCGCACGCAATGCCGAAAGCATCGGCAGCCGAGACTCATCGACGCGCTCGACGAAGACCTCGATCTCGCCCCCGCAGGTCAGCCCAACCGCGAAACCGTCGGCCTCGGCATATCCGAACCGATCCGATACCGCACGCCCACTGGCCAACACTTCCCGTGCCGACTCGACCACCGTGGCCTCGACACAGCCGCCCGATAACGAGCCGAGCACCTCACCATCTGCGGTAACCACCATCGCCGCGCCCAATTCGCGCGGCCCCGGCCCCGTCGCATCCACGATGCGGGCCAACGCCACCGGCTCTCGATCGGCCAACTGCACCAACTGTTCGAGCATCGTGCGCACGGCCACCGATCCTTTCCCGGGCGAAGCCTTTCGTCGTCGCTGCCCTCGAGCCTAGCTACCGACCAGTTCCTATGCGCTGCGCCCGAGTTCCCGCGGTGCGGCGTGCTCGACACCGTCCGGATGACTTCGCTCGGCCGCCTCGGCAAGCCGCGCTCGCAGATCCGCAAACCAGAGAAACCCCTCCCACCTGCATAGTTATCAGCTAGCTACCTTGATATCGCGGTTATCGAGCCGAGATAAAAGGTGTAGGTGATGTGTGACATATCGCGGGGTCATAGCGGGCTGCTGTGATCTACCTACCTGGGTTCACGGGCACAAGCGAGTATCGAGCGACTCCGCTGAACCCCACGGTGCCGCGCGACGGTCGCGAGCGCTACTTGATCGTCAAAGGTTTCCAACGGTCGACGCTTCAGCGTCGGAGGCCGGAGGTTGATCTCGGCTCAGCATCGTGCCGGTAAACCGGGGTGAGTAGATCCGCATCGACCGGTTCACCGGTGGAACGGTCGTAGCGGACGGCGACCAGTACCGAAAACAGATGTGTGGCAGCGCGTTCGTGTAGCGTCGCCAATCTGGTTGCGAGCAAACGGATTGCGCCGAGCGAGCCGGGCGGATGTAGACCGTCGATGATCAGCGCGGTGCCGCGCCCATCGGGACGCGGGAGCCGCGCGACATAGGCGATATCGTGCGGTTCCGGACCGCCGGGCCGGTATACCCGCCGGGCCGCCCGATCCTCGATGCCGCGCCGGGCATCCCCGGCCCGTGCCACCGCTCGCCGCAGTCGCGGATCGGCCGCGATGAGCTGACGAATGCTCGGCGAGAGTTCGGGCCCGCCGAGCACGATCAGCCCGTCCCGATTCAGGTCGACGGGTCGGCCCGGCAGGAAGTGTTCGACCGTTGCGGTGAAGCCGAGTTCGCGCAGTAGCTCCACCAGTCGTTGTGCCGCACTCGGATCCGGTGCGCCGAGCACTCGGCCGCCGCGCACCTCCGGTGCGATTACCGTGAGCGATCCGTGCCCGAAAAACAAACCTTCCGGTGCGGGACCCTGGGTACTCACCTGATGGATCCGCGCGCGGGAAAGTCCCGCCGCCGCACCGATTCTGGCAAAGGTCCAGCCTTCGGCGTGAAGTTCCCTGATCACCGCCCTGCGGATGCGGGTTAGCTCGTTGATGGTCTGCTGGGCCGCCGCCACCCCATCGGTGGCCGCCTTGAGTCGCTCGACTTTATCTTCGATCGCGAAAACGCGCGCCACGTCATCGGCCGACATGTGCGAAGTCTAGACATCTCGACACGATCAAGCGTCTAGTCTGCTTGACACCACAGACTTATTGCAGCCCTTGGCAACCACGACGGAGCGAGTCTTACGAGCGACGTTCGCGGCCCGTCTCGCGTCCGCACCGAAGGTGCGGCCATCGAACACAGCCGAGCCGTCGAAGCGCATGCGACGAAGTCGCGAGTCTCGACGGCTCGAACGCGAGACACCAGGGGGCCGCGAACACGCCGCGCCGAAGGCGCGGCAAATCGAACACAGTTACGTCGCGTCGGTGTCGATCGGCGGACGTTCGTTGTGCTCCAACGGCTTTTCGAGCTTGGGCATCGGGTAGTCCGGCATGCCGCTGCTGGTGCCGAGCAGGTCCTGCTTATCCGGAATCGCCTTCTCGAATTCGCGGAAAACCGAATCGTCGCCATTCAGAAGATGTTTGGTGACCATCTGACGCGGCGACATCTGGCGCAGCTCGTTCAGATCGGCCAGCGGCTTACGCAAGTCCTCGAATTCGGGTCCGAGCTCCTGCTGCAGCTGCTGGGTCGCGCCGCTGGCGTAGTCGCGAGCCTTGCGCAGGCTCTGCGTGGTCCAGCGAATCGCCCCGGGCAGTCGCTCCGGGCCGAGGATCACGAGGGCGGCGACGAGGAGGATGACCATCTCGCCCCAGCTGATGTTGCTGAACACGGTTCCAGGCTACCTGGGCCGACGTTGCCGAGCCGCTCCGGATTCCATCCGCGGCTCAGTCCGACTCCAGTGTGACCGGCACGTCCACCTGCCTGCCATCGCGGATCAACTGCACGTTAACCGTGTCGCCGATCTTGCGCTGCTGCACCGCGACCACCAGCTCGTCCGGGCCGGTCACCTCGCGATCGCCGATCTTCACGATGACGTCGTTCTCGACGATTCCGGCCTTGGCCGCGGGTCCGCCGGGTTCCACATCGGCGACGGCCGCACCGCTCATCACATCGTTTGCGACCTGCTTGCTGCGCGCGCTGAGACCGATCTTCGGGTGGTGCACCTGGCCGTCGTGGATCAGGGTCTGCGCGATACTGGTCACCATATCCACCGGAATCGCGAAGCCGAGGCCGACCGAACCGCCGGTCTCACTGCGGATCGCGGTATTGATGCCGATGACCCTGCCCTCCATGTCGACCAGTGCGCCACCGGAGTTACCCGGGTTGATCGAGGCGTCGGTCTGCACCGCGTCGATGACGGCCTTGGTATCGCTGCCCTCACCGGAAAGCGCGACCGGACGGTGCAGCGCACTGACGATGCCCGAGGTGACGGTCTTGCTCAGGCCGAGCGGCGAACCGATCGCCAGCACGTCGTCACCCACCTGGACGTCCTTGGACTTGCCCAGATTGGCGACAGTGAGATTCTTCACATCGACCTTGAGTACCGCAAGGTCGGTCTTCGGATCGCGTCCGACGATATTGGCGGGCACCCGGCTGCCGTCGGAGAAAGTCACCTGAATGGCGGCCCGGTTCGACTTGTCCTGTGCCGCCATCGAAATCACGTGATTGTTGGTGGCGATGTAGCCCCCACCGTCGATGACGACACCGGAACCGGTCGCGCCGTTGTCGCCGACGGTGACCCGGATCGATACCACCGAGGGCAGCACCGCATTGGCCACCTTGGCGATCAGACCGTGCGGGCGCTCGATCTCGCCCGACTGCTCCAGGGTGACCTTGCGCGATGTCAGCGGGGAGGTCGCCTCCGCGGTCAACCGGCCGACCAGTCCGCCGAGCACACCGATGGCCAGCGCGACGGCCGCGAGCAGGGCCAGCCCCTTGGGCGCCACCCGGGAGCCGAAGAGCACCTCCCTGGCCGAAAGCTTGCGCGCCTGCGGCAGCGGCGCGGGGCGCGGGGTCGCGACGGCGGGCGCGCCGAGGCGCGCGGCGGCATCGGGGTCGCGCCACGGATCGGCCGGACCGGCCACGGGGGCGCCGGTGTCGGTGGCGTCGGGATCACGCTGGAGGAGTTCGGTGGAGCCGTCGGGGCGTCCGAAGGCCTCGGCGAGCACCGCGTCGGGCGGGCTGTTGTGCAGTTCCGGCCCGACCTGCGGGACGACCGAACCGGCCGACCTGGGCTGCTCGCCGAATGAACCGGCCTGACCGGTGGGGCGGCGGAAAGCGCTCGCCGTGTGATTGTCCACGTGGGGGCGGTAGACCGGGCGTGGTCCGAGTGTCGGCGCGTCCGACGGCCTGAGGGAGGTGGCAGCCGGCGGTGCGGATGAATTCAGCTTCCCCCTGGTCGCCGAATCGGAGGTGTCGCCTGCGGTGGGCCGCGATTCCGACGGCCCGGAATTCGTCGATTCGGTGGTCACTCGGCAAACTCTACTTGCGCCACCAGGTTGTCCACCGGGTCGCGGTGAACGAATCGGTCAGAAATCCGAAAACCGCCTCGTTGCGGGGGCTTCCGGCGGGCGGCCGGGCGGCCGCGCTCGTCGCGCCGCCGGGTAGTTCGGCGAGCGGAATGCGGGTGAGGCTGTCGTGCAGATCGGTCGGAATCGACACCTGACCGGCCCGGCGCAGTGCGATCCGCGCCTGCTGCTGTGCATCGACCTCCGCCGCGCATTCGGGGCAGACGGAAAGATGTTGGGCGGCACGCAGATAGGCATTCATCCGCAGTTCGCCGTCCACATAGGCCGCGATCGCCTCGCTGGCCAGATGCTCGGTGGGACGGAAACGGGGACGACCTGACGTGCTGGCGTCGCCACTCATTCAGTGCTCACCCTTCCAACCGACTCATCCACTTCTGCGCTCGACCGAACGGATATCCGGCCGCCGGGTGCGGTACGGCTCGCGCCGGATCACCCCAGGTTCGCGTCAGCGGCGAACCGCTGCTCACTTCCATTATGCGCAAGGTAGTCGCGCAGCGCCTGACGGCCGCGGTGGATGCGGCTGCGCACGGTGCCGAGCTTGACACCGAGGGTCGCGCCGATCTCTTCGTAGGACAGACCCTCGATATCGCAGAGCACGACCGCCGCGCGGAACTCCGGAGCCAGCGAATCCAGGGCGGATTGCAGGTCGGGATCCAGGCGGGCGTCGTGATAGGCCTGCTCCGGGCTCGGGCCCTCGGCGGGCACCCGGTCGTAATCTTCGGGCAGCGCCTCCATCCGGATCCGGTTGCGCCTGCGCACCATGTCCAGGAACAGGTTCGTGGTGATGCGGTGCAGCCAGCCCTCGAAGGTGCCCGGCTGGTAATTCGACAGCGAACGGAAAACCCGGATGAAGGTTTCCTGGGTCAGATCATCGGCGTCCTGAGCGTCGCCGGAAAGTCGGTAGGCCAGCCGGTACACCCGGTCGGCATGTTCGCGGACCAACTCGTCCCAGGTCGGCATCGCGGAACGGTCGCCCGTCGCGTCGAAGGCCGCGGTGCCGGTCAGTTCGATTTCGGTGAGGTCCTCGTCGTGCATTTCGGCCTCCGTCGGGAGAACTTGCGCCGCTTCCGTCGGGAGAGCTTGCGCTGGCAGGGTGGCGAACTCGCGCGCCGCCCTGGCGTGAGCGACGTGCCCGGAGGCGGTAGCTTGCGTAACCACGGAGGGCACCTGGAGCGCCGAAAATGACCCTCTGTCCATATGGATGGTGATACCTCCTACTCGGGACCGTGGCTGCGGATCTAGTGGCGATCCGGGTCTCGGATCGTCACGTACGGTTACAACAGACGATCGGTATGTCGTTGTTCCCGCGCCCCGTGCCGGACGGTCGGCTGGTCTTGCTTGCCCATACTCTTTCTTGCCTCGATATGCCGAGGGTGTGGAGATCCTGAGGGACACCTGAGAATCCCGCCCCCGCCCCCGCCGAACAATTAATCGCTCAGCCACGGGATAACGCTTCACCGATGAGCCAAACTTGCGACTTCGTGCCCTAGATTCATAGGCGTGGCATCGAATCTGGAGCGAAATCTCTCCTACGTGGAGGAATCCGTCGTGGAAGACGAGGTCCTCGTCAGCGCGCGTGAGCGGGCCACTGAACTCGGCGCGTTACCCGTACCACCCTCGGTAGGCGCCCTGCTGAGCATGTATGCCCAGCTGCTGAGCGCACGCGCGGTGGTAGAGGTGGGGACGGGCGCGGGGATCAGCGGCCTGTGGCTACTGGATGGCATGCGTGAGGACGGGACCCTGACCACCATCGATTCCGAACCCGAGCATCAGCGTGCGGCCAAGGAGGCGTTCCGCACCGCCGAGATCCCGCCCGCGCGTACCCGATTGATCAACGGCCGAGCCCTCGATGTGCTGCCCCGGCTCGCCGACGGTGCCTATGACCTGGTGTTCATCGACGCCGCCCCGCTCGAGCATCCGCAATACGTCACCCAGGCCGTGCGGCTGCTGCGCGCCGGCGGCGCGATCGTGCTGCACAATGCGCTACTCGGTGGCCGGGTCCCGGACCAGACCCAGCGCGATCCCGCGACCCAGGCCGTACGCGCCGCGACCAGGGCGATCGCCGAGGATCCCGAACTCACCAGCGTGCTGATCCCGGTCGGGGACGGTCTGCTCTGCGCATCGCGCGGCTAGTAACCGTCCGGCTATTCATAAACGTTGGGAGCGTTTGGATTTCGTTGACCGTGTGCTGATTTCGCCGCCGCCGGACGGGTATTCGAGCTGATGCCAGGTTCGACGACGGCAAGGTATGCCCATGGTGTGGGAACGCGGAACCCAGATCCTAGAAATCGGCCATATCGGCCACACGATCAATGGGGGACGAGCCAGCGGCGGTTGTTTACTGCCCGCACTCGGCCTTCTGATTTTCATCATGGTGCTGGCCGTGGTGGTGCTGGTGTGGGTCAGTAATGCTGATTTCGGCACCGAGCGGACAAAAGTTCCGCTGACTCCCGGTCCGTGCGAACCGTTCTGCACCGTCGCGCCACCGCAGCCCGGTCCGCGATAACCGTCGGAAATATTTCGCGCGAAACCGCCGCCGACTGGGTATCCAGGAGTAGAGGATGTCCCAGGGTGGCCATCGGGGAGAGGTCCAGCGAGAGGTTCAGCGTGTTTCGCGATGATGATGATCGAGATCCGATCGACTGGGGCCGCTCGGCGATCATTCTTGTGCTGGTGCTCGGTATCGCCGTTGTGCTGATGTTATTGGTCGTCACCGCCGATTTCGGCGATAAGTCGCCGGCCACGACGGTGCCGAAAACACCCGGTGCCTGCGCGCCGTTCTGTCCGTCGCAGTCGCAGTAGCGATTTCGGCTAGACCCAGACGCCCTTGCCGACCGTCACCACGCCGCCGTTGCTGACCGCGAAGCGATCCCGATCCCGGTCCAGATCCACGCCGATGATCTCGCCCTCGCCGACCACCACGTTCTTGTCCAGAATCGCGCGCCGCACCACCGCGCCGCGCCCGATCCGGACGCCGGGCATGATCACACTGCCCTCGACGGTCGCGCCGTCGTCCACCATGACATTGGAGCTGAGCACCGAATTGCGCACGGTCGCGGCCGAAAGGATGCAACCGGCGCCGACCACGCACTCCTGCGCGAGCCCGCCCTGCGCGAACTTGGCCGGCGGCAGATTCTCCGCCGCACCGCGAATGGGCCAGTGCTTGTTGTAGAGGTTGAAGACCGGATGCACCGAGACCAGATCCATATGGGCCGCGTAGAAGGCATCGATGGTGCCGACATCGCGCCAGTAGCCGCGGTCGCGCTCGGTGGCGCCGGGCACCTCGTTATCGGCGAAGTCGTAGACCGAGGCCTCGCCCGCGGCGACCAGCGCCGGGATGATGTCACCGCCCATATCGTGATCGGAATCGGAGTTGTCGGAGTCCGCGCGGATCGAATCGACCAGCACCTTGGTGGTGAAGACGTAGTTGCCCATCGAGGCGAAGGTGACGTTCGGATCGTCAGGTGTGCCCGGCGGATGCGCGGGCTTCTCCAGGAATTGAGTGATCCGCCCGGACTCGTCGGAATCGATGCAGCCGAACGCACTCGCCTCGCTGCGCGGCACCCTGATGCCCGCGACGGTGACGCCCGCACCGGAGTCGATGTGGTGCTGGACCATCTGCTCCGGATCCATCCGGTACACGTGATCCGCGCCGAAGACCACGATGTAGTCCGGATCCTCGTCGTAGATCAGGTTGAGCGACTGCATGATCGCGTCGGCGCTGCCGGTGTACCAGCGCGGACCGAGCCGCTGCTGGGCGGGCACCGGCGTGATGTATTCACCGGCGAAACCCGATAGCCGCCAGGTCTGCGAGATGTGCCGGTCCAGTGAATGCGATTTGTACTGGGTGAGCACACACAGGCGCAGATAGCCCGCGTTGACGAGGTTGCTGAGTACGAAGTCGATCAATCGATACGCACCGCCGAAGGGGACAGCTGGCTTGGCCCGATCCGCGGTGAGGGGGAACAGGCGCTTACCCTCGCCACCGGCGAGCACGATCCCGAGTACGTGCGGCTGGCTCCTCACACCTGCCAAACTACCGCGTGAGGCGGGTACAGGTGGCCCATGCCAAAGTGAACGTCTAGTTTGAAGCCGTGAGTTTCGGCACGGGCGGTGGGGGTGCGGGGGCGGGAGCCGGCGATCACGACCGGCTTCGCGTTGCTATGTTGACGCGCGAATATCCCCCTGAGGTGTACGGCGGGGCAGGTGTCCATGTGACCCAGTTGGCGGCGCAGTTGCGGCAGTTGTGCGAGGTGACCGTGCATTGCATGGGTATGCAACGCACCGATGCCGTGGTACACCAACCGGATCCGATGCTCTACGCCGCCAATGCCGCGATGCAGATGATGTCGGCCCAGCTGCGGATGGCCGATGCCGCGGGTGATGTGCACGTGGTGCATTCGCATACCTGGTACACCGGGCTCGCCGGACATCTCGCCGCGACCCTCTACGGCATCCCGCACGTGTTGACCGCGCATTCGCTGGAGCCACGGCGGCCGTGGAAGGCCGAACAGCTCGGCGGCGGCTACCGGCTGTCGTCGTGGTCGGAGCGCAATGCCGTGGAATACGCCGACGCGATCATCGCGGTCAGCGAAGGTATGCGCCACGATGTGCTCGACGCCTATCCGACGATCGATCCGGACCGGGTTCACGTGGTGCACAACGGCATCGACGCCACCGTCTGGCATCCGGGACTGCCCGCCGAGGGATCGCGCATGATCCTGGACGAATTGGGCGTGCGGACCGACCGGCCGATCGTGGCCTTCGTCGGTCGCATCACCCGGCAGAAGGGTGTCGGGCATCTGCTCGCCGCCGCCCGGGAATTCGATCCGGAAATCCAGTTGGTGCTGTGCGCGGGCGCGCCGGACACCCGCGAACTGGAAACCGAGGTGGCCGCCGCCGTCGCCGAACTCATCGAGGCGCGCGGCAATGTGTTCTGGGTGCGCGAGATGCTGCCGACCGAGCAGATCCGCCAGATTCTCGCCGCGGCCACGATGTTCGTCTGCCCTTCGGTTTACGAACCCCTCGGAATCGTGAATCTCGAGGCCATGGCATGTGCGACCGCGGTGGTCGCCTCGGATGTCGGCGGCATTCCCGAGGTAGTCGTGGACGGACAGACGGGCCGTCTGGTGCACTACGACGCGAATGCGCCGGAGCAATACGAACACGATCTGGCCGAAGCCGTCAACGAGGTCGCCGGTGATTCGGTGCTCGCCGCCGAATATGGCACGGCCGGACGCCACCGTGCCATCGCTGAATTCGACTGGTTGCAGATCGCCGCCCAGACCGTCGCGATCTACGATCAGGTTCGCAAATTCTGAGGTTGGTAGGTCGAGACCTGGACCGAGGCGGTTACCTCGAGCGTGTCCGGCAGGCCATCCAGGTGGTTGGTCGCATGATGGGCGGACGGGCCCATCGCCACCACGTTACGAATATCGGTGCGGGTGAGCTTCATCGGATATTCGACGACGGTGCGGTCTACCGCGTCGAAGTGACCGGACATGGCGTCGGTGAGGCGGCGGTCCTTGTCCGGATCGACGGTAACCAGGCCGAGTGGGCCGACAAGTTCGGCCAGGTGGCGTGGGGTTGGGGTAGCGACGACGAAGCGACCATCGGCAGTGAGGACCCTGGCGACCTCGCTCGGATTACGTGGTGCGAATACCGAGACCACTCGATGCAGCGCACCGTCTCGAACCGGCAGTCCGCGCCAGGCGTCGGCTAATACCGAGGCGGCACGCGGATGGGCGCGGGCGCAGCGTCGGGCCGCGGGTTTGGCCACATCCAAGGCGATCCCGACGGCCGGGACGGCATCGAGCACGGCGGCCAGGTAGTAGCCGGTTCCGGCACCGACCTCGAGCACCGCCGCGCCGCCGAGCACCCGATGGTCGGCCGCGACAGCCGTTGCCACCGCATCGGCGATCGGCGCGAAATGTCCCCCGACCTGGAACGCGGCACGCGCGTCCAGCATCGCCGAGGTATCGCCGGTCATTTTCGTCGACGCACCGGTCAATAGACTGACATAACCCTGTTTGGCGATGTCGAAACTGTGCCCGTGTCCGCAGCGCAGCGCCCGATCTTGCGACTCCATTTCGGAACCGCATTCCGGACAGGCCAGCAGACCGGCCACATCAGCGAGTGTGGGATTAGCTGGTGACACTCTTCAGTTCGTCACCGAGCGCTGCCGCTTCATCCGGCGTGAGCTCAACGACCAAACGCCCGCCACCCTCGAGTGGAACCCGCATCACGATTCCACGCCCTTCCTTGGTTGCCTCGAGGGGACCGTCCCCGGTGCGGGGCTTCATGGCCGCCATCCTCTGCTCCCTCCAGATCTGCGCGATATGCTGCGCACTTTCTTGGAACTCCAGTTGTCACCAACTAGTGAGCTCGCCGGCATTTGGCGAGCTACACCCGTCCCATTCTTCCCTATCGCCGGAGGGGACGGATACCTGAGTTCGAAATGTGACCGCTCGGCCTGTGTTGGGCCGCCCTCCTCAGACCCAGCAATCCATCAGGTGGTCGTCGACCATTCCGGTCGCCTGCATCAACGCGTAGGCGGTCGTCGGCCCGACGAAGCGGAACCCGCGCCGCTTCAATTCTTTTGCCAGAGCTATGGATTCGGGGGTGGTCGCGGGCACCTCGGCAATCGCGCGCGGGCGTGGCCGAGTAGCCGGCGCGAATGACCAGATCAACTCGTCCAGTCCGATATCGAGGTCTGCGGCCACCCTGGCATTGGCGATCGACGCTTCGATTTTGGCCCGGTTGCGGACGATGCCGGGATCGGCCAACAGCCGCGCCACATCGTCATCGCCGAAGGCCGCCACCCGCTCGATCGCGAACCCGGCAAATGCGCTTCGGAAGGCCGGACGCTTACGCAGAATGGTGATCCACGCCAGCCCCGATTGGAATGCCTCGAGACACATCCGCTCGAACATGGCGTCATCCCCATGCAGCGGTTTGCCCCATTCGTTGTCGTGATAATCCCGGTAAAGCTGAGACCCCTCCGACCACGGACAACGGATCTTCCCATCGGATTCTGTCGCATCCGGCACAGACACGGTGATTTCGGCGGTCATTACTGGCCCGCCCCGAATCGCAAGTGTTGCTGCGCGGACGGGCCGTACTGCGTTCCCGGGACTTCGTGCGTGCTCGGGGCCTGCTGTGCGGTCGGAAACTGCTGTGCGACTGGGACTTGCTGCGTGGTCGGGGCCTGCTGTGCGACTGGGACCTGCTGCGTGGCTGGGACCTGC